>JAICYF010000276.1 GCA_025934355.1 Acidothermaceae bacterium
ATCATCAGGTCGAACGCAGGCGACCAGTTCTCGACGTAGTACAGGTCGAGCCGCACCGACTCCTCCCACGAGAGATCGGATCGTCCACTGACCTGCCACAAGCCCGTCATGCCGGGTGGCACGAGCAGTCGACGGCGGACGTCCGAGCCGTCCTGCTCGACTGACTCCGGTAGCGGACGCGGTCCGACCAGCGACATGTCCCCGCGCAACACATTGAGGAGTTGTGGAAGCTCGTCGATTGAGTAGCGCCGAAGGCGGCGGCCCAGCGGGGTAATGCGCGAGTCTGCCTGGTCCTTGACGAACATCCCGCCCGCATTACCCGCGTTCGCGGCGACGAGCGTGCCGAAGTGCGCGTCAGCACCTGGGCGCATCGTTCGGAACTTGAAGATCCGGAATGGTGCACCGTTCTTCCCCGAGCGCTGCTGCCTGAACAACGCCGGCCCGGGGCTCGTCGCACGGATCGCGATCGCGACCGCGACCAGAAGCGGCGCGCTGATGACAAGGAGGATTGCGGCAAGTGTGCGGTCGATGACTGACTTCAACCACCGCTTCGGTCCATCAAGAGTTGGTTCCTCAACTTGCAGCAGTGGAAGCCCATCAACCGGGCGAATCAACACACGGGGACCAGCGACATCGGTCAACGCAGGAGAGACGAGCAAGTCGACTCCAGTGCCCTCAATCTGCCAGGCGAGGTCGCGCAACGCCGCGGAGCTAAACCCGGTTGACGCGACCGCAACAGTGTCCGCTTGAGTCCGGGCGAGCACATCTGCTAGCCGCCCGCCGCCACGCTCGCTGAGCATGACGTCTCGACTCGAAGGAGACCAGGTCGCGGCAACGTGATAGCCGGCAAAGGGAGAGCGGCTTAGGCCTTTAGCCAACTGCGTCGCGGCTGCGGGCGTGCCAACCACGAGGACACGATGCACGCAGCGTTCGCGCCGTCGCAAACGGTGCAGCACCCTACGCGCGGCATATCGGCCAACGAGAGTGAGCGCCAAGCCCATGGGTAGCGCCATCGCAACGAAGCCTCGCGACAGCGGCAGCTTGCCAACGAAGGTTACGAACGCGACCAGCGCCGTGACCCGGATCGCTGCGTCTGACACTCGCCTGAACTCTTCAGACCCCAGGCCGAGTCGTCTGGTGTCGTACGCATGGCTGCCGGCCAATACTCCGAGCCATAACCCCGCGAAGATCGCGGCGATCCCGTAGTAGTCAACGCCATGAATCGCAATGCTGGCCGCCGGGGCTCCCCAACGGAGCAGCGCCGCGGCGGTGATTGCGGTGAGTAACAAGAGCGCGTCGATAACGAGCAGTGCGACGGCGTAACGGCGCTGCCATTGCTCTCGCAGTGCCGGACCGGTGGCAACCGGCCGCAGCAGCGTGACGTCCCCCGTTGTAGCGGAGGTCGCCGAACTTGTCGTTGGGTCAGCGGTCACAACGTGTGTTTCGGCCAGATAGGCGGAAAGCCTGAGCCGCCGAATGGGCGTTGTTAGCCCGATCGGGGGAACGCTAGCGCCCGATTAGAGCGCTTTGCCCGGGTTCAAGATTCCCAGCGGGTCCAGTGCCGCCTTGATCGACCGCTGCACGGTCATGCTGAGCTCGCCAGCCTCAGCCGGCAGCCAGTCGCGCTTTAACACACCGATGCCGTGCTCGCCGGTGATCGTGCCGCCCATCAGCAACGCGGCCTGGTAGATCGCCTCGGCGGCCGGCCACGCCCGCTCGCTGTCGACGACGAGACTCGGGTGGAGGTTGCCGTCGCCGGCGTGGCCGACGGTCGCGATCACCACGTCGAATTGACGGCCGATTTCCTCGATGCGCAGCAACATGTTTGCCAACCGACTGCGCGGCACTCCGACATCCTCGGTCAGGATCGGACCAAGCCGCTCGAGCGCCCAATGCGTCATCCGCCGGAGACCGATCAACTCCGCCGCCTCGGTGGCGTCCGACGAGACCGCCGTATAGCTCGCGCCCGCGTCAACGAACGACTTTTCCATCCGTGGCGCGAGTTCGCGCGCGTTGTCGACGTCGAACTGGCCGATCAACATGGCCGCCGCGTCACGATCGAGGCCGACGTGCTTCCAGTCGTCAATCGCGCGGAGCGTCGCCTTGTCCATCAGCTCAAGCAGACTGGGCCGTAGCCCGGTTCGCATGACCTCGTTGACGGCCTGACCCGCGGCAGGCAGCGAACTGAACACGCCAACCACCGTCACCGGCTCCGCGGTGGGCTTTGGCGTCAATCGAACGGTCGCCGACGTCACCACGCCGAGCGTGCCCTCCGACCCGACGAACAGACTGGTCAGGTCGTAGCCCGCGACGCCCTTGACCGTGCGTCGTCCGGTCTTCAGGAGCTGGCCGTCAGCGAGCACGACGTCCAGCCCCAGCACAGCTTCGCGAGTGACGCCGTACTTCACGCAGCGCAAGCCGCCGGCGTTTGTAGCGATGTTGCCGCCGATCGTGGAGATCTCGAAGCTCGCAGGGTCGGGCGCGTACATCAACCCGTGCTCTGCGGCCGCCTTCTGCAGGTCGGCGTTGACAACGCCAGCCTGGACGACGGCAAGCTGCTCGTCGA
>JAICYF010000122.1 GCA_025934355.1 Acidothermaceae bacterium
CCACTGACCGTCGTAGGCGCCGCTCGCGCACGCGCTCAGCGTGTACTGACTGCCGTCGGGCAGCATTGGCAATGAGAGTTCGAACTGCGAATGCTGGCCGGAGTGCGCGGAGATCAGCCATGACGGCGCCGTGAGGTTAGCCCACGAATCAGTGGCGGAGAAGTCGAGCACCGACTGCGGCGCAACGCCGGTGGCCGATCCGAACGCGATGGCGCCGGCGACGCCCTTGCTATCAGGTCCGGCGTAGACCCCAAGGAGCGGCACCTGGCTGGTCGACACGGCAGACGTAGGGGCCGCTTTGGTCGGTGCGGCCTGGACAATCGGCGGGCGGTTCTTCGCGATGCGCGGCCCGCTGTGCGCGATCAGCGTCGCGGCCGACGAAGGGAGCTTCGTCGCGGCGGGAGTGGCAGCCCGCGCGATGACTGAGGGCGATGACGCCGGTGTTCCCAGCGAGTTCGCGGGTTGGGACGGCGACGGCGACACCACGGGCGACGGCGAGAGCACGGGCGACGCCGACGGCAACGGCGACGCGAGGGCCTCAGCGGTCGTAGCTAGTGAGGAGCTGGCCACGGCTGTCGCCGGCTCCGCCTTTGCGACGTCCTGCGTCGCGGGAGCGGGGGCGGTCAACCGGTGCGCGGCGGTGAGGCCCGCCAACGCGATGACGGCCATGAACGCGGCGCCCACGGACAGGCGTGAAGTTGTGAGCATCTCGTCTGACCCATCGACCGGGTGCCGCAATGTCGACATGGTCCGATCGGACCAATTCAGCCGGAATGATCAGTAAGTCAGTCTTTGTGGGCCAACTTCGGCCACACCGCGGCCCAACCACCGATCGGGCTGCGACAGATCGCGATCGGTTCGCCTTGCTCCTCGTTGTCGACGTCGACGTCGTTGTCGAGGCGGCCGACACGCTGGCACGAGTCGAACAAGGTTTCCGCGCGTCGCAGCTGGCCGCCGACGAAAACGACAACGGTTGCGGACGACGGGGGCATGGCCTGCTGGTACAGCTGATTTTGGCCGCTGAACACCGAAGGCAGGCCGAGTGCCCCGCCGTATCGGGCGACCGCTCCCGCCTCGCCGTAGTTGCTCGCGACGACGACGGCGTTCGCGCGGTCGCTGGCGGGCAGCGCGTTGTAAGCGTCGGCGATTTGCCGCACGTACGTCGGCCAGCCGACGGTGTCGCGAGCGGCCTGGTTGATCCCCGGAATCGGGGTGTTTCCGAGCGAGCCGACCGGCACTAACGGCAGTCCGAGCACCAGGCTGACGGCCGCGTTGACGGCGATCAGGACGACGACGAGGCGGGTGCGCCAGCCCCGCATCCAATCGGTGGCGGGCACGCAACCAATCGCGAGCAGCACCGCCAGCAGGCCGAACGGGTAATAGAACTGCGAGCCCATGATGAACACGATGATGAGCAGCACGGGAAAAGCGGCGGCGACGAATCGCACGCTGCGCCATTCCGGACGGCGAAAAAGAGCCACCAGTCCGGCGATCCAGATCGGAACCAGCGGTGGGCCAAGCATGATCAGCAAAAACGGCCACATCTGAACGCGGACGTCGCTCGAGTTGTGGTTCGCGAGGGCTCGGCCCATCGACAACTGCGGCCAATGGTTCGTGGCCTGATAGATGATGTTGGGCGCGCCGATCGCGAGGGCCAGGACCGCCGCGCCGATGACCCAACGCGCGAACAGCAAACGGCGCGGACCGACTAGTAACACGCCGACCGCGAGGGCGACCAGCAGCACGGCGACGAGCAGCTTGTTGTACGTGCTCACGCCGACGACCGCGCCGGCGGCCAACCACCAGGCTGGCTGACGACGAAGCTGCGCCCGGGCGACGAACAGCAAGACCGCCGGCCACACTGGGAAATCGATGGTTGAGGTCAGGGCGATATGCCCCATGACGATCGGGATCGCCGCGAAGCAGTACGCCCAAGCGCAGAGCGCTTGGGCGCGTCGTCCGCCACCGAATTCGCGGGTGACCAACACCAGCAGGTAGGCCGACAGCATGGCGGCCAAGGTGGCCGGGATCCGGATCGCCCACGGATGGTCGCTGAGGTGCGTGAACACCCGCACGAGAAACGGGGTCAGTGGCGGCTCGTCGACATAACCCCAGGCGGGCTTCAGCATGCGGAAGTACAGCTCGTCGCGGTGGTAGCCGTAACCGTTGCTGAAAACTGTGAGCGCAACGCCGAGTGCGATCAACGCGGAGTACACGGGTCGACGCGCCAGCGGCTGCAACAGCGGCGATTGCCCGCTGCCCATCATGCGTGGCGCGACGCGAAGAGACGCGGCGTCGGTCACGACCGGCGCCCCGACCCGGGCGGCAACGGCAAGAGCATGAGGTGACCTTTGCGCGAACACGGCGTCGACAGCAACTCATAAGCCCGCCGGGCGCGCCGCCCTAGGTGCCTGAACACGTCCGATGAGGGCCCTGTGGACGTACCTTCGGACCCAAAGACGCCCCGAACGTGATCAACCGGAGGGTGGGAGGGCGGCCAGCCGGCGTTCGAGGTACTGCCGCTCCGGGGCGGTGCCCGCCTGGTCGATCGCCGCCCGATACGCCGCGGCTGCCTCCGGGAACCGTCCGGCCCGGCGCAGCAGATCGGCCTTGGTCGCCGCGAGCAGGTGATACCCGCTCAACGAGCCAGCCGCCTCCAGCTCGGCGACGATCACCAGGCCGGCCTCGGGCCCGGCCGCCATCGCGACCGCGACCGCGCGGTTGAGTTCGACCACCGGACTCGCGGTCAGCCGACCAAGTTCCTTGTAGAGCAAGGCGATTTGCGGCCAGTCGGTCTCGTCAGTTGACGCTGCGGTGGCATGACACGCGGCAATTGCCGCCTGCAGTTGATACGGGCCGGCGCGCCCGCGGCGGGCCGCGTCGTCCAATATCGACACGGCCTCCTCGATTTGCGCGCGGTTCCAGCGTGACCGGTCCTGTGACTCGAGCGGCACGAATCCGCCGGTGTCGTCGACCCGGGTGAGCGATCGCGCGTCGTGCAGCAGCATCAGCGCGAGCAAGCCCCCGACCTCGGGTTCGTCGGGCATGAAGCCAGCGAGCAATCTCGTGAGTCGGACAGCTTCGCCGGTGAGGTCGGCTCGCGTGAGCTCGTCACCGCGAGTGGCTGAATACCCTTCGTTGAACAGCAAATACAGCACACCCAGTACGGCGCCAACGCGCTCAGGCAACAGGTGCGCCGGCGGCACCCGGAACGGAATTCCGGCGTGCCGCACCTTGTTCTTCGCTCGCACCAGCCGCTGCGACATCGTCTTCTCACTGACGAGCAGCGCGCGGGCGATCTCTGCGGTGTCGAGTCCGGCCAGCGTGCGCAACGTCAGCGCGACCTGGGCCTCTGTGGTCAACGCCGGATGACAGCAGGTGAACATCAACTCGAGCCGGTCGTCGGGTATCACCGAGCCGGCCTCCAATGAAGGCGCGATCGCCGACTGCGGCTCGGCCGCCAGTTGCGCCAACTTCGTCTTCTCGTTTTGGGCGCGACGCAGCCGGTCGATCGCGCGGTTGCGCGCCGTCGTGTAAAGCCAGCCACCCGGACGAGGCGGAATTCCGTCGGCAGGCCATCGCTCCAACGCCTTCGCGAAGGCGTCTTGCGCGCATTCCTCGGCCAGATCCCAATCGCCGGTGAGGCGGATCACGCTCGCCGTGATCCGCCCCCACTCGTCGGCGTAAAGCTCGGCGAGGAGCTCCTCAACGGGAGTCATTACGTCCAGAACGGCCGCAACTCGAGCATGCCGTACTTGGCTATCGGATGCTTCGACGCGACCTCGATGGCCTCGTCGAGGTCGGCGCAGTCGAGGATGTCGAACCCGCCGATGAACTCCTTCGTCTCGACGAAGGGTCCGTCGGTGATCAGGGTCTCGCCATCGCGGACTCGCACGGTGGTGGCGTCGCTCGGCGGACGCAGCCGATCGCCGGTCAGCCGAATGCCGCGGCTTTCGACCTCGCTTATCCAGGGCTCGGGGTCGAGTTCGGCGGGATCGGCGTCGAACGGCTCGCCGTCGGTGCAGACAAGCAGGAGGTACTTCATGATGTCTCCTTCGAGGTAGCGGATCTGCTGATACGACGAACCGACACCCGCGATATCTACCACCTTCGCCGGTCGAGTTGTGTCGAGAATGGTGGCGCACCGCATCGACAGGAGCCACGATGTCCGATCCACGCGTCACGCCCGACGACTTGCTTGGCATCGACGATCTGTTGTCGGACGACGAGCGCGCGGTCCGTGCCGCCGCCCGCGAGTTCAGCCGACGGTTGATCGCTCCGCAGATCGCCGAGTGGTTCGAGAACGGTGGCATCCCCACCATGCGCGACCTCGCCGGCGAACTGGGCAGGCTCGGCGCGCTCGGCATGCACCTGCGGGGTTACGGTTGCGCCGGTCTGAGCGCGGTCGACTACGGCCTCACCTGTTTGGAGCTCGAAGCCGGCGATTCTGCGATCCGCTCGTTTGTCTCGGTGCAGGGGTCGCTCGCGATGTACGCGATCTGGCGCTACGGCAGCGCGGAGCAGAAGCAGCAGTGGTTGCCGGCGATGGCCGCGGGTGCGGCGATCGGCTGCTTCGGCCTCACCGAGCCAGACCACGGGTCGGACCCCGGTTCGATGCGCACCACTGCTCGCCGTGACGGCGCCGACTGGTTGCTAACCGGTCGCAAGGCGTGGATCACCAACGGCTCGATCGCCGACGTCGCGATTGTGTGGGCGCGCACCGACGAGGGCATTCGCGGGTTTGTCGTGCCGACAACGACACCCGGCTTTTCCGCACCGGAGATCAAGCACAAGCTGTCGTTGCGCGCCTCCGTCACGAGTGAGCTGGTGCTCGACGACGTGCGGCTGCCGGCGTCGGCCGAACTGCCGACGGCCAAAGGACTTGGCGCGCCGCTGTCATGTTTGAACGAGGCGCGGTACGGCATCGTGTGGGGTGCGATCGGAGCTGCCCGCACCGCGTACGAGACGGCCCTGTCATACGCCACGACGCGTACGCAGTTTGGCAAGCCCATCGCCGGTTTTCAGCTCACCCAGGCGAAGCTCGTCGACATGGCCGTCGAGCTCAACAAGGGCTTGTTGTTGGCACTTCATCTCGGACGACGCAAAGACGCCGGGACGCTCGCTCCCGAGCAAGTGAGCTTCGGGAAACTCAACAACACTCGAAGTGCTCTCGAGATCTGCCGGACCGCGCGCGGAATCCTCGGCGCCAACGGGATATCGCTGGACTTCCCAGTGATCAGGCACATGGCGAACCTCGAGTCGGTGCTCACCTACGAGGGCACTGTCGAGATGCACACGCTGGTGCTCGGTCAGGCGATCACAGGGGTGGCGGCGTTTCGGTGAGGTTCCGGTTCGTCTTGGTAGTACTGACTTCCGCCGCGGTGCTGGTCGGCTGCCAGTCGGCGGGGTCGCAATCGTTCTCACCGAGCGCGACGGGCTCGGTCGGTCTGTCACCCTTACCGCCGGCAACGCCGTCACCGTCGGCGACGCCGACGTCGTCCGCGCTTGCCTTGCTTGCGACGCTCGCGATTAAGGGACGCGCGCCGATGACGGGATATTCACGGGCGCAGTTCGGGCCGGCTTGGCCCAGCAGCGACGGGTGCGACGCGCGAAACGAGGTGCTGCGTCGCGATCTCACTCATGCGGTGCTGCGCGACAGCTGCGTGGTCACGTCGGGGACGTTGGTGAGCCCATACTCTGGCGCCACGATCCACTTCGTGCGCGGGCCGAAGTCGGCAGACGTGCAGATCGACCATGTCGTCGCGTTGGGTGACGCGTGGCAAACCGGCGCGCAGCAGTGGACGCCGCAGCAGCGCGAGGACTTCGCCAACGATCCGGCCGAGTTGCTGGCCGTCGACGCGCGCAGCAATGAGCAGAAGGGCGACGCCGACGCTGCGAGTTGGCTGCCGTCGAACAAGTCGTTTCGCTGCCGCTACATCGCTACGCAGGTGATGGTGAAGGCGAAATACCGACTGTGGGTGACGAAAGCGGAGCACGACGCGATGGGCAGGGTGCTGGCGGCCTGCAGTTAGCCCGAAATGGATACGCTGGGGGCCGGGGACCGGCGGGCGGATCGGAGATCGGCGAGCTCAGCTGAGAGACAGGAGCAGGTCGGCCAACGACGTGGCCGGACGGCCGGTGATGTCGGGGATCGCTTTGCTGACGCCATCGAGTTCGCCGGCCGCGATGGCCGTGTAGGTGCTCACCCAGGCGTCGACCTGCCACTGCGGCGCGTTGTACTTCGCGCGCGACGCGTACGCCTCATCGATTGTCTCGTTGTGGAAGCGCACGTCGCGGCCCATCGCCGACGATGCGATGGCCGCGATTTCGGTCATGGTCAAGGATTCTGGACCCGTCATGTCGTAGCACGCGTCGGCGTGCACGTCGGGGTTTTGCAGCACCGCCGCGGCGACGTCCGCGATGTCGTCTTGCGCCACGACGGTGGCCCGGCCGTCGCCGGCGGGACCGCGAATGACGCCCTCGTCGTCCATCATCAATGGCACGAAGTCGGCGTAGAGGTTGTCCCGCAGGATGATGAACGCGAGGCCGCTGGCGCGGATGTGTTGTTCGGTGGCCCAATGGTCGCGCACCAGCGTGAAGGTCGCGTCGGGGCTTGCACCGAAAAAGGACGTGTAGACAAGGTGTCGCACTCCGGCGGCGCGGGCGGCGTCGATGAAGGTGCGATGGCGGTCGACGCGGTCGATGCTTTCGCTGCCGGAGACCATGAAGACGACGTCGACACCGTCGAGCGCGGACCGAACCGCGTCGGCGTCTCCGTACTCGGCGGTAACGATTTCGGCGCCGACGACGTGAGGCGCGCGACTTGGATCGCGGACGACGAGGCGCTGCGCGACACCAGCCGCGTGGAGGCGGTCGACGACGCGGCTGCCGAGACGTCCGGTCGAGCCGGTCACGGCGATAGGTGGCACAGTCGAAACCCTAATGCCAGCTACCTGGATCGGCGGCCGATGAGCGAACCGGCGGTGACGATCGCGCGCGAGCAAACACCGCGCGGTGTTTGGCGACGTCCAGACGTGGGAAAGCCCGGCGGCCAATGGCCCACCGGACGTTGTTTGGGTGGTTTCGAAGTAGGCGGGCGAGGCCCGGCGCGCGCTGGCGCGACCTCCCCTTTTCGCGCTGCGCCCCTCCTGCGCCGAACCAACACCTGCCCGTTCGCCCCCCGAACCTCGCCACGCCCCCACTCCGCGCGTTGTTCGTCAGGAGTCTTGACCGATTTTGCTAACGGGGGCTCTGCGAATTGGTTAAGTCAGCGGCAAGCTTCACGCGTTTGCGCGCGCGGCTCTTGCTTGCTCAACGGCTAGCTCCGCCTTGCGTGCTGCCCGCTCTGCGGCCGTCGCCGCGGCGCGTGCCTCGTGGTCTGCGCGCTTGGCTTCGGCGAGTTCCTTCTCGAGCTCTGTTACCTGTAGTGATAGATCGGCTATCTCTTTGGTCAGATTCTCAACGCGGTCTGCCGCTTCGTCGCGTCGTGCCGTCGCGTCGTCCAACTCGCGCGCAGCTTGCGCGGCCGACTTCTCAGCACGTTTCAGCGCTTCCGCCGCCGCTCGCGATTCGGCCGCGGCGGCTTTCTTGGCCGCCTTTGTTTCGGCGGCGTTCGTGTCGGCCTGCTTGCCGGCGGGCTGGCTCGTGCCGCGTCGTCCGGCTGGCTCTTTTTCAGTGTGGACGACGCGAAGGTGCGGCCCTGCGGAGTCGAAGCCGGCGTCGGGGCTGAGCGCGGTGATGACCCGGCCCGACTCGACCAGCTGGGCGGCGTCCGGGTTTGCGAGGGCGGCCTCAAGCGTTTGCTCGACCTCACGGGCAACTGACTCGCTCGCTGGCTTGCCGAGCCTGGTGGCGAGTTGGCGGGCCTCGCGCACCAACGCGTTGACGGCCTGTCGCCGTTGCTTCGACAACTCTCGCAACTGCGCGCCTTCAAGACGCGTCTGCGCCCGGCGTAGTTCGGCGCCGAGATCGAGCAGGCTTGAGACCTCAGCCTTCTTCGCGCGGACCAGCTGGTTGAGCAACCAGGCCGCCGTCGACGGCTTCTTCAGCGATTGGATTGCCTTTGCTGCGGCCGGGTCGTCCGGTTTGACAGCCCTGACGGCGGCGTCGCGCTGCTCGATGAACCGTTCGGGCGGCAGGCCGTAGAGCTCGTCGGCGGTGGCGTCGAAGTCGAGGTCAGAGGCGGCGGCCATGTCGGCGAGAGTAGTGCGAACGAGGCGTGCGGCGCGCCCAGACTGATCACGCGGCCGCTGGCCTGGTTAGCTCCGCAGCTTCGGACCGCCGTTCGTTTAAGCGTTCCGCAAGTGCGGCGTCAATCGGTAGTCTGATCCGCATGAGCGCCTTGCGGATCTCCGAAGCTGCCCACCTGCTTGGCGTCAGCGACGACACGGTCCGCCGCTGGATTGACGCGGGCAAGCTGGCCAGCGTCACCGACGGCGGCCGGACCGCGATCGAGGGGGCCGAACTCGCGAGGTTCGCTCGCGCGACAGCCGACGACACCGCGGCGCCCGGCGCCGTGGCGCAAGCCTCCGCGCGCAACCGGTTCACCGGCATCGTGACCGCGGTCCTGCGCGACACCGTCATGGCCCAAGTCGAGTTGCAA
>JAICYF010000088.1 GCA_025934355.1 Acidothermaceae bacterium
CGCGATCAACCACCCCGCCGGCGCCACCTCCGCGATCAACTGCGGCATGCTCTGCCGCCGCCACCACCGGCTGAAGACCTTCCACCCCTGGAAACTCAAACGCCACCCCGACGGCAGCGTCACCTGGCGAACCCGCGCCGGCCTGATCCACCACATCCCACCCAAAGACCAACGCGACCCATAGCGCGGCAGGCTTTTGACGACTCAGGGCGTGGGCTTACGCATCCGACACGTCGTCGACTTCGACTATCCGTTGCCGCAACTCGATTCCGTCAAGTGCACCGCGCTGCGCTGTGCGCTCCGGATCAGCCATGTACGACTCGTATCCCGCGCGCGAACCGAACGAGACGACGTGCACCTCGGTCTGCGCGTCCGTCGATCGAAGGCGGCGCTCAAGCAGCCCGTCGTGTCGGGCGAGCAACGGCAATACGCGTGACTCGTAGTTTTGAAACGTGGCGATCCCGGCAGCGGAGACATCCGCGAACATGACAATCGTCAGCCGCTTCGATTCATTCACGCCGCGAATCTAGCGACGTCGGCTAGTCGAGGCGAGCGAGATTCTCTCGTCGCTGCCCATCGGAAGGAGCTTCCAACACTTCGCCTCGGCGGAGCGGCCACGGCACGCTCGTCACCATCACACCTGGCTCAAAGAGCAACCGCGCCTTCAATCGAAGTGCTGTCTGATTGTGCAGACCGTTCTCCCACCATCTGCCCACGACGTACTCGGGGATGAACACGGTCACGACGTCGCGCGGATTCGCGCCGCGCAACTTGCGGACGTACTCAAGAACCGGCTTCGTCACCTCGCGATACGGCGAGTCGAGGACGACGAGCGGGATGTCGAGGTCACGCTCGACCCATTGGTCCTCAAGTCGCGCCGTGGCCTCGCCATCCACCAGCACGGTAACCGCCTCGAGACGGCTCGGGCGGGTTGCTTTGGCGTATGCGATCGCGCGCATCGCGGGCAAGTGCAGCGTCGAGACAAGGACGACGGCGCGGTTGCGCGCGGGCAGCGCGGGATTGTCATGGTTCTCAAGCGTGATTTCGCGCTCGACCTCTCGGTAGTGCCGGCGCACCGCCTTCATCCCGATGAACAACGCGCCCATCGCGAGGATCGCCAGCCAGGCGCCCTGCGGCACCTTGGTCACCACGACGACGACAAGCACCATGCAGGTCGCCGTCGCCCCGACGCCGTTGATGACCCGTGCCACCTTGATCCGTCGCCGTTCGACCGTCGACAAAGTCAAGCCGGATCGCAGCTGGCGACCCCAGTGCCGCACCATGCCTGCCTGGCTCAGGGTGAAGCTGGTGAACACACCGATGATGTACAGCTGGATCAGCTTGTCGATGTTCGCGTCAAAGCCGATTATCAGCGCGATCGCGCAACCGCCCAGCAGTAGAATCCCGTTGCTGAAGACCAGTTTGTCGCCACGCTGCCGTAGCTGTCGTGGCAGGAAGTCGCGCTCCGCCAATATCGACGAGAGCACCGGGAACCCGTTGAACGCGGTGTTCGCCGCCAGGATCAGGATCGCGGCCGTGGCACCCTGAAACAGGTAGAAAAACACGTCGTGGCGACCGAACACCCCTGCCGCCACCTGTGAGATCACTGACGGATTGCCGTCCGGCTGCGCGTGCGCGTCCATCACCCGGGCGAGTACGGTGATGCCCGCGAACATGCTCACCGCGACGATTCCCATTGCCGCCAAAGTCCGAGCGGCATTTCGCGCCTTTGGCGCGCGAAAGGCGGGAACGCCGTTGCTAATCGCCTCAACCCCGGTCAACGCCGTGCATCCAGAGGCGAAAGCCCGCGCCAGCAGGAAGAAGGTAAACAAACCCCCGGTTCGCGTCGCCTGCGTCACCGACTGGTCTGCCGTCGAAGCCGACGCCAGATGGCCGGCGCCGGCCTGTGCCCCCGCGATCGCGAACATGACGAAGGTGAGGACGACGAACGCATATGTCGGAACCGCGAACGCTCGACCCGATTCCCGAATCCCCCTCAGATTCACCACCATCAAGATGACCGCGAACCCCACCGACAACTCCACGGCGTCGTGCCGAAGTGAGGGCACGCTGCTCGTGATAGCGACCACGCCTGCGACGATCGACACTGCAACCGTCATGACGTAGTCGACCAGAAGCGCGCTTGCCGCAGTGAGCGCGGCCGGCTCGCCGAAGTTGTCGAGCGACACGGCGAACGCCCCGCCGCCGCCAGGGTAGGCACGACAGGTCTGCCGATACGACAACACCACGATCGCCATCAAGGCGGCGATGGCGATCGCGACCCACTTCGCGTAGCCCAAGAACACCGCGCCGCCCAGTGCGGCGACCAGCACGATCTCCTCGGTCGCGTACGCGACGGACGACAGCGGGTCCGACGCGAAAATCGGCAGCGCGAGCCACTTCGGCAGCAGGGTTTCGTGCAGCTGATGGGTTTGCAGGGGTCGACCGACGAGCATTCGCTTCAGGCCAAGTTGCACTGTCACGGTTGTGACGCTAAGAGAGATCGCCCCGAAGATCCGTCGTCACCACGTCAAGACCCTGTCGAGGTCCGTAAAGAAACCATCAAGATCACCGGCTGAGTGAACGAGCAGACCCGCTCGACGCCGATTGGCGCGACAATCAAGACGTGAGTGGTCACCGCGGAAGCGACAAAACCCCGGGCGACGGGATCGGCGTCGTCCGGCAACTCACCGGCTTGGCGGCGACCGCCATTGTGCTGCCCGTCCTCACCGTGGCGCTTGCCGCCGGCCGTGCCCATCTCTCTTTGGCGGACGACGTGCTCGCCTACCTGGTGGCCGTCATCTGTCTTGCCGTGCTAGGCGGGTTGTGGGCCGCGACCATTGCGGCGGTCGCGAGCAGCCTGCTGCTCAACTGGTACTTCACGCCACCGCTCCACACCTGGACGGTCAGCGCGACGCACGACGTCGTCGCACTCGTGTTGTTCCTATGTGCCGGGCTCATCGTGGCGACTGTTGTGCATCGTGCGGCGCGTCGCGCAAGCCTCGCGCAACGCTCGCGCGAGGAGACCCGGCTGCTGCTTGAGTTGGCGCGCACGGTGCTGGCCGGCGGTGACGACCTGACCGCCGTCCTCACGCATTTTCGAGCCACAACGGGCCAACGTGCGGAACTGCTTGAGCGAGTGTCGAACCAATGGATTCGGGTGGCAGGCGATCCCATCCCGCCTGACGGCCCAACGCGAGAGACCGCGGTCAGGCACGACCTTCGACTGCGCACGACGCGCGGATCCGCCGGCGCGCTCAGCCCGAGCGTTCTCGAGGGTTACGCAGCGCAAGCTGCCGCCGCGCTCGATCGCGACCGGTTGCGCATCAAAGTGGCGCAGGCTGCCAGCCTCGCGGAGTCGGATCGCATCCGCGCCGCGCTGCTCGCCGCCCTCAGCCACGACCTGCGGACACCGCTTGCGTCAATCAAGGCCAGCGTCAGCACCCTGCGGCAAACCGACATTCAGCTGTCCGTCGACGACCGAGCCGACCTGCTTGCCACCGTGGAAGAAGGCGCCGACCGCCTCGACCGGCTCATCAGCAACTTGCTCGACATGACGCGGGTCAACACGGGCACGCTTCGCCCCGCCTTGCGTCCGGTGTCGCTCGACGAGGTCGCGCCGCTCGTCGTCCGAGATGTGGACGACGGCGCGCTGCTGCGACTTGAGATTGCCGAGAACCTTCCCCTCGTCGTCGCCGACGCCGCCCTCCTCGAGCGGGTGCTCGCCAACCTCGTCACCAACGCGCTGCGGTATTCGCCACGCGGTTGGCCGCCGGCCCTTCGGGCGAGCGTGGCCGACGACGTCATGCACGTCGACGTCATCGACCACGGGCCCGGTGTCGCCGACGACGACCGCGCGCGGATTTTCCAACCTTTCCAGCAATTTGGCACGGACCGTAAGGGATCGGGCGTCGGACTTGGTCTGGCGGTGGCCAAGGGGTTCGTTGACGCCATGGGTGGCCGACTGCTCGCCATGCCGACATTGGGCGGCGGGCTGACCGTGCGGGTTGAACTGCCGATCGCAACCACGACGACAACCTCGTCCACCAAGCAGGCACGCGCATGACGACGGTGCTGGTGATTGACGACGAGCCTTCGATCGCGCGCGCGTTGCGCATCAACCTGCACGCGCGCGGTTACGACGTCCACGTCGCGTACGACGGAGCCAGCGGCTTGTCGGTCATGGCGCGCGAACGTGCCGACATAGTCATCGTCGACCTCGGACTTCCCGACATCGACGGCGTCGACGTCATCAACGGAATCCGTGGATGGTCGAACGCGCCGATCATCGTGTTAACCGCCCGGGACCAAGAACCTGAAAAGGTGTCAGCCCTTGATGCCGGTGCCGACGACTACGTGACAAAGCCATTCGGCATGGACGAACTGCTCGCCCGCATCAGAGCGGCTGAGCGACGCGCGCTCCCCCAGCCCGACGAGCCGATCGTGCGGGCGGCGCACTTCACCGTCGACCTCGCTGCCAAACAGGTGCGAAGTCTCGACGGCGCCGCGGTCCGGCTTACCCCGACCGAATGGCACATCGTCGAGATGCTCGCCCGCCACCCCGACCGGCTGGTTACCGCACGCCAACTGCTGCATGAGGTTTGGGGTCCGTCCTACGACGCGGAAACGCATTATTTGCGGGTATATTTGGCGCAACTGCGCCGCAAGCTCGAACCCGACCCGTCGCGCCCATGCTGCCTCATCACCGATCCGGGAATGGGCTACCGGCTTATCACCGCGCCAAACGGCTGCGTCATTCAGCAGGCATCCCACGGGCGCCAGAACGGATGACGATCGCCAGGCCGGCAAGCAGCAGCAGCGCGGCCGGCACCTGCGACGGATGCACGGACTGGTGCAGGAACATCGCCGCGATGAGGGTCGCGCCAGGAACCTCAAGCAGAATCGACAAGCTGACGACCACCGCGCTCGTCGTCCGCAGCACCTTGTTGAACACCGAGTGCCCGAGCATCTGGGCGCCAACGACGAGTCCGCCGATGCGGAGCCAATCGTCGCCGCTGTACCCGCCAAGACTTTGTCGCCCGAGTAGGCAGACGACCAGCAGCGCGACCGCGGTTGTGCTGTAGCAAACCGATGTGTAGACGGTGGTGTCGACGGTTCGCCGAACGGCGGCGCCCGCAGTCACGTATCCCGCCGCCAGCACGCCTCCGACAAGAGCCAGTAGGTCGCCGGTGAGGGCGCGGCTCGAAAGGTGGACGTCGATGCCGGTCAGCAAACCCGCCGACAACACGGCGAGCGCGATGCCGATCCACGCCGTCCGACCGATCGACGCGCCGCGCGACCGCGCCATCAGCGCGGCCCACGCCGGCTGGGTCGCGACGAGAGCGGTCGACGAGGCGACGGACGTGAAGCGCAGGCTGGTGATCCAGGTGGCGAAGTGCGCCGCGAGCAAGACTCCCGCAACCACCATCAGTCGCCACTCAGATCGACGCAACGTCCGCAGCCGCCCCGCCCGTCGCGTTGCTGCGACCGGCAGCAGCACTGCCGCCGCCGCCGCGTTCCGCCAGAACGCAATCGCCATCGCCGGCGCCGCGCTCGCCGCGATCAGCGGCCCGGACGTCGAAACGGCGATCACGGCAACCGCGATCAACAAAAGGTCGGTTTGCGACGGTGCCGCCAACTCCGGCCGCGCTGCCGTCGCCACCTCACTCACACGGGCCATGATGTCAGCCGCCGTCGGCCGTCGGGCGACGGCTTGATCGTCGGTCCGTCCGGGTATTGGCCTGGCATGCATCTTTCCTTGCGACCGCACCACGTCGCCCGCTACCGCGAAATCGCGACGTTGTTGGCAAAACACGGTCACAGTGATGTCGCCCGCTCGGCCGGGTTGGACGACGACGGGTTGCTTGAGCACGACGCCGCGTCGTCCGCGGACGCCACCGGCCCGCAATCGCTAGCTGCTGACTTGGAGCGACTCGGACCGACTTTCGTGAAGCTTGGACAGCTGCTGTCGTCGCGCTCTGACCTGTTGCGACCCGAGTACATCGACGCGCTCGCCCGGTTGCAGGACGACTGCGAGCCATTTCCGTTCTCCGATGTCGAGCGAATCGTGCAGGAGGAACTCGGGGTCCGGATGTCTCGGCTGTTTTCCGAGTTCGAAGACAAGCCGATCGCGGCTGCCTCGCTTGGTCAGGTGCATCGAGCGCGATTGCGCGACGGCCGCGAGGTCGCGGTGAAGGTGCAGCGACCAGGCATCCGCCAGCAGCTGGCCGACGACCTCGAAGTGCTTGGCGAACTCACCGACTTTTTCGACGCGCACAGCGACAGCGCGCGCCGGTACGCCGTCCAAGACGCGTTCGAGCAGTTCCGTCGGGCGCTGATCGCCGAGCTCGACTACCGCCGCGAAGCGGCGAATCTGTCGACGCTCGCCGAAATCCTGAGTGAGAACGATCGCATCATCGTCCCCAAGCCGTACGACGACCTGTCGACCGGCAGAGTGCTCACGATGGAGTACATCGAGGGCCGCAAAGTCACCGAACTCTCTGCGCTCGCCAGGGTCGACGCCGACTACGAGCCGCTCGCCGACCACTTGTTTGCCTCGTATCTCAAGCAAATTCTCGACGCGGGCTTCTTCCACGCCGATCCGCATCCGGGCAACCTGCTGATCACGCCCGATGAGCGGTTGGCGCTGCTCGACGTCGGCATGGTCGGTCGCCTCGCACCAGACACTCGAAAGCTGCTCGCGAAGCTGATGGTCGCGGTGATGAACGGCCGCAGCGTCGACGTGGTCCGGGTGGCGCGCCGACTCGGCACTCCTCGTGACGACTTCGAACCGATGGCCTTGCAACGAACGGTCGACGAGCTGATGGGTTTGATGACGCAGGGCCCGCTTGCTGAGATCGACGTCGGTCGCGCGTTCATCGAGTTGTCGCGCAGGTCGGCCGAGGCGGGGCTGCGCCCGGCGCCCGAGTTGGCCTTGCTGGGCAAGACGTTGCTCAACCTTGAGGACGTCGCTGCGCAACTCGATCCGAACTTCGAGCCGTTGGAGGCGATGCGACGGCACATCCCGCAACTGATGCGCTCGCAGGTCGACGGTTCCCCCGCGAACCTGCTCGGTTCGCTCATCGAGGCAAAGGAGTTCGCCGAGGAACTGCCCGGCCGGGTCAACCGGGCAATGGAGGCGCTAGGCAGCGGCCACTTCGAGCTTCGGGTGCAAGCGTTCGACGAGACGCAGTTCCTCAAAGGGCTGCACCGGCTCGCGAACGTCGCGGCGGCAGGCTTGATCTTGGCGGCGCTGATCGTCGGTTCCGCGTTGCTGGCCACCCGCGGCGGCGTCACAGAGTCGATCGGCGTCGGGGTGTTCGCGATCGCCGCGATTTCCAGCCTTGCGGTGCTCGGATGGATGGGCCTGGCCAGCCGCAAGGTGCGCGCCCGCAGACATTGACCGGCGGAATCCGCGCAGTCGGTTCGAACGTATGTTCTAATGGCAGGTATGCGCTGGGACAGCATGCGCGTGTCGCCCGAGGGCGAGAGCACGACGCCGGACGACGCGTTGTTCGCACAGCCCCCCGTCGTCCGCACGTTCGACTCACCGCAGTTCGCCGGCATGACGTTCTACGAAGTGCACGCGAAGTCGATCCTCAACCGCGTCCCAGCGGTTTCTCGGGTGCCGTTCGAGTGGACGATCAACCCGTACCGCGGCTGTTCCCACGCCTGCCGCTACTGCTTCGCGCGTAACACCCACACCTACCTCGATCTCGGCGCCGGACTCGACTTCGACACAAAGGTCGTCGTCAAGATCAATGCCCCCGACCTGCTGCGCCGCGAACTTGCCCGCGCGTCGTGGCAAGGGCAGCCCGTGGCCATGGGCACGAACGTCGACTGCTATCAGCGCGCTGAGGGCCGCTATCGGTTGATGCCGGGCATCATCCGAGCCCTGACCAAGCACGCCAATCCGTTCTCGATCCTGACGAAGGGCTCGCTCATCCTGCGCGACCTTGAATTGCTCGTGGCAGCCGCGCGCGTCACCGATGTGTCGACCGCGGTGTCGGTCGGTTTCGTCGATCAGCCGCTCTGGCGTCAAGTCGAGCCAGGTACACCTAATCCGCTGAAGCGGCTCGAGGTCTGCCGCACCCTCAACAACGCGGGCGTGCGCTGCGGCGTGCTGATGGCGCCGATCCTGCCAGGCTTGACCGACTCCCCCGTGCAACTCGCGGCCACCGTCGAGGCGATCGCCGCGGCCGGTGCCACGTATGTGACTCCGATCGTGTTGCACCTACGGCCCGGCGCGCGGGAGTGGTTCATGAGCTGGTTGTCGGCCACGCACCCCGAGCTGATGCCGAGGTATCGCCAGATGTACGCCAAGTCGTCGTACGCGCCAAAGACGTATCAGGACGACGTGTGCGCGCAGGTCCGCGAGCTAGCGAAGGCGGCTGGCATCGGAAAGCCGCGAACGACCGACCGCACCCCCGCCCATAACAGCGGCCACCGCAAGCTCACGCCGCAGGCAGCCGTCGAACCGCAACAGCTCAGCTTGCTCGCCTAGGCTCGACAGAGCCAGGCGGTCAGAAGGGCTGTGATGACAGGCGACGACGACGTCCGGCCGTGCGTCGTGCTCGACATCGACGGCGTGCTCGCCGACGTGCGCCATCGGCTACGTCACGTCGCCGCGAGACCCAAGGACTGGGACGCGTTTTTCGCTGCCGCGCCGCAGGATCCGCTGCTTGAAGTCGGCGCTACTTTCGCCCGCGAGGCGGCGTCGTCGCACGAACTGGTTTATCTCACCGGCCGCCCCGAGCGCACCCGCGACGACACGCAGGCCTGGCTCGAGATGCACGACCTGCCGCCCGGCCGGCTCATCATGCGCCGCGAGGGCGATCGCCGTCCGGCGGTGCTCACCAAGACGCAGGCGCTGCGCCGGCTCAACAGGGAGCGCCGCGTCGAGCTGGTGATCGACGACGATCCGGCCGTTGTCGACGCGATCACCAAGGCTGGTTTTCCTGCCCGCCTCGCCGATTGGATGCCGCGCGACGAGGTCCTCAACAACGCGCAGGAACGCGACGGCCGAACCTAAGACTCAAATGCCGACGGCGGCGGGCAGTTGCACATCAGGTTGCGATCGCCGTAAGCGCCGTCGATGCGCCCGACCGGCGGGAAGTACTTTCCTTCCCGCAAGGACGCCACCGGATAGGCGGCGAGTTCCCGCGAATACGGATGCGTCCACTCACCGATCAACGACTCTGCGCTGTGCGGCGCGTTACGTAACGGGTTGTCGTCGTGATCCCACTCCCCCGACGCGACTTTCGCTATCTCGCCGCGGATCGCGATCATGGCGTCGACGAACCGGTCGAGCTCCGCGACGTCCTCCGATTCGGTCGGCTCGATCATCAACGTTCCAGCGACCGGAAACGACATCGTCGGGGCGTGAAAACCGTAGTCAATAAGACGTTTTGCGACATCGTCGACCGTGACGCCGCTGTCCTTCGTGATCTGCCGAAGGTCGATGATGCACTCGTGGGCCACCAGGCCGCCGCGCCCGGTGTACAACACCGGGTAGGACGACGAAAGCCGTCGCGCGAGGTAATTCGCCGACAGGATTGCGGATTCTGTCGCGTGCCGAAGTCCGTCGAGGCCCATCAGCGCGACGTATGCCCACGGAATCGGCAGCACGCCGGCTGACCCGAACGGCGCGCCCGAGACCGGGCCGGGCCCGCTCGCCGGGCCGGCCTCCGCAAGCAGCGGGTGATTTGGCAGATAGGGCGCCAGGTGTGACCGAGCCGCGACTGGCCCGACGCCGGGACCGCCGCCGCCGTGCGGGATGCAGAAAGTCTTGTGCAAGTTGAGATGCGACACGTCGGCGCCGAACTGACCGGGGCGCGCGACCCCGACGAGCGCGTTCAGGTTGGCGCCGTCGACGTACACCTGGCCGCCGGCCTCGTGCACCAGCGAGCAGATCCGGGTGATCGTCGGCTCGAAGACGCCATGTGTGGAGGGGTAGGTCACCATGATGGCCGCGACTTTTCCTTCGTGCGCGGCGAGTTTGGCCTCAAGGTCGGCGATATCGACGTTGCCGTCGGCGTCGCAGGCGACGACCACGACCCGCAGGCCCGCCATCGCGGCGCTTGCCGCGTTGGTGCCATGAGCTGAGGCCGGGATCAGGCAAACGTCGCGCTCAGCCTGGCCGCGTGCCACGTGGTAGCTCCGGATTGCCAGCAGGCCCGCCAGTTCGCCTTGCGAGCCGGCATTGGGCTGCACCGACACCGCGTCGTATCCGGTGACGTCGGCAAGCCACGACTCAAGTTCGCGAATCAGTCGTACGTATCCCGCCGCCTGATCAAGCGGCGCGAACGGGTGGATGTTCGCGAACTCCGGCCAGCTGATCGCCTCCATTTCCGTGGTGGCGTTGAGCTTCATCGTGCAGGAGCCAAGCGGAATCATTGACCGATCGAGCGCGATGTCCTTGTCCGACAACCGGCGCAGATAACGCAACATCGCGGTCTCCGACCGATGCCGGTGGAACACCGGGTGGGTCAAGAACGTCGACGTGCGAGCGAGTGGGAAAGCGTCGTCGAACAGCAGGCCGCGCGACGCCTCGTCGTCCGAGAAGGAAACGCCAAAGGCGGCGCAGACCGCGCGCAACTCGCGAGCACCGGTCGTCTCGTCGCACGCGATCGTCACCGTGTCATCGTCGACGAGTCGGAGGTTGACACCGCCTTCGAGGGCCGCCGCGACCACCGGCCGCGCGCGACCCGAAACGTGCGCGGTGACGGTGTCGAAGAACGGCGCCTCGCCAACCTCCACCCCGCCAGCGCGCAGCGCCGCGGCAAGCAACGCCGCGTTGGAATGCACCCGCCGGGCGATCTCGCGGAGCCCGTCGGGCCCGTGATACACGGCGTACATGCCAGCGACGACGGCGAGCAGCACTTGCGCGGTGCAGATGTTGCTGGTCGCCTTCTCGCGGCGAATATGTTGCTCACGAGTCTGCAAGGCCAGCCGATACGCCGGTCGGCCGGCCGAGTCGACCGAGACTCCAACCAGCCGCCCCGGCAGCGAGCGAGCGAGGGTCCCGCGCACCGACATGAAACCCGCGTGCGGGCCGCCGAACCACATCGGCACACCGAATCGCTGGCTCGACCCGACCGCGACGTCGGCGCCCCATTCGCCGGGTGGACGCAGCAAGGTCAGCGCCAGCAAGTCGGTCGCCGCCACTACCAGCGCGCCGACGTCATGCGCCTGCCGCACCAGATCGGCGTGGTCGACGACCGCGCCATCGACCGCTGGGTACTGGACGAGCAGGCCGAAGCAATCACCAGGAAGGCCCTTGGTTAGATCTGCGACCTCGATCGAGACACCGATCGCCGCGGCGCGGGTCTTGGCGACCGCGATCGTCTGCGGCAGCGCCGCGGCGTCGACGTAGAAGCGTTGACTTGTCGACTTAGAGCTACGACGACACAGCGACATCGCCTCCGCGGCGGCC
>JAICYF010000201.1 GCA_025934355.1 Acidothermaceae bacterium
AGCTCAGCGCCAACGGCGTTCCGCTCACGGCCACGGCGACGGCCGTCGGCGCGACGCCCCCGCCGCAGGTGGTGCGCACCGCGATGTTGGTCGTCGACATCAGCGGCAGCATGAAGGGCGCAGGCATCGACGGCGCCAAGGCCGCCGCGAACGCGTTCCTCGACGCCGTTCCGTCCGACGTCAAAGTCGGGCTTGTCACGGTGTCGACCACCGCGGCGCTCGTCGCCACGCCCACGACGGACCGCGCCGCCGTCCGCGCCAAAGTCGCCGCGCTGCAGGCAACCGGCAACACCGCCTTGTACGACGGCACCTTGCTGGCGCTGCAAACGCTCGGCGCCGTTGGCTCGCGAACGATCGTGTTGCTCACCGACGGCCACGACGAGGGCAGCAAGACGACGCTTGCCCAAGTGGTCGCCGCCGAGAAGGCCTCCGACGGCGCGGTTCTCGACGCGGTGTCGTTCGGCACCGCGGTCGCGCAGGTCGAACCCCTCCAGCAGATGACCGCAGCGGCCGGCGGCCGGGTTATCAGCACCACGACGGCAGGCGACTTCGCGCCGGCCTTTCGGCAGGCCGCGAAGGACATCGCGACCGAGGTACTCATCACCGGGAAAGTGCCAGCCAGCCTGGCGGGCACGTCGGTGACGATCCAGGTCACGGCGACCGCGGGCGGCCGCGCCATCAGTGACACGGCTTTCACCCCGCTGGCGGCGGCCGCGCCGAATTCGCCGTCGCCGGCGGCAGTCGGTCCGCGTCCGGTGGCGATTCAGCCGAGCAACCTTGGGTCGTCGAGCACCTTCCAGCTTGGTCTCATCGCCCTTTTCTGCGGACTGGTGGGCGTTCTCGGGGTCGCCGCCTGGAACGCCTCGACGGTCGACGCGCGCGACACCCGAGTGCGCCGACGGCTGTCGTTCTACACGCTCACTGGCCGCGGCTCCCGCAAGGAACCGCAGAGCACGGCCCTTGGCGACAGCTCGGTCGCGAGGTCGGCCGTGCAACTCGCCGGCCGCCTGGTGGTTTCTCGAGACTTTGACGCAAAGCTCGGACGTCGCCTCGACGGCGCCGGCGTTCCGTTAAAGCCCGCCGAGTGGATCGTCATCCAGGGCGGCAGCGCGGTTGGTCTCGCTCTGCTTTTCCTTTTGCTTTCAGGCGGTTCGCCAGTGGCCGCGATCCTGGGCATCGTGGTGGGCATCGGCGCGCCGATCGGATATCTCGTCATCAAAGAATCCCGTCGGTCGTCGGCGTTCCTTGAGCAACTGCCAGACACGCTGCAGCTCATCTCCGGCAGCTTGTCCGTCGGCCACTCGCTGGTGCAGGCAATGGACGCCGTCGTCCGCGAAGAACTGACTCCGGTTTCGGTCGAGTTCAACCGGGCGCTCGTCGAGACCCGGTTGGGTGTGCCAGCCGAGGACGCGCTCGAAGGCATCGCCACCCGCATGGACAGCCAGGACTTCGCCTGGGTGGTGATGGCGATTCGCATCCAACGCGAGGTCGGCGGAAACCTCGCCGAGGTGCTCACCACGGTGGCCGGCACCATTCGCGAGCGAGAGCGGTTGCGCCGCCAGGTGCGCGGTCTTTCGGCCGAAGGTCGGCTCTCGGCATGGATTCTCGGCGCCCTGCCGCCAGTCTTCGGAACCTACCTCGTGCTCGTGCGGCCCGAGTACATCAAGCCGCTCTTTACCGACCCCCTTGGCATCGTCATGCTCGTCGTGCTGATCGTGACGATGACGGCCGGCGTCGTGTGGCTGTCGCGCATTGTCAAGGTCAAGGTGTGAGGGCGGTGGTCTGACGATGTCACAAAGCGCTCTGTTGACCCTCGGCGTCGTGGCGATTTTCGTCGGCATCGTCGGCGCGATCGTCAGCCTTGGCGTCGCGGCCTCGCAACGGCAGCAGGTGAGCCGCTCGCTGGCGGCGCTGGACGCGCTCGGACCCCGCCCGGAGCAGGTGCGACGCGAACTCGACCGCCCGTTTGGTGAGCGGGTCGTCAATCCGTTGGTCGGGCGGCTCGGTCGCTTGGGCGAACGGTTCAGCCCGCGCGACGAGTCAGCGCGGCTGCGACACAAGCTCGAACTCGCCGGCAGTCCGATGAAATGGGACGTCGAACGGGTGCAGGCGTTCAAGATGCTCGGGCTCATCGCCGGTGCCGCTGTCGGCATCGCCTTCCCGCTGTTGGCCGGCGCCGGGGTCGCCGTCACGATGGGCGTCGCGATCGTGCTGACGCCGCTTGGCTACTTCATTCCCGACATCACGCTTTACCAGGTCGCGTACAACCGCAACGAGCGCATCCGCGCCGACCTGCCCGACTCGATGGACCTGTTGACCATCTCCGTGGAGGCAGGGCTGCCGTTCGACTCGGCGCTCTCGCAGGTGGCCCGCAACACTCGTGGACCATTGGCCGACGAGTTGTTCCGCGTCCTGCAAGAGATGCAGATCGGTCTTGGCCGCATCGAGGCGCTGCGGGCGCTCGCCGAGCGGACCAACGTCGTCGAGTTGCGCGGGTTCGTAACCGCGATGGTGCAGGCCGACCAGTTCGGCATCCCGATCGCGAGCGTGCTGCGTGTGCAATCGCGCGACATGCGGGTCAAACGCACTCAGCGGGCCGAGGAGCAGGCGCAGAAGGTGCCGGTGAAAATCCTTTTCCCATTGGTGTTTTGCATCCTGCCCGCGCTCTTCATCGTCGTCATGGGGCCGGCGGCGATCTCGGCCTATCACAACCTTCTGCATTGAGAGCGGAGTGATGTCATGAAACCCGGACGTCGCTTCGCCCGGCTCGCCGAACCACGGACCCTGGTGACCGCGGTCCGGCTCGCCTTGCTGGGCTTCACGTTCGTCGTCGCGGCTCTCGACGCGCATCCGCGGCGCGCCGTCGCCGGCGCCCTCGTGTTGGCCGCCGCCGCGCTGCTCGCCTACACCCCGGCGCACAACCCCGTCGTCCGCCGGCTGTTGCCAACGTTAGAGGCGTGTGTCGCGGCGGCCGGTATCACCGCGCCACCGGCCGACCGTTCAGGCTTGCTTCCCTACCTGCTCGCGCCGGCGTTCGCAGGCGGCCTGCTGTACGGGCTCATGCCGGCCATTAACACGGCCGGCATGGCGGCGCTCGTGCTCTTGGTCGGGCATCTACTGGCCCACAACCCACAGTCCCTGCACAGCTTCGGCGCCGACTCGGCGCAATGGGTCCTGCTCGCGTTGGCCGTGGGTCTGCTCGCCGCGTGGATTCGCCGACTCGCCGCCGCGTCGGCGTCGTCCGATGTCAACCGCTCTTACGAAGCGGCGTATGAGCTGCTGAGCCAACTTCGCACGGTCAGCCGTCAACTCTCTGGCGGCCTCGACGCGGTGAGTCTCGCGCAAGCCCTGTTGCAGGAACTGCAAAGTCGCATCGGCTTCGACCGCGGCGCGGTGCTCATCAGAGCCGAAGGCGGTCGACTCGTGCCGCTTGCGCTAGAAGGCACCTCGTTCGTCGATTGGGACACCTCGCTGGCTGGCGACACTCCACTCGGCCGGGCGTGGCAGCGCAGCGAGCCGACAACCGGCGTTGGCTGGCTGGTCGAGGGCGATTCGCACGCGAGCGGCGCAAGCTCGGACGGCGCGCGACACGCGGTCCTTCCGCTGCGCATGGGAGACCGGACGTTCGGCCTGGTGGCGGTCGAGTCGGATCCGGCGTTGTCTGCGGCGCGCGGCGTGCCGGTGCTGCCGCTGGAGGCGACGCAGCTTTCCGGCGCGGCCGAGTTGGTCAACGGGGCGGCGCTCCGGCTGGAAACCGCGCTTTTGTTCGGCGAGGTGCGCACGATCGCCACGTCCGAAGAGCGGCGGCGGCTCGCGCGGGAAATTCACGATGGCATCGCCCAAGAACTGGCGTCGCTCGGCTATGCGATCGACGACCTGGTGGCCGATGCGGGCGACGACGAGCAGGCCAACGTGTTTCGCGGTTTGCGCCGCGAGGTGACCCGGATGGTCGGCGAACTTCGATTGTCGATTTTCGACCTGCGAAGCGAAGTGCAGGCGCAGATCAGCCTTGGCAACGCGCTGTCCGACTATGTGCGTCAGGTGAGCGCGGGCGCCGCGTTTTCCGTCCACCTGATCCTCGACGAGGCACCCGACCGGCTGCCGATCACGGTCGAGGCGGAGCTGCTGCGCATCGCCCAAGAGGCGATCACCAACGCCCGCAAGCACGCTGACGCCGAACATTTGTGGGTGACTTGCCACGTCGACCCGCCGTTCGCACATCTCCGCATCGAGGACGACGGCCGTGGGCTGGGCACCAAGCGGATCGACAGCTTCGGCCTTGAGGTGATGCGCGAGCGGGCCGATCGTCTTGGTGGGGTGCTCGAAGTCGGGCCGCGTGATCCGCGCGGCACTTTCGTCGACGTCCGGCTTGGCGAACGGCGATCGCGCCCGCGTGACGCTAACGTCGTCCCGGGTCCGCAAACGTCGAACGCGATAACGTCCGACACAGGTGAAGGGAGCCGCGATGGCCGCGAACGTGCTGCTCGTTGATGATCACGAGCTGATCCGGCAGGGCTTGCGCCGGGCGTTCGAGCGCACCGAGGACTTCACCGTGGTGGCGGAGGCCTCGTCGGTGGCGGAGGCGGTGTCGGCGGCGAAGGAGCACTCGCCGGACGTCGTGGTCGTCGACGTCCGGTTGCCCGACGGCAACGGCCTGGACGTCGCGCGCATGCTGCGCGAGCACAACGAGGACATCGGGATCGTCGTGCTCACGATGTACGCGGGCGACGAGCAGCTGTTCGGGGCGCTGGAGGCGGGGGCGTCGGCGTTTGTGTCGAAGGACGCGCCGGCGGAGGACGTCGTCTCGGCCGCGCGCCACGCGGTGGTCTCGCCCCGGTCGTTCTCGGCGAGCGACCTGGCCGACGCGATGCGGCGGCGGCTCACGCCGTCCGGGCCGCAGCTGAGTCCGCGGGAGCGCGAGGTGCTCCAACTGCTCGCCGACGGGCTTGGGGTGGCCGCGATCGCCCGCCAGCTGTTCATCAGCGAGTCGACGACGAAGAC
>JAICYF010000266.1 GCA_025934355.1 Acidothermaceae bacterium
GCTCGACGAGCGCTTTGGTCAGTGGCACCAGTGGATAGACGTGACCCGCTTGCGGCACGACAGTGACGAGGACCTTCATTCGGCAGCCCTTTCGGTCGTGCGCTGGATCGGTCGCGCGTTTGGAGGCATGTTTGGTAGCGCGGCCTGCGGCACGGTTGGCCGCGCGTCGATGAGTATCGCGGATCGGGCCCGCTCGGTCTCGACAGTCACCGGACGACCAAACGCAGCCGCAGCCTGTTGAAGCGTCGACACTTCAGCCGACCAGCCGAGGCTTTCCAGCCATTTCGCGGGATCACCGTCGACACCCGACTCCCAAATGCCTGCCTGCGCGGCTCGGGCCGAGCTTGTCGCCGTGATGCCGAGCCGACTGCCGCGGGGACTCACCGACGCCAGCTGGCGCAGCAAAGCGTCACGCGGTTCAGGCTTTAGGTAAATCAGCAGACCCTCGGCGATCCAGCAGGTTGGGGAGTCAGACATCCAGCCTTGCGCCCGCAAAGCGTCGAGCCAATCGGACGACGTGAGATCGGCGACCACGACCCGCCGCTCACAGCTCGCCGTGAGCTTCGCCTGTAGAAGCAACCTCTTCTTCAATTCATGCACCGACGAGCGGTCGACCTCGTAACACGTGACGTCGTGGGGCAGATCGAGGCGGATGGCCCGCGCGTCAAGGCCGGCACCAAGGAACACCACCTGCCGGATCCCGGCGCGGGTCGCGTCAAGCGCCAGCTCGTCGAGAAATCGGGTGCGCACAGCGACCCAAAAGACCAATCCAGGCCTAGGAATAGTGGCGCGCGACGGCTCGGCTGTGTTGGCGACGTAAACGGCGAGCGGATCGTGAAACCATGGCTGGTCTCGCTCGTCCTCGGCGGCGCGGCAAAGCGCGACGGTGACGGCGGTGGCGCCAACGGCGGCCAGCCTCGCCTCGTCGTCACCGACGTCGGCGCCAGCCGATGACGGCTCGGGCGCGTTCGGCCGCAGCTGCCCAGCGGCCATTCGGCGGAGCTCGGCCAGCGCTTGCCGGATCACGCGGCCGACCGACGTGCCTCGGCGAGCACCTGGCGCGCCTTTAGCCGACCGCCTGTACGCAGGATTGACCGGCTGAACAACAGGGCGGCCAACCGCATCGTGACTCCGATGGTCACCACGGTGATGGCCATCGACACAACCACCTGCCAGGGGGCGGCGCCGCCGGTCGCCGCGAGCACCGGCATGTTCATCGGCGCGGTGAACGGAACGTACGCAAGGATCTTCACCAACGTTCCGGAACCACCAGATCCGAGCACCGTGAACGAGGCGAAATACCCTACGAATAAAGGAATCTGCAGCGGGAGGCTGACCGACTGCGCGTCGTCCGCCTTTGAGGCGAGCGACCCGGCTGCGGCGAACAACGCGCTGTACAGCAGGTAACCGATCACCACCCAAACGAACGCCACCGCTATCGCGCTCGCTCCGCTGGTTTTCACAATGTCGGACCCGACGGCCTCTGCACTGATCAGCGCGGTGACCGCCAGGATGGCGGCTTGCGAAAACACCATCACAGCTGAGCCAAATACCTTGCCAGCAAGCAATTCCAACGGTCGAGTGGTCGACAACACCACCTCGACCACACGGGTTGCCTTTTCTTGCACGACCCCCATCAGAAGTCCGAAGCCGTAGCGCAACACCAGGATGTAGAAGACGATTGCGCCCGCGAGCGCGACGCCGCGTTTACCCGCCGGCGCGGGCGCCGGTCGCAAATTGTCGATCGGCAGTGGCTTCGGATTGGTCAGCGCTTGCGCGGTCGCCGCGGGAACCTGATGTGCCGCAACTGCTTCGGCCACGCTCACCGAAACTGCGATCGAGGTGGTGGCCAAAGCCTTGCGCGTTGTCGAGCCCGCTGGAAAGGCACGGTCGACCAACACACTGCTTGTGTGGTCAGTTTCGAGTACCGCGATGTCGATGTGCGCGGCGCCGCTCGCACGCAATCGGGTCGCCGCGTCGTCGCGGCCGCCGAGTGTCACGACCTTCGCCTTCGCGCCGGTGCGGGCGACGGCCGACTCGATGGCGGATCGCAGTGCCAACTCGGTCGGCGTCGCCGTCGAGCCTGAAGACGCGGACGACGCGGAAGGCGTGGCGAGGCCGATCCGGTACGTGGGCGGCCCGCTGGCTAACGCCTTCGGCAGCACGACGACCAGGACGACGGCGATGACCGTGATGAAAAGCGAGATCCACAACGCCCGGCCGCGCGCCTGCTCGCGGATCTCCCGTGCGGCGACCAACCGGGTCGCGTCCAGGTTGATCAAACGGCCACCAACTCAGACACCGCCTCGCGAAAGACCTCAGACAACTTGCGCGACTCAAAGCCAAAATGGTCGACCGGCCCGGCCGCCATCGCGGCCGCGAGCACGCGTTGCGGATCGACGTCCGACCGCACCACTAACCGAGCCCGGCCCCGATCGAAGCCGGTCAGCTCGACGCCGTCGAGCTCGCGCGCCCACGCGCCGGATTCGTCACCGACGACACCCACGACGAGCCGCGGTTGCCCGCCGCGCACCAATTCACGAAGCGATCCGGCCGCGACGCAACGGCCCCGGTTGATGATCGCGACAGACTCGCAGACGTCCTCGACGAGGTCGAGTTGGTGGCTGGAGAACAACACTGTCGCGCCAGCCGCGGCGCGTTCGGCGAGCACGTTCGCCAAGTCGTCGATCCCAACCGGGTCGAGACCCGAGAACGGCTCGTCGAGCACCAACAACGGCGGGTCGTGCAGCAGCGCGGCGGCTAGTTGCACCCGCTGCTGATTGCCCAGCGACAACGTCTCCACTTTGTCACCGGTCCGCGACGCCACGCCAAGCCGATCCAGCCAACGGGCGGCCGCCAACTGCGCGTCGTCCTTGCTCATGCCGTGCAATCGCGCGAGGTAGACCAGGTGGTCGCCGACCCGCATCGTCGGGTAGAGGCCTCGCTCCTCCGGCATGTA
>JAICYF010000209.1 GCA_025934355.1 Acidothermaceae bacterium
CAATTGCGCCGCGTGGTTGCCCACCCGGTGGAAGTCTTGCCGCACGCTCGAGAGCGCTGGGGTCGTGTAGTCCGCGGCTTCGGTGTCGTCGAAGCCGATCACCGCGTGGTCGCGGGGCAGCGCCAACCCAGCAGCCGACAGGGCCGAGATGAGACCGATCGCGTTGAAGTCGGTCGCGGCCATCGTGGCGGTCGGAAGCTCGGGCAAGGCCAGTAGCCGCGCTGCGGCGCGTTCGCCACCAGAGCGCAACGTGTCGCCCGTGTCGAACACCAGGGCCGGATCGGGCTCGATGCCGCATTCCCGAATCGCGTCGTGGTACGCGGCGAGCCGCTCGAGCATGTCTGGCTGGTTGAGAAATCCGGCGAACGCGATGCGGGTGTGCCCGTGCCGGACCAAGTGCCGGACGGCCGCGATCGTCCCGGTGCGGTTGTCCGGCGTGACGATCGGGCACGGCAGGCCAGGAACCTCGTTGCTCACCATGACGATCGGTTTGCCGGCGGTCCGGATCGCGTCGAGGCGCGCTGGCTCAACTCCGTTGAGCAGGCTGATGTAGCCGTCGACCTGCGCGGCGCCGATGGTGCTGTCGAACAGCAGCGCGGCCATGTCGTCGGCATGCTCGCGGCCCGCCTCGAGCGTCTGGATGGCGAGCACCCGGCCACCAGCCGCCCTCACCGTCGCGGCGATCCCCCCAAGCACGCCGCCAAAGTAGAACCCACCGGCAAGCGGCGACAGCACTCCGATGTTCAGGGGTGCGGCGTTGACAGTGGACACGCTTGCCCATCGACAATCGCAGGCGGGAACTGAGCCTTAGACGCTGTGTGATCGCTCTTCACGACCGGTCAAGATCACTGATCAATCGACCCAGTCGAGGGTGCGCTGCACCGCCTTGCGCCAGCCCGCGTACCCGCGGTCTCGGCGCTGCGTCGGCCACGACGGGGCCCATCGTCGTCCCTCTTGCCAGTTCGACTTCAGCTCCTCGGTCGACGACCAAAAGCCGACCGCGAGGCCAGCCGCGTAGGCCGCGCCCAAGGCCGTCGTCTCGGCGACCACCGGACGCGCGACGGGGACGTCGAGGATGTCGGCTTGCAACTGCATACACAGCTCATTCGCCGTCACGCCACCGTCGACCTTCAACTCGCGCAATTCGAAGCCCGTGTCGTCGCGCATCGCCTCGACGACGTCGCGGGTTTGGTAGCAGATCGCCTCTAACGTCGCGCGCGCGATGTGTGCGTTGGTGTGGAAGCGCGACAAGCCGACGATGGCGCCGCGCGCGTCGGATCGCCAGTACGGCGCGAAAAGCCCGGAAAACGCCGGCACGAAGTACATTCCCGCGGTGTCGTCGACCCGGCTCGCCAGCGTTTCGCTGTCGGACGCGCCGGCGATGATGCCAAGTTGGTCGCGCAGCCATTGCACCGCCGAGCCGGTGACGGCGATCGATCCCTCCACCGCGTACTGGGCCGGGCGGCCGTCGAGCTGGCAGCACACGGTCGTGAGCAGACCGTGCTTTGACCTGACGATGTGCTCACCGGTGTTCAGGAGCAAGAAATTGCCGGTGCCGTAGGTGTTTTTGGTGTCACCGACCTCGAAGCAGGCCTGGCCGACCATGGCCGCCTGCTGGTCGCCAAGCACGCCGCCGATGACCACCTCGCCGTTGAACGGACCACGACCCTCGGTCGTGCCGAAGACCCCGGACGACGGCCGGATGGCGGGCAGCATCGCGCTCGGAATGTCGAACAACGCCAACAACTCGTCGTCCCATTGCAGCGATTCCAAGTCCATCAGCATGGTGCGGCTGGCGTTCGTGACGTCGGTGGCATGCACCGCGCCGCCCGTGAGGTTCCACAAGAGCCACGAGTCGACGGTGCCGAAGACCGCGCGGCCATCGTTCGCCGCCGCGCGCACGCCGTCGACGTTTTCTAAGATCCATTGAAGTTTTGCCGCGGAGAAGTAGGTCGCCGGCGGCACGCCCGCCTTGCCGCGGATCAACTCGCCGGCGCCCGACGCCTCGAGCGCGGCGATGGCGCGATCGGTCCGGGTGTCCTGCCAGACGATCGCGTTCGAGTACGGGCGTCCCGTGACGCGGTTCCACACCACGGTGGTCTCGCGCTGGTTGGTGACGCCGATGGTGGCGAGGTCGCGCGCGGTCAACTTCGCCGTTCGCAGCGTCGTCTCGATCACCGCCCGAGTGCGTTCCCAGATCTCCGTCGGGTCGTGCTCAACCCAGCCGGAGTGCGGCAGCAGTTGGGTGTGCTCGAGCTGGTGGCGGGCGATCTCGTTGCCGCCATGGTCGAAGACCATGAACCGAGTGCTGGTGGTGCCTTGGTCGAGCGCCGCGACGAAATCAGCCACGGTGAGCCGCTTGGTCGCTGCGTGCCGCCCGAACTCCGGCGGCCGCCATTTCGGCGCGCGCCAGCATGCCCAGTTCGGCCGTCACCGGCACGGTGAGGTCGCTCAAGACCGTCGTCTGGTGGCCGAGGCGGTGGGCGTCGAGCGCGGTGGCCTTCACACAATGGCTCTCGGCGATGCCGCACACGTCGACGCTCTCGATGTCCGCGTCGGAGAGCACCTGCGCGAGCGACCTGCCCGTCTCGTCGACGCCGTCAAAACCCGAGTAGGCGGCCTGATGCTCGCCTTTCTTGACAGCCACCACGTGTGGAATCTGCTCGGTCGCCTTCGCCAGCATCGGGTGCAGCTCGGCGTTCGCGGTGCCGACGATGCCGTGCGGGGGCCAGCTGTCGACGAAGTCGGGTCGCTGCGCGAAGTGCGCACCTGGATCGACGTGCCAGTCCTGCGTGGTAGCGATCAGGTCGTAGTCGTCTCGACGGTCGCGGACGAAGTCGGCGATCAGCGCCGCCAGCCCGTTACCGCCAGGGACGGGCAGTTCGCCGCCCTCGCAGAACGTCGGCTGCACATCCACGATGATCAACGCCCGCCTGCCGGTCATGCAGGTAGGGTAGAACGCCCAATTCCGCATCCAAGGGAGACGCGTGCCCGACGAGCCGACCGAGCTCCAACACGAGCAGGCGTACGTCGATCGGCTGTACGGCCGACTCGACGAGTTGCGCATGCGCACCGAGGTCGACCTGGCCGCCGTCCGCCGGCAAAAGCCGTCAGGCACCCACCAAAACCGGTCGGAGCGCGACGCCTTCGCCACCATGTACGAGCAGCGGCTCGCTCAGTTGCGCGCCGTCGAGGACCGGCTGTGCTTTGGCCGCTTCGACGTCCGCGACGGCGTCCGCCGCTACGTCGGGCGGATCGGGTTGTCGGACGACGAGCGCCAGCAGCTGCTCATCGACTGGCGCGCCCCTGCGGCTCGGTTGTTCTACCAGGCCACCGCGGCCGCCCCCGGCGACGTCGTCCGGCGACGTCACCTGACGACTCGCGGCAGATCGGTCGTGGCGATCGAGGACGAGGTGCTCGACCTCGACTCCATCTCCAGCTCCGATCTCTCACATCTCGCCGGCGAGGGCGCCTTGCTTGCCGCGTTGAACGCGCACCGCACGGGCCGCATGAGTGACATCGTCGCCACCATCCAGGCCGAGCAGGACGAAATCATCCGCTCCGAGCTCGCGGGCGTGCTCGTTGTGCAAGGCGGTCCGGGCACGGGCAAGACGGCCGTCGCGTTGCACCGCGCCGCATACCTGCTCTACACCTATCGCGAGCGGCTAGAGCGCCGTGGCGTGCTCGTCGTCGGGCCCAACCGGGTTTTCCTGCGCTACATCGAAAAAGTGCTGCCCTCGTTGGGCGAGACCGGTGTCGTCATGGCAAGCCTCGGCGAGCTCTTTCCCGGCGTCACCGCCGAGGCCGACGACGAGCCAGCGGTGGCCGCGACCAAGGGCTCGGCGCGAATGGCCACTGTGCTCGCCGCCGCCGTGCGCGCGCGCCAGCGCGTGCCGTCGTCCGCCATCAAGTTGGACGTCGAGGGGCACGAGCTGTTGCTTCGACCGCACGTGGTGGCCGCCGCGCAGGCCCGCGCTCGCCGCGGTGACAAGCCGCACAACGTGGCGCGGGTCAGTTACGTCAAGGAGTTGCTCGACCAGCTGGCCGCGCAATACGCCCGAGTGCTCGGCGTTCGCCTCGACGCTGACAACCGGCGCGAGTTTATCGTCGAGCTGCGCGCGTCTCGCGACGTCCGGCGTGAGATCAACCTGACCTGGATGCCGCTGACACCGCAGCGTCTGCTTGAAGACCTTTACGCCGAGCCGCGGCTGCTCAAGCAAGCGGCGCCGTCGCTGCGGCCGCCTGAGCTTGCCGCGTTGCAGCGACCGCGCGGCAGTGCCTGGACTGTCGCCGACATTCCGCTGCTCGATGAGGCCGCCGAAATCCTGGGCGAGGAGGAGTCGGCGTCAGAACACGCGCGGGCGGTCGCCGCCGAACGTCGTGCGGCGATCGAATACGCACGTGGCGCGCTGCAACTGTCGGGAGCGGGCGCGTTCGTGTCGGCCGAGCAACTGGCCGACCGGTTCTCCGACGAGGGCCCGTTGCTGTCGACCGCGGAGCGGGCAATCGCCGATCGCACCTGGGCATATGGCCACGTCGTCGTCGACGAGGCGCAAGAGTTGTCGGCGATGGCGTGGCGGATGCTGATGCGGCGCTGTCCGACGAAGTCGATGACGCTCGTCGGCGACGTCGCGCAGACCGGCTCAGCCGCTGGCGCTTCCGACTGGGATTCCGCGCTCGGCCC
>JAICYF010000254.1 GCA_025934355.1 Acidothermaceae bacterium
AGCTTCGGGAGAAGGCGTCGACGTACGCCTCGCCGAACTGCTGCCGCATCCGGCTCCAGAAGTCGGTCAATCGCACCGCCGCAGTATGCCCGCGCGGGGTCGGCTTGTGCGCGGCGACCGCTCGCCAAGCACGACCACTCGCCGAGCACGACCACTCGCCAAGCACGACCACTCGCCAAGCACGACCACTCGCCGAGCACGACCACTCGCCGAGTGAAGGGTTTGCGTCGTCCAGATCGGCGTGTCGGCGACCCGAACCCTTCACTCGACGCGGACGTTGGATAGGCCACCTTCGAGCGAAGCACCTAAAGTCGCACGATCGGCGTCCTGCGAACGTGAGGTGAGACCGGATCGATCGACGCGAGTTCTTGAAGTTGACCGCCGCGCTCGGCGTGACCGCGGCGGCGGCTGGCTGCACCCACCGCGCCCCCAGGCCGGCCGGCACGTCGGCGACCCAGCCGGGCACGCCGCCAGCGAGCCCGCCATCCGGGCCGCCCTCGACGCCCGGCCCGCGCGACCTCGCCAGCCTCAAGAAGGCACTCGGCGACAAGCTGATCCTCCCCGACGACAGCACGTACCCCACGGCGTCCCAACTGTTCGATCCGCGCTTCGACTCCATCCACCCCGCCGCGATCGCCAAGTGCACCAGTCCGGACGACGTGGCCACCTGCCTCCAATTCGCCAAGTCCAGCGGCACCAAGTTCGCGGTCAGAAGCGGCGGGCACAGCTACGCCGGCTACTCGACGTCGTCCGGGCTGGTGATCGACGTCGGCCCGATGAACACGGTCACTCCAGACACAACAACGGGCACCGCGCGCGTCGGGGCCGGCGCCCGACTCGCCGACGTGTACGCGAAACTGGCCGCCCAGAATGTCTCGATCCCGGCCGGCTCTTGCCCGACCGTCGGCATCACCGGACTCGCGCTAGGTGGCGGCATCGGCGTGGTGGGTCGCAAGTACGGCATGACCTGCGATCGGCTCACCGCGATCGAGTTGGTCACGGCCGACGGCAAGCCGATCCGCTGCGACGAGAACACCGAAGCCGACCTGTTCTGGGCGCAACGTGGCGGAGGCGGCGGCAACTTCGGCGTCGTCACGGCTCTCGAGTTCGCCACCCACCGCACCCAGCCGCTCGCCTACTTCCTGCTGCGATGGGATTGGGCCCACGCCGCCGACGTGCTCGCCGGGTGGCAAAGCTGGCTTCCGACGACGCCAGACGAGCTGTGGTCGAGCCTGCACGTCGACGGCGCCGCGTCGTCCACCACGACCCCGAAGGTTTACGTGACCGGCGTCTACGTCGGCGCGCTAGCCAATCTGCAGAAGCTGATCGACGAGCTCGGGTCCGCGGCGAAGGCGCCGATGAGCAGCCGGTTCGCCAACCAGGCCGACTACCTGAGAACAATGATGATCGAGGGCGGCTGCGCCGACCTCACCCTCGCGCAATGCCGGCCGAAGTCCGAGGGCGGCACGTTGCAACGAGGCGAGCAGCTCGCACGATCCGACTACATCGCGAACGCGCTCACGTCGTCCGGGATTGGGGTGGTGCTCGACGGAATAGAGGCGCGCCAGAAAAGCGGTCTCGCTGGCGGCAGCGTGCTGTTCGACGCCTACGGCGGCGCGATCAACCGGGTGAAGCCGACCGACACGGCCTTCGCGCATCGCGACCAGCTGGCCTGCCTGCAATACGTCGCGCCCATCTTCGACCCGGCCACGACGCAGGCCAACCAGAGCTGGCTCGACGGGCTCTACGCCAACATGCGCGGCCTCGTGAGCGGCCAGTGCTACCAGAACTACATCGACCCGGGGCTAGCCGATTGGCAACACGCGTACTACGGCGTCAACCTAGACCGACTGATCGACGTCAAGACGACGTACGACCCGGATGATCTCTTCCGGTTCGCGCAATCCATCCCGACCCGCTAGAACCGCGGTTGAATGACATGCAACCCAGCGCGGTGCTGCTGCGTCCTTCGATCCGAACAACATGCCCGGGGTGAAGGTGGACGAGGAGCGGCAAAAGGTCTTTGACGAGTTCGCCCGCGCTCGAATGCCGGAGCTGCTCCGCTTCGGTCACGCGCTCACCGGCAACCCGCACTCTGCGGCTGACCTGGTGCAAGACGCGTTGGAGCGCACGATGCTCGCCTGGCCTCGCGTCGAAAAGCAGGGTGACCCGGAGGGTTACGTGCGGCGGATCATGGTCAACCGCAACATCAGCATCTGGCGTCGGCGTCGACGCGAGATGCTGGTCTTGGACGTCCCCGAGGACGGTCCAAGCCGCGGCAGCGTCGAGCCGCCGTTCCGCGACCTCGCGCTGTGGGACCGCGTGCGCGCCCTGCCACCCAGGCAGCGGACGGTGATCGTGCTGCGCTACTACGAGGACATGTCCGAGGCGCAAATCGCCGCCGTGATGGGCTCGTCGGTTGGAACGGTGAAGAGCCAGGCGTCGCGCGCGTTGGCGGCCCTGCGCAAGGACTCCGCCGCGTTCGCCGACGGTGAGGTGCGTCGATGAGCCGGCACATCTCGGACGACGAGTTCGACCGCAGGCTGCGCGACGTCCTGCACTCGCGCGCGTTGTCGGTCACTCCGGACGCCGACGCGATCGACCGCATCCACGCCGGCGCGCGGCGACGGCAGCGACGGCAGCGAGTTGCGGTGTCGAGCAGCGCCGCACTGGCGGTCATCGCGGTGGCGACTGTCGGCATCACGCTGCGGCCGACGCATCACAACGGGTCGCAGGTCGCGGGCGGTCCGTCGTCAAGCGCCCCATCAACCGCGAGTTCGACGCTGAGCAAGGTGCCCTCGCCGGTGCCATCGACAGTCGCCCCGTCGTCCAACACCTTCACGGCGACCGGGCCAGCCACGACCGCCCCGGGCACGATCCCGGCCGGCGGCACACCGCCTGCTGGCTTCGTGCCGATGTCGGTCACCGCCGTCAATGCGAACACCTACTGGGTGCTCGGCCACGCGCCGTGCGACGTCGGCACCTGCACGGCGGTCGCGAAGACCACGGACGGCGGAAAGACGTTCACCGAACTTGGCGCGCCAGCCAGCAACCTGGTGCCCGACGTCCTCAGCAACAACGACGTTTTCAGCGGCGACACCATCTCGGACATCCGCTTCGTCGACTCCAACGACGGGTGGGCCTTCGGCGGCGCCGGCGCCTTGTGGCAGACGACGGACGGCGGCCAGCACTGGGCGCAGTACTCCGACCCTTACTTCCCGATTATGGGAGGCGTGCACCAACTCGCCGTGGCAAGCGGAAAAGTGTGGGCGATCGCGGACGCTAACGGCAAGGCGGGCCTCCCCCCGG
>JAICYF010000312.1 GCA_025934355.1 Acidothermaceae bacterium
CCGGCGTAGTAAGTCCTCCGGCGCGTCGGTGCTGGATGTGAGGACGTCCTCCTGATGCGTTTGTCGGGCTTGGTGTCCCAACGCATGAGGAGGACGTCGTGGACCACGCTAGTGGCCTGTCTCGGGGTGACCGCAATCGCAACAGTCGTCTGACGCGATTGCGCGGACTGGTGCCGCCGACGAACGCGATCATCGCGATCGACCTCGCCGGTGAGAAGCAGATGCTGGTCGTCACCGATCATGACTCGCGCGTGCTGGCGCGACGGACGTTCCGGCTTGCCGCGTGGCATATGGGCGCCGCGCTGGACTGGGCCGCGGAGCATGCGACCGCTGCCGGATTCGCCGACGCGACGGTGGCGTGCGAGCCGACCGGTCACCGGTGGCGGGTGATCGGCCAGTTGGCGGCGGACCGTTCGATGCCGTTCGTGTGCGTGCAGCCGCTGCTGGTCGCACGGTCGCGGGAGAACGAGAACTACTCGCCGGACAAGACCGATGACCGCGACGCGGTGCTGATCGCGAGGTTGACCGCGGAGCTGCGGTGTTATGCGCCGGAGGCCACCGATGAGGTGTGGGCTCGGCTGCGGCATCTCGGTGCCCGCAGGGCGAGGCATCTGGAGGAGACGTCGAGCCTGGTGCAGCAGATGCGCGACCTGCTCGAGTGCGCGTGGCCGGCGATGCTCGACACCGCGGCGAAACAGTTCAAGGCCAAGACTTGGCTCGCTGCGTTGGCAGTGGTGACCGACCGCTGCAACGGCGACCCGACGCGGCTGCGCCGGCTCGGACTGACCCGGTTCAGCGCGGCGGTGCGCCGCGAAATGCCACGATGGCAAGCACAACGACCCTGCAGGCGCATCGTCGAAGCAGTCTTCGCCGCACTCGCCGACACCACTGGAGTGACCGTCCAACGCCGCGGGATCCTCGAACGGGTCGGGCTGGTTCTCGACGACTGGCGCGACCTGCACCGGCGGATCGCCGACACCGAGGACCGGATGGTCGCGGTCCTCGACGAGCTCGGCCTGACCGAGTTGGTGACGACGATCCAGGGACTATCGGCGGTAAACGCAGCAGCGATCCTCGCCGAGTCCGGCGACCTGCACCGCTTCGCCACCGGCCGTGCACTCGTCAAGCACTCCGGCCTCGCGCCGGCGGAACAGGCCAGCGGCAAACTCGTCGGCCGGACCCGTCTCACTGGTCGCGGCAGGCCCGGTCTGCGCACCGCGGCCTGGCGCGCGGCGTGGGGAGCGATGAAGTCCAACCCCGTCTATCAAGCGCGGCTCGTTCACCTGACCACCCGCGAGCAGGGCAAGCTCAAACCCGCGCAGGCCCGCTGCGCGATCGCAGCCGCGCTGCTGCGCCAGCTGCACGCCGTCGTCACCACCGGACGCGCCTGGAACCCGGCCATCGCAGCGAACGGAACGCGCATGACACTCGCCGCCTAACCCGACCGACACGAGCGGTCACCACAGACCGCGGGGCGAGCCCGTACCGGCGTTGAGCTTCGAGCTTGGCGGTAACCCTGGGCAGCCCCGCCCCTTCCTCCCACAACCCGATTACGCGCTGTCGAGAACAACTCCATTGCAGCTACGCAGGGACGAGGAAGCACGGCGGAGCCCCCGCATCACTGTTGACCGGACGCGTCTTGCGCTGGTTA
>JAICYF010000092.1 GCA_025934355.1 Acidothermaceae bacterium
GCCGCCCGGGCAGGAAGCCCGGACCGACCGGGAAGTTCTCGTGGGCGGCCTTCGCGAGCACGCCGTCGAGCGCGGGCAAGCCAGCGGCGGCGCCGATCAGCTCGCCGGCTGCGTCGCTTTCGGCAGTGCTGGTCATGACGCCCGTCTCGACCTGGCGGTGCGGCCGCTGCGGCGGGGAGTCCGCACACGAGCCACTGTGCTCGCACCTGCCCTTCTCACCGGGCCGCGCCTGGCCGGCGCGGCTGACTCCTGACCTTTATCCCACAGCGTCCTATCAACACTCGGGATGATCTGACAACACGAACCCGGACGACGAGGCTCCGACGTGCGCGCCAGCGTCAGTCGATGAAGATCGTGTTGAGCGCGGGACCGCCGGGTTGCAGCCGTAGCGCGGCGGGCGGCAGCTCGGCTCGGGCGCGGGCGTGTCGCGCCCGCGCAGCGTCCAGCGGCTCTCGACCCACGATCTCACCGCCACGCACCAACGGCATGAGCAGCGGCCGGCCGCCCTCGTCGTCCGGAAGATCGGTGCGGTCTAAGAGACCCGAACCGGCGGCGCCGCCGGACGCCGTGCGCACCGCGCGCACAACCTCGGCGGTGGCGATGCCGCGCGCGTCGTGCCGGCGGAAGGCCTGCTTTCGACCGCCGTGATCGATCTTGCCGGGGCTGTGCTTGGTCACCGACCGCCATCGGGCATCAGGCCCGACGCCGTCGGTGCGCGCCACCAGCTTGTAGACCAGGCTCGCGGTGGGCAGCCCGCTGCCGGTGACCAACGCCGTCCCGACGCCGAAGCCGTCGACGGGTGCCGGCGCGAGAGCGGCGATCGCGTGCTCGTCGAGATCGCTGGTGACAATGATCTTGGTGCGCTGCGCGCCGAGCGCGTCGAGTTGCGCGCGCACCTGGCGGGCCAACTCGACGAGGTCGCCGGAGTCGATCCGCACCGCCCCAAGTTCGGGCCCGGCCAGCTCGACCGCGGTGCGCACCGCGGATTCGACGTCGTAGGTGTCGACCAGCAGCGTCGTGCCGGGACCAAAGGATTCGAGCTGCGCCTCGAACGCCGCCCGCTCACTGTCGTGGACCATCGTGAACGCATGCGCGCTGGTGCCGGTGGTGGGCAGGCCGAACTGGCGTCCGGCTTCGAGGTTGCTGGTCGCGGCGAAGCCGGCGATGTACGCGGCTCGGGCGGCCGCGATCGCCGCTTCCTCGTGCGTTCGGCGTGACCCCATCTCGATGCAAGGCCGGTCACACGACGCCGCGGTCATGCGCGAAGCGGCGGCGGCGATGGCGCAGTCGTGATTGAGGATCGAAAGCGCCAGCGTCTCCAGAAGGACCGCCTCGGCGAACGTCGACTGCACGGTGAGGATCGGCGACCCTGGAAAAAACGGCTCGCCCTCGGCGTAGCCGTCGATATCTCCGGAGAACCGGAAGTTCGCGAGCCAGCTCAGCGTCGGATCGTCGACGACGTGCTCATCGGAAAGCCAGCCAAGCGTGTCGTCATCGAAGTGGAAACGTTCGAGCGCGTCGAGAAAACGACCGGTTCCCGCGACGACGCCGTAACGACGTCCGCCCGTCAGCCGACGCGAGAAGACCTCGAACACGCAGGCGCGCTCGCCGGCGCCGCTGCGCAATGCCGCCTCGAGCATGGTCAGCTCGTAGCGGTCGGTGCGCAGCGCGCTGGACGTGAGAGAAGCGGCGTCCGGCACCTTCGAACCCTACGATGAAAGCCATGAGCTCCGCGCCCGCCGAGGTCGAGCGGCCGCAGATCGATTCCGAGACCGACGTCCGCCCCGACCGCCCTTGGGTCACCGTCGTCTGGGACGATCCGGTGAACCTGATGGACTACGTCACCTACGTGTTCCAGAAGCTCTTCGGTTACCCGAAGAAGAAGGCGGAACGGCTGATGCTTCAGGTGCACAACGAAGGCAAGGCGGCGGTGTCGGCGGGCACTCGCGAGCAGATGGAACACGACGTCCAACGGCTGCACGCGCACGGGCTGTGGGCCACCGTGCAAAAGGATTGACCGCGTTGGCGGAGATTCGGCGCACGCCCGCGGGGCTGCGGGTCAAACTCGGCGAGGGCGAGGTCCGGCTGCTCACTCAGGTCGCCGAAGACATCGACGAACTGCTGGCCGGCACCGCGAAGGACGTCCGCTCACCCGACCCGCTGGTCGAACTGACCGGGCTCGACCTGGGCGAGTCGGAGGTCGTCGAAGTCCCTGACGATCCGGCGCTGCGTCGGCTGCTGCCCGACGCCTACCGCGACGACGACGAGGCGGCCGCCGATTTCCGCCGCTACACCGAAAACACGCTGCGCGGCGCCAAGCGGGCCGATGCCACCGTCGTCCGGCAAGGGCTGGCGAGCATCGCGGCGCTCGGCGAGCGGGTCTTGGACGCCGAGCAGGCCGACGCCTGGCTGCGGTTTCTCACCGACGCGCGCCTCGTCATCGCCACCCGTCTCGGCATTGAGACCGCGGACGACGTGAAGGCATTCGAGTACCTGCCCGCAGACGATCCGCGCCTCATGCTTTTCGGGCTTTACGAGTGGCTGGCATCGCTGCTCGACAAGCTGCTCTCCGCGGCCGGGTCGTGACCGCCAGCTAGCCTTGCGCCATGCTCGTGATCGACCAGGAGACGTACGACGCGATCGTCGCGCACGCGCGACGCGACCATCCCGATGAGGCGTGCGGGGTGGTGGCCGGGCCGGCCGGGTCTGACCGCGCCGAGCGGTTCATCCCGATGGTCAATGCGGCCCGGTCCCCGACGTTTTACGAGTTCGACACGCACGACCTGCTCGCGCTGTATCGGGAGATGGACGACCGGGACGAGGAGCCGGTGATCATCTACCACTCCCACACCGCGACCGAGGCATACCCGTCGCGCACCGACATCTCCTACGCCTCCGAGCCGGGGGCGCACTACGTGCTCGTGTCGACCCGCGAGCCCGATACCGTTGAGTTCAGGTCCTATCGAATTGTCGACGGCGTGGTGACTGAGGAAGACGTCACTGTGGTCGCGGCGTTGGACCCTGCGTAAGCCATTCCTCTCAAGCACGCCGTTCTCAAGGAGTCAGCCGGTCATGGCCATCGAGGTTCGCATCCCGACGATCCTGCGCACATACACGGGCGGGGAGAAAGCGGTCTCCGGTGACGGCGCGACGCTCGCCGACGTCCTGGCCGATCTCGACTCCCGCCATCCCGGGTTGCGCGAGCGCATCGTCGACGACAAGGGCCTGCGCCGCTTCGTCAACGTGTATGTGAACGACGAGGACGTGCGGTTCATCGGCGGGCTTGAGACCGGCTTGAAGGACGGCGACACGGTCACCGTGCTGCCGGCGGTCGCGGGCGGCTGATCTCCGCGGTGCGCTACGACTCACTGGTCGACTCCGTCGGGCGCACGCCGCTCGTCGGGCTGCCGCGGTTGTCGCCGTCGGCAGACGTCCGGCTGTGGGCGAAGCTCGAGGACCGCAACCCGACCGGGTCCATCAAGGACCGCGCGGCCCTGTACATGGTGCAGGCTGCGGAGAAAGACGGCCTGCTCGCGCCGGGCGCGACGATCCTGGAGCCGACGTCCGGCAACACCGGCATCTCGCTCGCGATGGTGGCGTCGCAACGTGGGTATCGGCTGGTCTGCGTCATGCCAGAGAACACCTCGGTGGAGCGGCGCCAGCTCCTCGAGATGTGGGGCGCGTCGATCGTGTTCTCGCCAGCCGCCGGGGGGTCGAACGAGGCGGTGCGGGTCGCCAAGGCGATGGCTTTAGAGCATCCCGACTGGGTGATGCTCTACCAGTACGGCAACCCGGCCAACGCGCTGGCGCACTACGAGACCACGGCGCCGGAGATCCTCGCCGACCTGCCGACGATCACCCACTTCGTCGCGGGGCTTGGCACCACCGGGACGCTGATGGGCTGCGGCCGGTTCTTCCGCGAGCAGGTGCCCGGCATTCAGGTCGTGGCGGCCGAGCCGCGGTACGGCGAACTGGTCTACGGGTTGCGCAACCTCGACGAGGGCTTCGTTCCTGAGCTCTACGACGAGTCGGTGCTCACCACTCGGTTTTCGGTGGGGCCACGCGAGGCGCTGCGTCGAACCCGCGAACTGGTCGAGCAGGAGGGGATCTTCGCCGGAATCTCGACCGGCGCGATCCTGCACGCGGCACTAGGGACCGCCGCGAAAGCGGTCGGCGCGGGGGAGCGGGCCGACATCGCGTTCGTCGTCGCCGACGGCGGCTGGAAGTACCTCTCGACCGGCGCTTACTCCGGCACATTGGAGGAAGCCGAAGCGGCCCTCGAAGGCCAACTCTGGGCCTGAGCCGGCCGCCTCGCCCACACGGCGGGCTGCGGTTCGTGGCTGCCGTGTGGGCGCGGGCCAGCCGCTAGCACGGCAGCGCCTCCCAGCCGCTAGCGCGGCAGCGCCTCCCAGCCGCTAGCGCGGCAGCGCCTCCCAGCCGCTAGCGCGGCAGCGCCTCCCAGCCGCTAGCACGGCAGCGCCTCCCAGCCGCTAGCGCGGAAAGAATTCGTCGCCAGAGCGCTGGAAGTTTCCGTCTTAAAGGCGGCCCGCGATGCTCGCTGGGTTGTCCACAGCGCTTCGGCGGTGCTCCCCGCGCGTCCGCCATTGTTTCTGGCATGTCGACAACGCCGCGCGTCTCCGACGTCGCGGGCGTGCCGCCGTACTGGCGTGACGAGGCGTGGCAGGACGGCGTGCTCAGCCGCGCGCAGGTGTTGGCTTCGGGGCTCACCGACTCGTGGATCCGCGCGCGACTCGACGCCGGTGTTTGGCAGCGGCTGCTACCGGGGGCCTTCCTCACTCACAACGGCACTCCCGACCAAATCGCTCGCATCTGGGCCGCGGTGCTTTATGCGGGCCCGGGCGCCGGTGCGAGTCATCAGACCGCCGGCTTCCTCCATGGCCTGGTCGAAACCCCGCCGGACGACGTGCACATCGTGGTCCCGACCCGGCGCCGGGTCCGCCCGCAGCCGGGGTTGGTCGTTCATCGCGCCGCCAGGCCTGCGATCAATCCGGCGCAGCGACCGCCACGAACTGATGTGGCGACGACTGTTCTCGATCTTGCGGCGACGCACGACAGTGTCGACGCGGTCGTTAGCTTGATCACCCGCGCCTACGCCCTGAAGGTCGCACGCCCAGACACGATCGCGGCCGCCCTTCGGCATCGGGCTCGGCAGCGCTGGCGGGAGGTGCTCGAGGAGATGGTCCGCGACCCCGACGGCCTCGAATCTGCGTTGGAGTGGAGGTACCGCCGCGACGTCGAACGCCCGCATGGCTTGCCGACGCCTCGGCGTCAGGTCGTCGTCCGGTCGGGTTCGGCGTCGTACCGGCGGGACGTCGACTACGAGGAGTACGGCCTCGTCGTCGAACTCGATGGACGTCGCGGACACGTGGGTGTGGGCGCCTTCCGGGACGCCGCGCGCGACAACGCGGCGCTGCTTGCTGGCCGGGTGACCTTGCGTTACGGCTGGTGGGATGTCCGGTGCAATGCCTGTCCGTCGGCGCTGCAAGTGGCGACGGTGCTTCGGAACCGCGGTTGGACCGGCGTGCCCACCCCGTGCGGGTCGGCGTGCGCCATTAACGCGGAAACTTTTCGGCGCTAGAACGCTGGAAGTTTCCGTCTTGAGGTGTGAGCCGATGCCGGAGCATGGCCGCCCGCGCCGGTTAGGCTGCAGGACGTGGCAGCGCAGAGGGACGGCGCGACCGGCGACGCGGCGGACGCGGTCGGCGCGACCGGCGACGCGGAGGACGCGGTCGGCGCGACCGGCGACGCGGCGGACGCGGTCGGCGCGACCGGCGACGCGGAGGTCGGTGCGTCCGTGCACAACCCCATCGGCGTGTTCGACTCGGGCGTCGGTGGCCTCACGGTCGCGCGGGCGATCCTTGACCTGCTGCCGCACGAGCCGGTCTACTACGTGGCCGACACCGCGCATTTCCCGTACGGCCCGAAGTCGATAGCCCAGGTGCGCGCGTACACCCTCGAGGTGCTCGATCGCATGGTCGACGAGGGCGTGAAGATGCTGGTGATCGCCTGCAATTCCGCGTCGTCCGCCATGTTGCGTGACGCCCGTGAGCGTTACGGCGTGCCGGTCGTCGAGGTGATCCAGCCCGCGGTGCGCAAGGCGGTGAGTGCCACCCGCAACGGCAAGGTCGGTGTCATCGGCACCCACGCGACGGTGACCAGCGGCGCGTACGAAGACGCGTTCGCGGCCGCCCCGCACATCGACCTGACCACCGCCGCCTGCCCGCGCTTCGTCGAATTCGTCGAGGCTGGCATCACGATGAGCGACGAATTGCTCGAGTGCGCAAAGGAATACCTCGCCCCGATCATCGAGCGCGGTTGCGACACCCTCGTGCTCGGTTGCACGCACTATCCGTATCTGGCAGGCGCGATCTCCCTCGTCGTCGGCGATGACGTGATGCTGGTGAGCAGCGCCGACGAGACCGCGCGCGACGTCTACCGCACGTTGGTGCGCCACGGGCTCACCCGTCCCGAGGGTTCGCCGCCGCCGCGCCATCGGTTTGTCGCCACCGGCGACCCCGAGCCTTTTTACGATCTCGGACGACGTTTCCTCGGCCCTGAGATCCGCGGCGTCGAGAGCGTTTGAGACCTTGCGGCTGACCGTCATCGGGTGTTCGGGCAGTCATCCGGGGCCAGACTCCGCATGCTCGTCGTATCTCGTTGAACACCAGGGATTTCGGCTGCTGCTCGACCTCGGCAACGGCGCGTTGGGCGAGCTGCAAAAACATGTCGACCCGCGCGACCTCGACGCGCTTTTTCTCACGCACTTGCACGGTGACCACTGGCTGGACTTGGTGCCGTTGGCGCACGTGCGCCGCCACCACCCCGACGGTCGGGTGCCGTGGCCGCTGCCGGTTTTCGCGCCGTCCGCCGATCGCGACCGGATCAGCGGCGCGTTCGGCCGGGCTGACCTCGATGACGTGTTCGACTTCCGGCGGCCGGCCGATACGGCGGTCGGGCCGTTCACCGTCCGCGTAGTCCGGACGTCGCATCCGGTGGAGACGTACGCGGTGCGGGTTGAAAGCGCCGGTCGGGCGCTCGTCTACACGGCCGACACCGGATGGTTTCCCGAGCTGGTCCGCTTCGCCGGCTCCGCCGACGTGTTGTTGGCGGAGGCGGGTTTTGTCGACGGCGCCGCGAACCCGTCCGGCGTACACCTCACCGCGACGCAAGCCGGGGAGCTCGCGAAAGAGGCGAACGCCGGCCGCCTTGTCGTCACCCATGTCGCGCCGTGGCACGACGCGGCAGCACAGGTCCGAACAGCGGCGGCCGCGTTCGGCGGGCCGACCGAGCTGGCCCGCAGAGGCGTGGCGTTCGACGTCTGAGCCCGTCGATAGGGTCAGGCCATGCCTCGATTCGACGGACGCGCCAACGACGAACTCCGCCCGGTCGCCTTCACCCGCGGTTGGCTCGAGCATGCCGAAGGTTCGGTCCTCGTCGAATTCGGCCGCACCCGGGTGCTGTGCGCGGCGAGCGTCACCGACGGCGTGCCGCGGTGGCGCAAGGGCAGCGGGTTGGGCTGGGTCACCGCCGAATACGCCATGTTGCCGCGCGCGACGAACACCAGGAACGATCGCGAGTCGGTGAAAGGCCGGCTTGGTGGCCGCACCCAGGAGATCTCCCGGCTGGTTGGTCGAGCGCTGCGAGCCTGCGTCGACTACAAGGCGCTTGGCGAGACGACGATCCAGCTCGACTGCGACGTCCTGCAGGCCGACGGGGGTACCCGCACCGCGGCGATCACTGGCGCGTATGTCGCGTTGGCCGACGCGATCGGCTGGTTGAAGACGCACGGCAAGATGCCCGGCGAACCCCTGGTGCGCAGCGTGTCGGCCGTCAGCGTCGGCGTGATCGACGGTGAACCCCGGCTCGACCTCGCCTACGAGGAGGACGTTCGGGCCGGCACCGACATGAACGTCGTGGTCACCGGCGCGGGCGAGTTCATCGAGGTGCAGGGCACCGCCGAAAGCTCGCCGCTCCGCCGCGGTGAAATCGACGCGTTGCTCGATCTCGCCGTGCGCGGCTGCGCGTCGTTGAGCGCGTTGCAGCAGGTGGCCCTGACGTCATGAGCCCCGCTCGCCGTGTTGTGCTGGCCACCCGCAATCCGCACAAAATCGTTGAGTTGCGGAGAATTTTGGGCGACGCGGGGTTGCCCGATGTCGAGCTGGTGGGTGTCGACTCCTATCCCGGCCTGCCAGAAGTGCCCGAAACCGGCGACACCTTCGAGGCGAACGCGTTGTTGAAGGGCCGAGCGGTGTCGCGTGCGACCGGCGAGCTCGCCGTCGCTGACGACAGCGGGCTTTGCGTTGAGGCGCTGCGCGGCATGCCTGGCGTGCTGTCGGCGCGTTGGTCGGGTGATCTGGGCAACGGCGAAGACCGCGACGCGCTCAACCTGCGGCTGGTGCTCGCCCAGGTTGCCGACGTCCCCGACGAGCGGCGCGGCGCGTGGTTCGAATGCGCCGCGGTGGCGGTGTTCCCGACCGGCGACGAGCTGGTGGCGCACGGCCGGATCAGGGGCACGCTGACACGGGCGCCTCGCGGCGCCAACGGCTTCGGTTACGATCCGATCTTCTTGCCGACCGGCAGCCCGCGAACCACCGCGGAGATGTCCGCCGACGAGAAGGACGCCATCAGTCATCGCGGCCGGGCGTTTCGCGCGCTAGCGCGGCTGTTGGTCTCCGCGGAGGCGGTCGACGAGGGGAGTGGCCATGAGTGAGACGCCGCTGGAGCAGTTGGCCTCGCTGCAGCTCGACAGCGACCAACTGCCGATCTACGAACTGGCCGCGTTCAACGCCGCCGACCTTGACCGGGTGACGAGTTTTGCCACCAGCTTCGGCTCTTGGCAGGTGCCGACCGAAGTGGCGGTGGCGCTCGCGATGGCCGCCGATGTGCGCGCGGCCGTCGCCTGGATCCACGACACCGGCGAGCTCGTGCTGCTTGGTGGTGTGCCGCAGCTGGGCGAAGTCGCCGTCGACACGCTCGACTACGAGGCCTACACCGCTGGGGAGATGCCGGCTTTCCTTGGTGGCAGCGCGGCGGGCGTCGAACGCGACGACGAAGGCAACGCCTACGAGCTGTTCAAGGCGGAAGTCATGCCCGCGGGGACTCGGGTCGCACTACTCGCGCACGTTAAGCGCTGGGCGAAGGTGCACGAGCTGATGTGGGGATGGCGCCGGCACCAGGACGAGCCCGATGGCTGGTCGTGGCTGGTCGGCCGGCTCGGCCGGCTGGCTAGCGACACCGACAAAACCAACGGCACCGACAACACCGACAACGCCAATGGCACCGACAACACCGGCGACACCGGCGATCACCTCGGCTAGCGCTGTCGCTGCCGTTCGCTACGAAGCTGCCGTTCGCTACGAAGCTGCGCCGTTCGTCTCGTTCGGGTCGCCGCGGTCGGCCATGATGCCGGCCGCCCAGCCTGCCCCGCAGCTCGCAAGGACGGCGAGGATCCCTGCGACGAACAGCCACGGCCACAGGTAAATCAGTCCGAACCCGATGACCGCGAACGACAACGCGATGAACGTCACGATCACCCACGTGATCGGGCGGCTCTTCTGATTGGCCGGATGGCCGCTGCCTTCAGCGATTGACAAGGTTCCGTGCGGTTCGAGATGCGGGTCGTAGGGGTCGTTACCGGGCAACCGTTCGCCCGACGACTGGTTTCCCGGTGAGGTCGTCGCGAACACCCGCGCCTGCGAGCCGTCGTACGCCGTCGTCGTGGTCTCGAGAGTTTCCGGCACCGGCGGCGCGAGCGCGCCACTCGTCGGGGTCGGACGACGCGAGGCATCCGCCGCGCGGCGGCTCGAACGCGCCCGCGCCGTGTCGACGATCGCCGCCAACGCCAGCCCGACCCGGGTGAGCTTGCCGTGTGTGCTTACGTGCATGCTCCAGCCTTGCCCGCGATTCGCGCGAGCTACGCGGGATTGCCGGCGTCCAAATCCTTCACGTCTTGGAACGACAGAGGTTGCTCGCCGAGCCGACCATGCGCCACCTGCGGGTCGATGATGAACAGCTCGTGATCGCCGGACGACGCATCCTCTGACACCTGGTGCGCCGGGCCGGCGAACCAGCCGGCGACACCGCTGAGCACGGGCAAACCGAAGGGGCCGTCGGTCCAGTCGCACTGGGCGAACTTGTCGTGGTCGTGATCGGTCACCGAGCCGAACAGTTCCGCGAGCGAACGCTGACGCTTTGCGAGCACGTGCACCGCGAGGTGGTCAGAGTTGCGGGCGATTTCGAAGGTGTGGTTTTGCACCGACAGCCAGACGGCGTAGCGAGGTGGCTTGATGCCGCACTGCGAGCTGAATCCGACCAGACAGCCAGCCCGGTTTCCATCCGGGTCGCGCGCGGTCACGATCACCATCGGTGGGTTCGCGTGGCGCAACAGATCGTCAAGTCCGGCGCGCAGCGCCGCGTCGTCCGACTCGGTTGTCATGACGCCGCGTCGCTCAGGTCGACCCGCTTGGAGTGCGCTGCATGATTGTTTCGAGGGTCATGCATGAAGAAAGAGATGCCCAATGCGATCGCTGGCAGCACAATCAAGGTGGAAAGCATCAGCCGAAGGCTGGTGTGGTCGGCGAGCCAGCCAAGCGGCGGGGTGAAAAGTCCGCCCACACTGGCGGCCAGGCCGACGGTCAGCCCGCTCGCGGTGCCGATGCGGTTGGGCAGGTAGTCCTGGCCGAGCATGACGAAAACGCCGAACGGGATGAAGGTTCCGAACCCGGCCAGTGCGGTGAACACGAACGCGACCGCCACGTTCGGCGCCAACACCAGCCCGACCATCGTCGGCATCGTGACGGCGAAGCCGACACGCACCGCAGTCAGTCGTTGCGTGCGGTCGGCGATCCAGCCGCCGAGCAGCGTGCCGCAGGCGCCGGCGACGAGAAAGGTCGTGAGCGCCGAGTTGCCCACGCCCGTCGATGTTTTCAACCGGTGAATGAAGTACAACGCGACGAACGACGTCACCCCGGCGAACAAGATGGCACGCACCACGACCACGCCGGTGAGCCGGAAGAAGGCCGGCCAGTCGTCGTCGCCGGACCGCACGAGGGGTCGACGCCGGCCGCCCTCAGGTCCA
>JAICYF010000042.1 GCA_025934355.1 Acidothermaceae bacterium
TACGCCGGCAAGGTGGTGCAAAGCTTCGGCCACTTCGTGGTCGGCGGCTCGCTGATCGTCGGCCTCGTCATCTTCTTGATCCTGATCATCATTCAGTTTGTCGTCATCACGAACGGCGCCGGCCGAGTCGCTGAGGTTGGTGCGAGGTTCACCCTCGACGCCATGCCTGGCAAGCAGATGGCCATCGACGCCGACCTGAACGCCGGCCTCATCGACGAGCACGACGCCCGCCGCCGGCGCAGCGAAATCACCGCCGAAGCCGACTTTTACGGCGCAATGGACGGTGCGAGCAAGTTCGTCAAGGGTGACGCCATCGCGGCCATCGTCATCACGTTGGTCAACCTCATCGGCGGCCTCGGCGTTGGCATCATGCAACGCCATCTGTCGATGGGCGACGCGGTCTCCACCTACAGCTTGCTGTCGGTCGGCGACGGCTTGGTGTCGCAGATTCCCGCGCTGCTGCTGTCCGTCTCAACCGGTCTCATCGTCACCCGCGCGGCCACCGAACAAGACCTCGGCACCGACGTCTTGCACCAGCTCACGGCGCAGCGCCAGGCGGTGCGGATCGGCGGCGCCGCGGTGATCGGGCTCGCCCTCATCCCCGGCCTGCCGAAGCTGCCGTTCCTGCTGCTCGGCGGAACTGTGCTGATGGTCGGCATGCGGCTCAAGGACGCCGAGCAGGCAAAAGACACGGTGGCGCAACCGGAACTGGCGGCTGGTCCCGCTCCCGATTCGGCCGAGGCGCTGGTCAACGAGATGCGCGTCGAGCCGCTTGAGCTCGAGCTCGCCTTCGACTTGGTCGACCTCGTCGACAGTTCGGCGGGCGGCGAGTTGCTCGAACGGGTCCGCGCGCTGCGGCGCAAGCTGGCGATCGAGCTTGGCATGGTCATCCCGATGGTCCGCACTCGTGACAACCTCGACCTGCCGCCTGGCGCCTACGCGATCCGGCTCAACGGCGTCGAGATCGCCCGCGGCGAAGCCCCGCCCGGCGCCGTGCTCGCCATCGGCGACAACCTGGCCAACCTGCCCGGCACCGCGACCACCGAGCCGGTCTTCGGCCTGCCCGGCAAGTGGCTCCCGCACGAGCTGCGCCAGCAGGCCGAGCTCGCCGGGGCGACCGTCGTCGACCGGGCCTCGGTCATCACCACCCACCTCGCCGAGGTCGTGCGCAACAACGCGGCCCGGCTGCTCTCCCGCGAGGACGTCAAGACCCTCACCGACCTCATTCGCCGCTCCGACCCGATCGTCGTCGAGGAACTGACGCCTGCGCTGCTCCAGCTTGGCGACGTCCAACGCGCGTTGCAGGGCTTGCTCGACGAGCAGGTGCCGATCCGCGACCTGGTGCGGATCTTCGAGGCGCTCTCCCAGCGGGCCCGTCAAAGCACCGACCCCGAAGGGCTCATCGAAGCAGCCCGCGCGACCCTGGGCGCGGCGATCTCGGCGCAATACGCCCAAGACAACCGGCTCGCCGTGATCACGCTCGACCCGCTGCTTGAGCAGCGCATCCTCGAGCGGGTCCGCGCAGGAGAACACGGCACTTTCCTTGCCTTGGACGCCGAAGATGCCGAGCACATCGTTATGGAGACAAACCGGCTCGCCGAACGGGCCGAGCAACTGGGCAACGTGCCGGTGCTGGCGTGCATGGCGCAGCTTCGGCCGGCCCTTCGTCGCCTGATCAAGACCGCGAGCCCGCGGCTGCCCGTGCTGGCCTACGCCGAGCTCGGCTCGCAATTCCAACTCGAGACAGTGGGGACGGTGAGCGCAGCCCGTGCGAATGCAGCTTGATGGTCCCGATCTTGAAGAACTGCTGGTTCGGGCCCGCGACGAGTACGGCGATGACGTGCGCATCGTCAAGGCTGACAAGGTGCGCAGCGGCGGCATCGGCGGCTTTTTTACGCGCGAGCATTACGAGCTGAGCATTGAGTTGGACGACGTGGACGGCTCGACGATGGACTTGGTCGAGCCCGTGACGCGTGACGAGCGGCCGATCTCCCTGCTCGACCTGGCCGACGCGATCAGCGACCGCGAAGTGCAATCGCGGACGACGCAGGCCGCGCCTGAGCCGCAAGAGCCGTTGCCGTTCTCGCCTGGCATCGGCCCCTCGATTTCAACCGAGGGCGCCTCCTTCGCGAGCATCTTGGCCGGTCTGTCGCACACCGTCGCGGACGCGACCAACGCCGAGCCCGGCTACGACCGCTCGGTGCAGAAGGCTTCGGCGGAGAAGGCGGTCGAAGTGCGGCCCGCGTTCGCGCCCGCCATGTCGGCGCGGACGACCGTGCGAACCACGCAGCAACCCCGCCAGCAATCGCGACCGGTGCGCCGGGCGCGGTCGGCCGGCCGCGCCGCGTCGTCCGAGATCTCGTTGCGCGACCTTCGTGACCTGGGTTTGCCGCGAACGATGCTGCCCGCCCGCGAGCAGGGCGACCTGCTCTCGGTGCTGGTGTCTGGCCTGCGGTCGCTGCCGCAAGCGCCGCGACTGCCGATCGGCCCCGGCTCGATCGTGGCGGTCGTCGGCGAGGGTGAGAGCGCGTGGGACGCGGCGATGCAAGTCGCTCGCTCCATGGGACTCGACGACAAGTCGCTCGCTTACCTCACGGCGGGGAGCGCGCCGGCCAAAATCGCGCCGGCGCGACGGATCACCGACCTCGAGCAACTGCAGGTGCGGCTCGATCGCTGGCGCAAGCGGACGACGGCGACCGTCGTCGTGGTTGACGCACCGATGAGCGTCAAGGCCGCCGCGTGGAGCCGAAAGGCGATCAAGGCGTTGGGCACGTCGGCGGTGTGGCTCGTCGTCCCGGCGACCCGAAAGACCGAAGACGTCGCGCGTTGGGCGGATCGACTCGGCCACGCGGACGGTCTTGTGGTGACGGACGTCGACGCGAGCACCGACCCGGCTTCGGTCTTGCAGTTGAACATTCCGGTGGCGTGGCTGGACGGACGTCCGGCGACGCCGGGCGCGTGGGCCGGGCTGCTGGTCGATCGGTTGGTGGCCGCGTCGTGAGCGGGGTCAGCGTCGACATGTTGTCGCTGAACGCGCTGGTCTCACTGCGAATCGGCGACGACGGCATCGACTATCCGTCGCGCATCGAGGATCTCGCGACAGACACCGTCATCGTCGCCGCGCCGCACCACGCCAACGCGGCGTTGTTCCAAACGGGCGACCGCACCGTGCAGTTGTCGTGGGTTTCTCAACGCGGACGCTACGAGCAACGTTGCGAGTTGGTCGAGCATATTTCCAGCCGGCCAAGGCTTTGGCGGTTGCGTCCGCTCGACAGCGCGGTGCTGATTCAACGCCGCCGTTACGTGCGGGCCCGCGCGGCGGTGGCCGTTTTGCTTTTCTTTCCAGGCGTTGTCGTGCCTGGCACCACGATTGACATCTCCGAGGGCGGCTTTCGGGTGCGCATCGCGCGCCGCGCGATCGAGGAGATGACGGCCACCACGATCCACGTCACCATCGGCGGCGAACCGCTGGAGATCCAAGGCAACGTCGTCCGCACGTCTGTCACGGAGCTTGGGCAGACCGAGGTTGTCATCGCCTTTGAAGCCGGACGACGTGAGTCCGACGCGATTCGGCGGTTTGTCTTCGAACTGCAGCTACGGGCGAGGGCGGCGATACAGGCATGAGCCGACTGAAGCTGACCGGCGCCGGCCTGCTCTTGGCGCTTGTTGTCTCCTGGCCGGCGATTCGCAACGCGCTGATCGACCACACGCTCGCGATGAGCGCGATGTTCATTCGGCTCGGCATCGCGGTGGTGCTGGTGATGGTTGGCCAGGCCGTGCTGGCGAGCGTGGTCGACTCCTACCGCCTGCAAAACATGATTCGGCGCAACCGGCAGGAGGCCGCCGCGCAGAAACAGGCTGCCGAGCGCCAACAGGCGGCAGCGCACGATCAAGCAGCCTGACGGCCGGTCACCGTAGAATCGGGCGGTGTTCTTCAACCGCCGAGTGGCCCGCGCCGCAGCGATCGTCGCCGTGGTGCTTGCGGCGTACGGCGGGGGAGTGCTGACCGGCGTTCTCGGCAGCGGTTCTTCGGGCGACAGCGATCACGCCGCCCCGCCGCCCTCGCCCGGAGTGCTGGAGCAGGCCGCTGACACCATCGAGCAAAACGCGGCCAAGCCGATCTCGAAGTCGGACCTCGAAAAGGCCGCGGTCGAAGGCATGCTGCAAGCGCTCGGCGACAAATGGTCGAGCTACTTCTCGCCGAACGACTACGCCTCGTTCGAGGCGGTCATGGACGGCGAGTACACCGGCGTCGGGCTGTGGGTGCATCGCGACACGTCCGGCGCGGTAAGCGTTTTGAGTGTGCAGACCGGTACGCCGAGCGATGCCGCCGGCATGCGGTCAGGGGACGTCATCACGGCCGTCGGCGGCGTGTCGATGGTCGGCAAAACTGTTCCGGACGTCGTGAACGCGTTGCGCGGCGCCAACAACACCACCGTGTCGCTGACGTACACCCGCGCTGATGCGACGCACCGGGTCTCGCTGAAGCGAGTGAGTGTCGCGACCGAAGACGTCACCGCGAAAGTCACTGGCGCGGTGATGATCATCAAGGTGCGCGCGTTCAGCAAAGGCGTGGGATCGAAGGTCGCCGGGTACGACGCGACCGCCCGAGCTCGGCATCTTTCGGGCATCGTGCTCGACCTGCGCGGCAATCCTGGCGGCCTGCTCGACGAGGGCGTGCGAACGGCGTCCGTCTTTCTCGACGGCGGCTTGGTGACGACCTTCGAGCGCCGCGGGGCGCAGCCGTTGCAGCTCGAGGCCAATAAGGGCGGCGACACGGGCATTCCGTTGGCGGTCTTGGTTGACAGCGGCACGGCGAGCGCGGCCGAGGTCGTCACCGGCGCGCTGCAGGATCGCAACCGCGCGGTGGTCGTGGGCAGCCAGACGTTCGGCAAGGGCTCGGTGCAAGAGCCGAAGCAGCTTGCCGACGGTTCGGCGATCGAGTTCACCGTCGGGTCGTATCTCACGCCGTCCGGTCGGTCGTTGGACGGCGTCGGCGTGCACCCCGACGTTCCGGTGCCGTCGGGCGCTTCGTCGTCCGCGGCGGAGGCGCAGGCCGTCGAGGTGCTGTCGGGTTTGATTGCCGACGCCGGCACTGGCGGGCACGGCTGATGCCCAAGGAGACCGGCCGAAAACTCATTGCCAGCAACAAAAAAGCCCGTCACGACTATCACATCGATGATGTGGTCGAGGCTGGCGTCGTGCTGATGGGCACGGAGGTGAAGTCACTGCGCGCCGGGCGCGCGTCGCTCGTCGACGGCTACGCCGTCATCAAGGACGGCGAGGTGTGGCTGCAGGGCGTGCACATCCCCGAGTACACCGAGGGCACCTGGACCAACCACGAGGTGCGCCGGCCGCGAAAGTTGCTGCTGCACCGCAAGGAGATCATGCGGCTGATCGGCAAGACCCGCGACTCAGGGGCGACGCTGGTGCCGCTGTCGCTGTACTTCAAGGACGGCCGGGCCAAGGTCGAACTGGCGCTGGCGCACGGCAAGAAGTCGTATGACAAGCGGCAAGCGCTGGCCGAACGTCAGGCTGGGCGCGAGATCGCCCGCGAGATCGGCCGCCGACTCAAAGGCAGGTCCGACTAGCTCGGCCCCCGGGTTGATCACGTTCGGGGCATGTACGGGTCCGAGGACACCTCCACAGGCCTGTCCTCGGGCTGGTTCAGTCACCCCGGGCCCGGCGTTCCGTCCCGGCCGGGCGTCTGTCCCAGGGCCCGGCGGCGTCCAGGGCCCGGCCCCGCTTCTCGCCGTCCCGTAGGCTGGAGCACATAACTGAATAGCGGACTTCTACCGCACCACCCATCCCAATCCAGGGGGTGACAGGTTTCGACTTCGGACGTCGAGACAGGGGAAGCGGGCCGAGGAAGGCAGCGATGATCTCGTAAACCACGCGCTGCAAAAGAAATAAGCGCCGATACTAATCGCGCCGCGTACGCTCTCGCTGCCTAAGCGAGCTGCGTCGCTGTCAGCCTAGGAGCGCCTCCGACCTAGGACCTGGCATCAGCTAGGAGGCTAAACCGGTCGACCCGGCTGCGGGGTCGACCGGGAAATCAAACAGCAGCTGAGCCCGTCACGACGGCTTGCCTGTGTGACCGTCGGGGCTGAGAAAGACATAGCAGGCTGCGCCCGGAGAAGCCCTTTCCCTACGCCGAAGGACCCGGGTTCGATTCCCGGCACCTCCACACTTTTGACACAATACGAACCGGAGTTGCGCTGGCGGTTTGGAGACGGAGCCGAGGGCTCGGGGCGCTGGTAGCACGCGACCCGTGGCTCCCGCTCCTCGCGGCTCGAGTTCATATCTGGCACCGTGCGGAAGCGAGTGCCATCTCGCGATCGGCCACCATGCGCGATTCCTGCAGAGCGCTTGTTCGGCGCCAGCCTGTCGTGCACGCGCTACATTCCGGCGAGGGGCGACGCCATGCGTTCAGCTTCCTATCTCTCGTGGCCTAGTTCGGAGGGCGGGCTGTCGGCCGCTGCGCCGCCGATGGCGGTCGACCCGGGCCCACGCCCTACATCTGGTCATTTGTGATCATGTCGCTGGCGAGAGCGACGGCTAGCGTCGGGCTCAGTCCGGTTGATAAGGGTCTGGGGGAGTTCTCGCCGGCCCGCGACTGTTGGGGAGTCGTCATGGCTGGTCGGGGTCGTACGTCTGCGCTGGTCGCGGTATTTGCCGTCGGCTGCCGCCCCCGCGAAGGTGACCAACCTCGCTGGCGTGACAGCCATTGGTGCCGCCCTCTACCACGCCATCGCCGTCAAGTCCGACGGGAGTGTATGGACCTGGGGCGGGAACTGGGACGGCGGGCTCGGCAACGGCACCACCACGGCCAGCAGCATACCCGTGCAAGTCACGAGCCTCAGCGGTGTCAAGGTCGTCGCGGGCGGCTACCTGTACAGCGTCGCCTTGAAGTCCGACGGCACCGTGTGGGCATGGGGCCACAACTACGACGGCGAACTCGGCAACGGCACCACCACCAACAGCACTGTGCCCGTCCGAGTAAAGAACCTCACCGGGATCACAGCCATCACTGGCGGCTGGTTCAACACACTCGCCGCGAAATCCGACGGAACGGTATGGGCTTGGGGCTACAACACGTACGGTGAACTGGGTAACGGCACGACGACCAACAGCCCGACGCCCGCCCAAGTAAGCGGCCTAACGAGCCCCACCAGCCTCAGCGCTGGCGGCTACCACGACGTGGCGCTCCTGCCCGACGGCAGCAGCCGCGGCTGGGCCGGCAACTGGAGCGGGGAGCTGGGAACAGGGAACACGACAGCCAGCACCACGCCAGTCCCCGGTCTGCTGCACACGACAAAGAACACCACAACCTACGCCTACGATGCGGCAGGCCAACTAACGACGCAGACCAACAGCGACGGGCTTGCAACCACGTACACGTACGACAGCCTCGGGCGGCGAGCCACCGTCACTAGTGCAGGTCAAGTCACCACGTACCGCTACGACGACGCGGGAGAACTGTGCTGGACGTCCACCGGCAATGCGGTGAACACCAACGCGTGCGCAAGCCCACCGTCTGGCGCCACCACCTACAGCTACGACGCCGCGGGCAGAATGCTCACCGACATTGCAAACAGCAGCCAAAGAACGGTATACGGCTACGATTCGGCCGGCAGACTTTCAACACTCGAAGAGGTCTCAGGTTCCTACGACACAACACAAACGCGCACCTACGACCCGCGCGGGAACCTGACCGCCACAAGCGATGCGGGATCGGACACCTGGAGCTTCACCTATGCGTGGGACACGGCATCACCCGTCCCCACCATCGCCGCCGAGACAGTAAACGGCTCCGCCGCCCATGACCGCATCTACGGCGCCGGCCAATGGGCGGCCTACCTTGACCCGACGACGCTCGCAGGCATCGGTCAAGACGCATTCGGCAATGTCACACCGACCGCCTCCCTCGCCGGTTTGGCCGCTGGAACAGGATACGATGCATCGGGCTCGACGACGTCCGGCGAAGCTGGCGGTTCCGGTATCGACGCGCTCTTGCCTTTCCTCGGCTACGGCGGAAACCTCCAGTTTGGTGACCTCGTTGACCTGCGGGCGCGTAATTACGACACGGCGCTCGGCATGTTCACCACAATGGACCCCCTCGACGGGGTCGACGGAACCACCACGGTTGCGAGCCCCTATCCTTACGCTTACAACAACCCGGTCGGCCAAAGCGATCCGATCGGCGAACAGTCAACCGACGCCCAGTTCGGCGACGTCGCAAAAACGTTGGGCGGATCAACGCCGGCCCACAACAAGGCACTCTCGATGGCCGCCGAGCAGTTGTGGATCGTCTACGGCGCGGCCAACGTGTACGCCGACGTAACCACGGACCCAATGCAGATGTGGACCCGGTTCAACGACACCGGCGGACGAATACGGGTCACGCTGAGCAGCGGCTCTGGTTACCCAGATATGATCGCCTGGAATCCAGGACTATGGCAATTCGAGGTCTACGAGGTAAAGCCATACAGCATGTACGGGCTAGCGTCCGACTCGATCAAGCAAGTCGCGGGCTATGCCAGCGCCCTCAAGAACACACAGTATGTCGGCGGCAGACCGGTAACGGCTGGCTCCCCTGCGATTATTGCGTCCGAGACGCAAGCCTTCGGCAAGGGCTATGTGACGATCTTCCAGCGATCGCAGGACTCAAACTACATTGTGAATCCATTCAAGAACTCGAAGAACTACAGCGGCCTGATCTTCTACATCTACACCAGGGAAGATCCACGAAGAGATCAGAACCAGAAGTTTGAGGTTGAGCACCACGACCATCAGGACCTGCCTTACCAGTGGGGCTGCGACTCCGTCGGAATGCTCGCGTCGTGCGTGCGTGAGCAGTACGTGCCGAACGGCGTCGCCGGCTACCTTGCGGCAGATGGCGGCGACTCCGGAAGCAACTACTCCGACGAGTCAACCAACATCACCGGCCGTCTCACCGGCGGCTCCGGAAGCACCTTGGGCCCCGGAACCTTCGGCGACGTTCCACCCGGCGGCGCGTGGGGCGGAGTCGGTCCCGTGCCGCTCCCCGAGCCCATCCCGCTCCCAGAGCCGATCCCCGTACCCGTGGGGGTCTTCGTGTGACTCGGTGGCGATCACGTGCTTGACTGCGGTACGCCGGGCTCGCCGCCTCGTGCTCGGCCTCGCGGCACGCGGTGTGGGGTGGACTGGGCTGCGAAGCGGCCACGGCCACCCGCGCGAAAGACAATGCGCACCCCCGAGGGCATCGACGCACGCGGGAGGTGGGGTCGGTGAGAATCAACGAATGGGATGCCGTCGCATTCGGGCAGCAAGAGCGGGTCGCTCGCGGCTTGCCCGGAGTTGATCGTGAGCCTTGGCTGCAGGGGCATTGGGACACGTTTGCTGACATGGCGCCGCTGGGTTCTTTGTTGGTCGAGTTGTGCGATCGGACTGCACGCGCTTTCGCGGACGCGGGCCAGCCGATACCGCCATCGAGCGTCACCTTCAGCCGCGACGGCACGATTCGCGAGGTCCGGTGGTCGCGTCAAGCGGTCGACAAGGTGGTGGCGTGGTGGGTGGGCGGTGAGTTGAGCAGCGTGACCGTCGACTTCCAGACCGCCGACATGGAGCGGCAGGCGGAGGTCTCGGTCGAGCTTGCCGACCAGACGGGCGGGGCGAGCAGGTTCGACGTCATCGTCTGGAAGACCGAGTCAATCGCCGCCGTCGCCGAGCAGGTAGTGGACGTGGTTACCTTCGGGGCGTTGGCAACAGACGCGGCGTATGGTGCGGTGACCTACGACTACGGCGACAGCAGACGCTTGCCGTTCGAGTTGTGGTACGGGATCCATGACGGCTGGACTCGAGCGGACCGGTTCAGCCGTGGCTACTACTGGGCGAACGTGCTATCGCACCGGCATCTGCAAGCGTTGGGCGGTGTCGAGGTCGCTGCCGTGCGGGCGACGGACGCGGGGATGCGTTTCATGCTGCTGCGCGAAACCCCGGGCCGCGATCTGGCCGTGATCCGCATGGCGTGCCGCATCGACGAGATCAGCGACGACGACCTAGCGGCGATGAAGCAGCTGCTGTCGCCGACCTGGCTGCCGGTGCGCTACCGCTGCTACCAGGGCCCGCCATTGCGAATCCTGAAAGACCCGGGCGATGCCTACATCGTTCCGCCCGTTGGCGCGAAGCTGCCCAACTGGGGGTGGTCGGGTGAGCCGCTGCCCGACGAGGAACCCGAGTTCGACATGGACACGCGGATTCGGGAGCTGTCACGCGACCCGAACTGGTGGAAAGACGAGCCAGGAACCTGGGACGACGTCATCGCCGGTGACCAACCATGACCGTCCAATGCAGCTTGTACGTCGCCTCTGCGGGCGAGGTCGAGGAGTTCCGCCGTCGAGGCTGGATACCCGACGAATGGCTGCTCGACCTCGGCGAGGACCAGATCCTGGACCTCGGGCAGGATTGGGAGCTCATCTGCGCCGCCCTTGACGAGCCGCCGCCGGCCGGAGCGGCCGCGCAGGCGCTGCTCGGCGGCGACCCCGTCGGTAGGGACTACACCGGCTTCGGGCCGGCCCGGCTGATTAGCGACCGGCAGGTCGCCGAGTTCGCGGACGCGCTTGAGCGATTCGATGAGGAACGGTTCCGCTCGCGTGTCGCGGAGTCGGACCTGGGGGTTGTCGCCGGGCTGGCAACCGACACGGACGCGCTCGATGCCGTCGTCGCCCTCTACGCACGGCTCGTGGCTGCATACCGGCGCGCCGCCGATCAGGCCAAGTCCGTCATCGTCTGGAACCACTGACTACCAGGCCTTCTGATGGAGCACGCCAGAGGCGTGAATCTCGAGACGAGCCGGGCCCGGCGGACGGCTGTGGAACACATGTCGAACGCAGGCTCATGCGGATCGCTCGCGCTCGGCAAGCCCGCCGGCACGTGCAGCCGTGGCGGTCGGAGGCGTCGCGTACAGGCGGGCGCCGCACCTGACGAGCACGGCCGATACCGCCAGCTTGTGCATGATCCGACGAACCGTGCCTTGGCGGTAAGGCGCGCCGATTCCGCCCATCGCCTCCCACACCTGCGCGGCCGTGACCTGCGCGTGGCCCCGGCGTTGCAGGCGATCCACGGCGTCGATGATCGCGGCGCGACATGTCGGTCGGCAGGTGACCGTGGCGGTCGCGCCGACGTTGAGTCGCGGCCCATCCACGGGCGCACCGCGGTTCGTATTGTGTGAGGCCACCTCCACTGACTGACTGAGGGTCTTCGCAGAATGCGACGCAATTCTTCTCTTCGCAGAGTGACGAGGCCTCGAAGTCACGCGAAATGACGAACACCCGAGCCCGATGGCCCGGGCGTTCGTCATCTTCGGGCTTCACGCTGCTGTGCAGTTCTTGCCGGCGTCTGCCGACCCGCACCTGCGGTCAAGCGGCGCGCGTGGCGGCCAGTACCTTGCCTACCTCCCGCGCGGACGCCAGTGCGCTGTGGTGCATGTGGGCCGCCAGGTCCTTGAAGCCGTCCAACGCGGGATTGACGCCGACCAGGGTGAACTCTCGCTCGATGACGGTCAGGTCAGCACCCCAGAAGTCCTGCAGGATGCGTCGTAGATAGTCGGTCGAATGGTCCCAGCCCTCCCTGGGCGTTCCCGCGCCGTATGCCCCGCCTCGCACCGTGCAGAGCACGACCGGCTTGTTCGCGAGCAGCGGAGGCGATCCGGCAGCGGCACGCGGGTCGGAGATAACCAGGTCCATCCAGGTCTTGACATGCTGGGACACCCCGAAGTTGTACATCGGGACGGCCAGCAGGACCGCGTCGGCGGTGACCAGTTCGTCGACCAGCGCGGCGGCCAGTGCGACGGCGGCCTGCTGTTCTTTGGAGCGAGCCTTGGCAGGGGTCGAGTTGCCAGCCACTGCGTGCGCCCACGCGTCGGCCGGCAGCACGCCGCCGCCGATGTTCCGGCGCTCGATGGTGTCGCCGGGGTGGACGACGAGCCATTCGGCTTCCACGATGTCGGCGATTTCACGGCTCGCCGAGCCGTCGGTGCGGATGCTGGCGTCGAGACGAAACAGCGGCATGGGGGCCCTCCAGAAGTGTTGACTTCAAGCTTGAAGTAATGTCGCATACTTCAAGCTTGAAGTCAACACGAATGGCCCTTGTCACCTCGTACGCTTGCGCGCATGGCCGCCCGCAAGGTCCGCAAGCCTGCGACCACCCCGCCGTGCTGGCTCTCCGAGGAGGAGCAGCGGGCGTGGGTCGCCGTCGCGCACCTCGTGCTGCAGCTGCCGGGCGCCCTGGACGCCCAGGTGCAACGCGACTCAGGCATCAACTTGTTCGAATACCTCGTGCTCAGCCGGCTGTCGATGGCGGAGGACCGCAGATTGCGGATGAGCGAGCTGTCGGAGTTAGCCGGCGGTTCCCCGTCCCGGCTGTCCAACGTGATCAAGCGACTGGAGCAGCGCGGATTCGTCCGGCGCGAACCCGACCCCGGCGACGGCCGCTACACCAACGCGATCCTGACCCCGCCGGGGTGGGACAAAGTCGTCGCCGCAGCCCCAGGCCACGTCGCCGCCGTCCGGCATCTGGTGGTCGACCCACTTCGCCCCACCCAGATCACCGAGCTCGGCCAGATCGGCGAGCAGCTGCGCATCCACCTGCGCGACTACCTGCGCGGGCGGTGCGACAGCGCGGCCGCCCATCAGATCGAGGATGGGACCCAATGTTGACGGCTTGCGATCGCGGTCCGGCGCCGCGGTGAGCGCGGCCAGTCTCCACAGAACCGGAACCGATGTCACCGGGCTCCTCGCGGGTCAGGTGATCGTGCTAGGTGCAGGCCGTCTCATCGCCGACCAACAGCTCGTCCGACCAACCGCTCGTCGACTTCACCGGCGAAAGCCAGCTCGTCGACTTCATCCGCGCAAGCCAGCTCGGCGACCAAGCCTCGCTGGAAGGCGCGTATCTGAAGTTCACCGACGACGCGGTGACGTATCGCGGCGACGACATCCGATGAGTAAAGCGTTCTCTTGTCATGACCGGCGAGTACGGCACCGGCATGATCCGCACGCCCCTGGTCGCCACGCCTCGGCCGCCGGGTCCTCTTTACGGCGAAGGCCGGCGTGCTTCCACAGGTGCACGCGACCGATCCTGAACCGCGGCTACCATCGTTGGGTGTCGCGTATGCCGACCTTGCTCTCTACGTGGTCGTCGCACTTGCCGCCGGGTTTTGGCGCGCGCGGCGCGATCCGTGAGCGATGGTTCAAACTTTCCTTGGCAATTGGGGCGTTCTGCGTTTGCGCGGCTGGCTGCACGGAGACGCACGGCGGTCGGCCAACCGTGATGTGCGGCACCATGGTGAATCCCGGCGGTCCCGGCGCCTTCATCGTGGACGAAGTCCCGACCGACTCACCCTCGGCGGGATCGTCGACGGTGCGAGTAGACGCCAACACCTTGATACTGGTGGCAACCGGCTGCGGCACTGGCGCCGACGTCACCTTTTCCCGGCCGGACGTGACGATGGGCCCGGTCGCGTACGCGAAAGACGGCAAGCCGGTCATCTTCGGCCTGTCGTCCGCAATCTCGCCACAGGACGTCGTGATGACGGTCACGGCGCACCGCCACACGCGGACCATTCGGCTGTCAGTTGTCGGCTCGAGCACCGTCGGCGACAGTCAGACCGCTGGATATCCCAGCGCGACGCGCGACCCGTGAGTGCCAAACTGAACGACATGGACCGGGTGCGTGCGTGGCGACCGGCGGTGGCCGGCGTCGCCGAGGTTTTCCATGCCGAATGGCGCGATCACGCCTATCCGCCGCACACCCACGACACCTGCGGGTTCCTCGCCACCGGGATCGCCGCCGCCTATCCGCAGTTGGTGGGTGATCCGTACGAAGACGCCGACGGCGAGAAATATCTGCGCTTGTTTGGCATGCCGATCCTGGTGTTCGAAGCGTCCGCCGACGACCTGAAGGCCGCACGCGCTCGCGCCCGACAACGGCAAATCCCGATGGCCGTCTACACCTACGACATGTTCGCGACGGGCCACGACGCCGCCAATCGCCGCGTCGTGGCGGCGGTTCCTGGCGACGAGCTCGACATCGTCGGCATCGCGGTACACGCCGCCAAGAATGCGGTCGACAAGGTGCTCAAGGGTGCGCGGCTGCATCCCTGACTGCCACCGGCTGGCCGCCGAACTCCGAACGGCGCAGACCTCGCTCGACGCAAGTCGAGCCGGTGGTTGGGTACCGTGATCGCGTGGTCCATGGATTTCCGGGCGGCTGGCTGGAACCGGCGCCGGACACCCTCGTCGCCAAGCTGCTCGGCCGGCTGAGGCCGCAACCGCACACGTTCGTGTGCGGTGTCCGATGGCCGGACGACGACGTCCATGGTTTGCGCTGGCATTACCACCGCGCCTGGGTTGATCAGTGGCGCGACGACGACACAGTTCGTGTGCGGTTTTCCGATCAGCAGGAGTTGCGCCTACGGATCGAGCAAGATTCGCAGTGGAGCGACGCGCCTCCTGCGCCCCGAGCTGGCTTGGTCGTTTTGTCGGGGCGCTTGACTGACTCTGACGCCGTCGTCTTGTTGGCGGTCCCACCGGGCAACGTGTGCGAATTCGACGTCGACATTCTTTAGCTGGCAGTCCGGATCAGCTGCTCATGTCAACGTCGTCCTTGTCAACGTCTTCCTAGGCCACCTTGCCGGTCACCTCGTGGACGTAGCACCAGTCCCAGCTGTCGCCGGGCATGATCGAACGCATGACCGGGTGCTGCGTGTGGTGGTAATGCGCGGTCGCGTGTTTGCCCGGCGAGGAGTCACAGCAGCCGACGTGGCCGCAGTCCTTGCATTCGCGCAACGCGACCCAGCGGGTTCCTTCCGCAAGGCACTCCTCACAACCAGTCGGTGTGCGGGGCGGCGGGAAGTCGCCCGCGCCAACCGCAGACAAGTGTTCGCAACTTTCAGCCATTGCGGCGGTCCTCCTTGCACATGAAACTTTCGACTCGCCCTACCCGCTCCGGCCCGACGCAACCACCCGCGACCGAGGCGCATGGCTTCACGAGTGAAGGGTTTGCGTCGCAAATCCAGCAAATTTCACAGCCCAAACCCTTCACTCGGCGCGGAACCTCGTTGCCCCCCATCACGTTCGCCTCTACGCTGCGTCGGTGGCAACAGACCGGTTGTACCGGCCGTCGATCGTCGCCGCGTACGCGCTCTTCGTGCTGGTCGGTGTCAGCGCCGGTGTCAGTGGCGTGCTGTTGCCCGCGCAGATCAGCGACTACGGCGTCGACAAGGCGACGATCGGTTTGACCTTCTTCACCTTCGCCGCCGGCTTCATGGCCGCGGGCGCGACCGTCGGGCAAGTCGTGCATCGTCTTGGCATCAGCAACGCGACCGGCCTCGGCGGCGGGTTGTTTGCGCTGGCCGCGCTTTACACCGGCCTTCGGCCGCCCTTCGCGGCTTTCGTGGCCGTCCAAATTGTGGCCGGTTACGGCATCGGCGTCATCGAGTCCGTGTTGAACGCCTACCTCAGCGAGCTTCCCGAACCCGCGACGCTGCTCAACCGATTGCACGGGTTCTTTGGCGCGGGCGCCTTTGTCGGTCCGGCGCTCGCGGCCTGGATGTTGCAGTCAATGCGCTGGACGGCGGTGTGGCTGATGCTCGCCGCGATCAGCGCCGCACTGGTCGCGGCGTTTTTGATGGCCTGTCGCAATGTCACCGAAGCGAAGCGCAGCCCGTCGTCGTCCACGAGGCCGAAGGGCTTGTTGCTCGCCTCATTACGCAGTCGCGGGGTGTTGTTCGGCGCGTTGTTTCTCGCGGTTTACGTGGGGCTCGAGATCAGCGTCGGCAACTGGGCTTTCAGTTTCTTGGTCGGCCATTTCGGCCAGAAAGAACTGCTCGCCGGGTACACCGTCAGCGGCTACTGGCTTGGGCTCACCGTCGGTCGGTTCGTCATCAGTCCGCTGGGTTCGCGCTTCAACATCTCACCGGCGGCTGCGTCGTTCGGCTGCCTCGTCGGTGTGGCGCTTTGCTCCGTGCTCATCTGGGCATCGCCGATCTCGGCGATCGCCGCGGTCGGCTTCGTACTGTTCGGGTTCTTCCTCGCCCCGCTGTTCCCGACCGCGATGGCGCTGTCGCCGCGACTCACCGAGAAGCGATTGGTGCCAACCGCTATCGGCGCGATGAACGGCGCGTCGGTGATCGGCGGGTCACTGTTTTCCTGGATGTCGGGCGCCGTCGCACAGGGCGCCGGCGTGTGGACCCTGATGCCATTCGCTCTAGCGCTGGCACTCCTGCTACTCGTGCTTTGGCAGCGACTGGTCGCCAATCTGGCAGCGCCCGCCACCGCGCAGGCCGCCGAATTCGTTTGAGCCTCGGCTTACAGTGTGGCCATGTCGCAGTTGACCGACACCCACATCCGGTTGCCTTCCGGTGTCCGGCTGGCCACCCGCGGCGTCGACGGCCCGCGTCGTCCGTTCCTGCTCGTGCACGGCCTGGCCTCGAACGCCCGACTGTGGGACGCCGCCGCCATGCAACTCGCCGCCGCCGGTCACCAGGTGATCGCCGTCGACCAGCGCGGTCACGGCCGGTCGGACGAGCCGCCGGACGGCTACGACAACGACACCTGCGCGGCAGACTTGGCCGCTCTCTGCGAGATCCTTGGGCTCACCGGCGACCGCGCACCGATAGTCGCCGGACAGTCGTGGGGCGGCAACGTCGTCCTCGCTCTCGCCGCGAAGCATCACGCTGCCGCGGGCATCGCCATGGTCGATGGCGGGTGGCTGCGGCTGCGCGGGAAGTTCGACACCTTCGAGCAGTGCTGGGACCGGCTCTCCCCACCCGACTTCACCGGCGTGAGCATGTCTGACGTAACTGCCCGGGTGCTGAGTCACCACCGCAGTTGGCCACCGGAGTCGCGCACCAGCGCGCTCGGCAACTTCGTCGAAACCCCGGACGGCGGGGTGCGCAACCGGCTGTCGCGCGACCATCACAAAAGCATCCTGCGTTCGATGTGGGAGGGCGACCCCCGCGAGTTGTATCCGCTCGTCGACGTGCCGGTGTTGCTCATGCCGGCAGCCGGTCCGGACGACGCCGATCCCGAAGTGGCGATCGCCCTTCAGTCGATACCGAACGCCGACGTCCGCTGGTATGCGGGCGGGGACCACGACCTGCATGCGCAGCAACCTTCACGCGTGGCCGCTGATCTCCTGGAATTCGCGTCAGCAGCAGGCAGTTCATGAGCCAGCTTGTCATCATGGGCTCGGGGGAGACTGCGCCGACGATGGTTCCGGTGCATCGCGAGGTGTTCGCGCGCACGCCTGACGGGCCCGCGGTGATGCTCGACACGACTTTCGGCTTCCAGCTCAACGCCGACGAGCTGGTGGCTCGCACAAAGCGCTACTTCGCCGAGAGCATAGGCAAAGACGTCGACGTCGCCGGTTGGCGGTACCGCGACGACGACGCGCTCCAGCGCGAAAAGACGCTCGCGATATTAGGGCAAGCGTCGTGGGCGTTCGCCGGCCCCGGCAGCCCCACATTCGCGTTGCGGCAATGGGCTGGCACGCCCGTGCCCGCGGCGCTTTCCGACGTCGTCCGGCGCGGGGGCACGTTGGTGATGGGCAGCGCCGCGGTCGTCACGCTCGGCGTCTGTGCGATCCCGGTGTACGAGATCTACAAAGCCGGCATCGATCCCTACCTCGCCGAAGGCCTCGATTTGCTCGGATCTCTCACCGGTGTTCGGGCGATGGTGATCCCGCACTTCGACAACGCCGAGGGCGGTAGCCACGACACCCGATTCTGCTACCTGGGCGAGCAACGGCTGGAATTGCTTGAGCGTCAGCTCCCTCCCGACGTCGGAGTGCTCGGCGTTGACGAACACACCGCGCTGGTCATCGACCTCGACGCCGAAACCGCTGAAGTGAAAGGGAATCATCTGCTCACCGTCCGCCGCGACGGGGAGTCGCGAGAGTTTCCCGCAGGAAGCGTGCTGCGATTGGCTGAGCTGGCGGCGCTGCTACGCGGAGCAGAGGAATTGCACGGCCATGCTGTCGTGACGGCACCGGTGTCGCACCCGGCCACCGACACCGCGGGCGACGATTCCTTGCACGAAGTCACCGCGCGGGCGCGCGAAATGTTCGACGCGGCACATGCCGCGCGCGACGTCGACGGTTGTGTGGCGGCGATTCTTGACTTGGAAGCGGCGCTTCACGATTGGAGCTCCGACACCTTGCAGAGCACCGACGTCGACGACGCGCGGCGGGCGCTGCGCGGTTTCGTCGTCCGGCTTGGTGAGCTTGCGAGCGTTGGTGTCAAAGACCCGCGCGAGACGCTCGCGCCGTTCGTTGAGGAGTTGCTCGCACTCCGCACGGCCGCGCGCGACGCTGGTGATTACGCGGCGTCCGATCGGATTCGCGACCGGCTCGTGGCAGCCGGAGTCGAGGTGCGCGACACTCCGGCCGGCGCCGAGTGGACGATTCCCTCCGCCTGAACGCTAAGAGCTAAACGCTCGCGCGTGGCGCTCGGACGGCGGTGCGGCCTTTCCACGATCCGCCGCGACCGCGAAAGTGCTGCCACGCCGAGTCAACGGTCATCGCCACGTACAACAAAGCGATGAACGGCAACGTGACGCCGCGCAAAACTGAAAGTCGGTAGAACCGCAGCATTGGCAAGTAGGTCAGTGCCATCAGTGCCCATCCCAGCCCTCCCATTACGGCAAGGCGCCAGTCCGCTAGGACAACACCGGCGACCAACGACGCGACCGGCGCCAGGTAGACGAGCAACAAACCGACGACGGTGCCCAGCAGCAACAGCGGGGAGTACCGCAGCTGCGTGTACGCGCTGCGCGAGACCATCCGCCACAGGTCGCGCAACGACAAATACGGCCGCGCGCTCGTCACGTCGTCCGACAAACCGAGCCAGATTCGGCAACCCGCGCGTCTTTTGAGCAGCGTGCCGAGCGCGACGTCGTCGATGTGCGCATCGGCGATCTGTGCGAGACCACCCGCCGATTCCAACGCGGCACGACGCACCAGCATGCACCCGCCGGCGGCGGCGGCAACTTTAGACCGCGGGGAGTTGACCCGGTTGAAGGGAAAGAGCTGCGCGAAGAAGTACACGAACGCGGGCACGACGATCCGTTCCCATGTGCTGACGGCGCGCAGCTTCGCCATCTGCGAGACCAAATCGAGTTGGTTGGTGACCGCCCCGCGCACCAACTCGGTGACGACAGGTGGCGCGTACGCGATGTCGGCGTCGGTGAAAAGCACGTAGTCGCAGTCGCCCGCGGCCGCGACACCGCAGGCCATCGCGTGCACCTTGCCAGCCCAACCAGGCGGAAGCTGCGCAGCCGTGACGACGTCGGCGCCGAGCTGACCGGCGACCGTCGCCGTCGCGTCGGCGCTCGCGTCATCGACCACGACGACGCGAAAGTCGCCCGGATAGTCGGTTGCCAGCAGGGACGGCAACGCGACAGGCAAGATGGCCGCCTCGTCGCGAGCTGGCACCACCGCGACGACCGATGGCCATCGGTGAACATCGCCACCATTGGGTAGCCAAGCCGACGTTCGCCAAAATCCGCCGTGCCCAAGGGTCAGATAGACCCACGCGGCGAGCGCGACACCAGCGACGATCAGCGGCCACACGCCGCCAGTATCGCCGACCGCCGATTATGCGGAACGGTCAGTGCCCTCGCCGACGACGGACCGTCCGCGGTAATGCGCGATCGCCGTCGGCCGCCCGCACAGCTCGGGATCGAACACGAAGAACCGGTCACCGCCGCGCGCTTTTGCTTGGTACATGGCTGCGTCGGCGTCACGAATCAGCTCGTCAGTCGGGACGTAAGGGTCGGCAGCGACGACGATGCCGATGCTTGCGCTCACCGGTAGTTCCGTGCCTTCGTGAACGTAGGGTCGCGCGAGAGCTCGGACGACGCGCTCCGCGATGATGCGCACGTCTTCCGCAGCCGCAAGCTTGTCGCACAGCATGACGAACTCGTCGCCGCCGAAACGGGCGACGGTGTCGACGCGCCGCAACACCCCTTCCAGCCGCCGCGCCACGTCGCACAGCATCAGGTCGCCGACGTCGTGGCCGTACGTGTCGTTGACCTCTTTGAAATGGTCGAGGTCGATGAACAGGACGGCGAGCCGGCCGGGCTCTCGTTCCATGCGAGCCAACGCCTGCGCCAACCGGTCGATGAACAGCACTCTGTTGGCGAGGCTGGTCAGCGAGTCATGCACAGCTTGATGCGCGAGCGCGAGTTCGGCGCGCTTGGTCGGCGTGATGTCGCGAGTCGAGGTGAGCACCCCGCTGATCGCGCCGTCGTCATCGAACTGCGGCACCATCCGGGCTTGGTACCAACGCGCCTCGTTCGCCACTCCCTCGCTGAACTCGACTTCCGTCGCGTTTCCCGACACCAGCACCTGGCGAAGCCCGGCCTCCCAAATGGCCGACACCACAGCGTCGCGGCCCAACTCGTGGTCGGTTCGGTCGACGATGTCCTCAAGCGGTAGCCCGATCGCCGCGGCCGCCGTCGCGTTCAAGTAGGCGTAGCGCAACTGCGCGTCGTAGCGCGCGATGGCGTCGGGTGA
>JAICYF010000194.1 GCA_025934355.1 Acidothermaceae bacterium
CGGACGGCGACACCATGCTCGAGCCTCAGTACGGCGTGCTCGTCGTCCTCGGCGGCGACGGCGAACTGCTGGGCGACTTCGTAAGCGTGGGCATTCGTCGAGGCGACACCGTGTTAGTGCCGTACGCCGCTGGCCCGGTGACGTTGCGCGGAGACCTCAACGTCGTCCACTGCTTGCCACCCGCGGTAACCGCAGTCTGACATCAAGGCGGAAACATTTCGTCGTCATAGCGCAGGAAGTTTCCGCGCTATGACGGTCGAGCGTTTCTCGGTTGAACCGATCGAGTCAGTGGGCGAGCTTGCGCAGACGGTCAACCGCCTCGGCAAGCACCTCGTCGCGCTTGCAAAACGCGAACCGCACAAGCGGACGGCCGATCTCCACATGGTCGTAAAAGACCGCGTGGGGGATGGCGACCACACCGGCCAGCTTCGGTAGCTCGCGGCAGAACGCGAACCCGTCGTCGTAGCCAAGTGGCCGAATGTCGGCGGATGCGAAGTACGTGCCCGCGGGCACGAAGACGTCGAAGCCGACGTCGGCCAGACCTTTGCACAGCAGATCGCGCTTGCGGCGCAGATCTGAACGCAAGGTGTTGAAATACGGATCGTCCATCATCAAGCCATGAGCGATCGCGGGCTGCATCGGCGCGGCGTTGGTGTACGTCATGAACTGCTTGGTGGTGCGAATGGCGTCGACCAACTCAGCGGGCCCAGTGGCCCAGCCGACCTTCCAGCCCGTCAGCCCAAACGTCTTACCCGCGGAGGAAATCGTGAGGGTGCGCTCGAACATCCCAGGCAGGGTAGAGATCGGGATGTGCTGACCGTCGTAGACCAGATGTTCGTAAACCTCGTCGGTCACGACGACCAGGTCGTGCTCGATCGCGACGTCGGCGATGGCTTGCAGCTCATCGTGGCGCAGCACGGCGCCGGTCGGATTATGTGGCGAGTTAAGCAGAATCACTTTGGTGCGCGGCGTGACCGCGGTGCGCAGTCGGTCGACGTCGAGCCGGAAGTCCGGTGCTCGCAACGTGACGGGAACGCGCACCCCACCGGCCATGGTGATCGCGGCCGCGTACGAGTCGTAGTACGGCTCCAGCGCGAGAACCTCGTCGCCGGTGTCGACCAGTGCCAACATCGCGGCGGTCACGGCCTCCGTGGCGCCCGCCGTCACGAAGACTTCGTCGTCCGGGTCTAGCTCGATGCCGTACCAGTGTTGTTGGTGATGGACCACGGCACTGCGCAGTTCTGGCGTGCCCGGGCCGGGGGCGTATTGGTTGCGGCCAGCCCAGATTGCGTCGACCGCGCGCTGCTTGATCTCGTCCGGTCCGTCGACGTCCGGGAAGCCTTGGCCAAGGTTGATCGAGTCGGTGGCGAGGGCGAGCGCTGACATCTCGGCGAAGATCGTCGCGCCCAGGCCCTGGAGCCTCGGCACCAGCGGGTTGCGGGTCACGACGCAAGCGTAGGCCTGGTGCCCTCTCGGTGCGACGCGGATGGCGGCTGGCAAGGTGGATGACATGACGATCGCATTGGTCACAGGGGCGACGTCGGGCATCGGCGCGGGTTTCGCCGAACGGTACGCCCGACTCGGCTATGACCTGGTGCTCGTGGCGCGCGACGAAGAGCGGTTGCGCACAAAGGCTGACGAGCTGCGCGACAGGTGGCGCGTCGCGGTCGAGGTGCTGGCAGCCGATCTCAGTTCGGACGACGAATGCGCGCGCGTCGAGGCGCGGATCGCGGACGCCGTTCGCCCGATTGACGTGCTGGTGAACAACGCTGGCTACTCGTTGGGCGTCGACCTCGTTGATTCGGACGTCGAAGACGAGGACCGCATGCTCCGCGTGCTTGCGCGAGCGCCCCTGCGGCTGACCAAGGCGGCGCTGCCCGGAATGCTGGCCCGCAATCGCGGCACCATCATCACTGTCTCGAGCGTGGCGGGAATCATCTCGTACAACACGTACGGCGCGGCAAAAGCGTGGGCGCTGAAGTTCAGTCAGGCGTTGAGCTTGCGGGTGGCAGGCACCGGTGTGCGTGCGATCGCGTTGTGCCCCGGGCTCGTGCACACCGAGTTTCATCAACGTAGCGGAGTCGACGCGTCGGCCGCGCCGAGGTTCATGTGGCTCACAGTCGACCGAGTTATCGACGAGTGTCTTCGTGATCTCGCAAAAGGCAAGGCGGTCAGCGTTCCAAGCCGCCGGTATCGCCTGGTCGTCGGAATCGGCGCCAAGTTGCCGGCTAACTTCACCGCCCGCATCGCGCGAAATCGCGGTGTCAAGCGGCACCGCCGCGGCACGCCCACCTGACCGCTACAACTGGTCGATGAGCTGCAATAGCGCGACGGCAACGCCCGCCGGGTCTTCAAGCCAGGGCAGGTGATGGTCGCCCGCGTGCTCGACGACCGGCCACCCCCGTGATTTCGCTTGCCGCGCAGGCATTTCGTACGCGGACGACGTGCGAAGGTAGCCGCACGGCGCGTCAGGCCAATCGTCACCCGTGGGCAGCGGTTCTTCGAAGAACGCACGGCCGCGCGGGCGGGTGATGACGCCGGGAAGCGTCCAGTCAGGAAATTTCCCTCCGCTATCGAGAAGCTCACGCAACGTGGCGCCGCGCGCCTCGTCTTCGCGGGTCGCAAGCTCGAGCCGGTCGGGCCTGCCAGGCCCGGGCAGCGTCGCGTCGACAAACAGGTAGCCGCCCACCGGGTGGCCTGCGTCGCGCAAACCACGGCCGATTCCGGGCATCAACGGCCCGGCTGCGGAATGCGCGACCAGCGCCAACGACGGCCGTGGTTTTGCTTCGTGCGCCGCAAGGACCACCGCCGTCAGATACCGCTGCCCGAACGGCGGGGTCTCGTCGTCCGAGATTGCCACGTCGAGGACATCGACCGCCCGATCGGCTCGCTCGATTGCGTCGGGCAAGCCGCCCCACGAGCCGGGTGCCAGCAATGGGCTGCCAAGCAGCACGATGGTGCCTGGAATCACCCCCTAACCTTGCCACTACGCTGTCGCGCATGAGCGACCGAGACGCCTTGTTGACCGAGATCACCACGAAGGCTGTCGTGCACGGCAGGGTGACGTTGAGCTCAGGTCGCGAGGCCGACTACTACATCGATCTGCGGCGGATCACCCTCGACGCGTCCGCTGCGCCGCTCGTCGGCGCGGTGATGCTCGACCTCACCAGCGATCTCAGTTACGACGCGGTTGGCGGGCTAACGCTGGGCGCCGACCCGGTCGCCACCGCAATGCTGCACGCGGCAGCGGCCCGCGGTCGCAAACTCGACGCGTTCGTCGTCCGAAAAGAAGGAAAGGCACACGGACTGCAACGCCGCATCGAAGGGCCTGACGTCGCCGGTCGACGGGTGCTCGCCGTTGAAGACACGTCGACGACCGGTGGTTCGGTGCTCACCGCGGTCGAGGCGCTACGCGAGGCCGGTGCGGAGGTTGTTGGCGTCGCCGTCATCGTCGAGCGCGGCGCCGCACCGGCCGTACAAGCGGCCGGACTCGAGTACCGGGCCGCGTTTTCGCTCACCCATCTCGGGCTTTCCTAAGCCAGCGAGACTTCATCACCGCGAGTGATGGCACCGGGTCGAAGCACGTTCGCGTAGCACCCGAACACCGCAGCCATTCCGCGATCGCCCACGGGCTCCCGATGGTGGCGGGCGAGCTCCTTCAGAATGTGACTGTCGGCGCCAGCGACACCTGCCTGCGGCAGCGACGGGATCACGCAGCGCGATGCCAGCTGGTCGATCGTCAACTCCACGTCGCCAACCCGAAGGCGTTGTCCAGCGACCGGGTCGTCAGGCAGATCAAGCAATAGATTCGGCCTGAACCGCACCGGATTCACCGGATGGCCGAGCTCGGACTCAAGACGGGCCAGCCGGCCGGTGGTGACCACGTGCAGCGGCCCGTAATCAACGAACCGGCCGCGAGCCGCACCGGCGACCTCGGTGAGCACCTCGTCGCCCGCCTGGGCGTCGTTGACCCACTCCGGGAGCATTCCTGCCTCGCCCGGCCACAAGCGATGGAGCCGCAGCCCCTCGGGCACCACGTCGGTCAGCGCGACAGACCGGCCGAGCCACTCGGACAATGCGAGGTCGAGCTGCTTGTCCCCAGCTGACCGTGCGCCCTGTCCCGGAATCGTGACCGTGACGGCGCCGGTCGTATCGTCATAGGACGCCAGTACCTCAAGCAGGCGACCGCCTTTGCGCGGATGCTTCGCGCTAACGACGGTGGCGTCGTCAGCGATTGCCGCCCACACCCGGTCGCCCACAACGCCGTCGCTCGTCAGCTGGAGAGTCAAGACTGCTTGCGCCGCAGCAGATTTCACTGGATAGCGCCAGCAACCAAGAACGCTCGTCACCGGTCAACCGTAAGGGACGCCCTGTCGGGCTGGCGAGCGGTGGAGCGAATGGTGACGAGAGCGATCAGCCCTCCGGCACCGCAAATCGCGGCTGCGACCAGCATCGCTCGACCAAAGCCCGGCCCCAGTCCGCCGCCATTGCTCACGTCAGCGACGACCGGAAGCACGGCGACGGCGAGCAACCCGGCCACCCGTGCCACCGCGTTGTTGACACCGGACGCGACACCCACCTGCTCCTCGGTCACCGATGAAAGAACGGTGGAGGTGAGCGGAGCAACCGTGATTGACAGCCCGACACCGAAGACGACGATGGCCGGCAGCACGACTTCGACGTAGCCACGACCGGGAGTGACGCGCGACATCAGCGCAAGGCCCACGCCGGCGACCAGCGGGCCGACGGTCATCGGAATCCGTGGCCGGTCCGAAAAGGCGCCCATGCGAGGCGACAGCACCAACATGATGACCGTCACCGGCAACATCGCGAGGCCAGCTTCGAGCGCCGAGTAATGCAGCGACTCTTGCAACTGCAACGCCAGCAGGAACATCGCGCCGCCCAAAGCCGCGTACACGGCCAACGTGGTCAGATTGGCCCCGCTGAATTGTCGTGAGCGAAAAACCGAGAGCGGCAGCATCGGGGCTGCCCGGCGCGTCTCGACAACCAGGAACGCCACCAGACAGACGCCGCCGACAACCGCGGCGGCAACGACACCTGCCGCGTGACTCGACGAGGGCGCCTCGATCAACGCGTAGATGACGCCGGCCAGACCAACGGTGACAAGAGCGGCACCAACAAGGTCGAGCGAGTTCGATCGCAGGGCCGTTCGCTCTCGCA
>JAICYF010000015.1 GCA_025934355.1 Acidothermaceae bacterium
CCAGTACGACCCCGAACCTCCGGTCTAGCGACCGCGCGAGCGCGGGTAGACCTAAGGCATGACGCCGTCCGCTGCCGAGAAGAAGCTCGCGCCGTACAAGCGCAAACGCGACTTCACCCGCACGCCAGAACCGGCGGGCGCGTCAGCCAAGAAGACGTCAGCCAAGAGCGCGGACGGCGGCAAAGCGCGGCACTTCGTGGTGCAGCGGCACCGTGCCCGTCGGCTGCACTACGACCTGCGGTTTGAGATCGACGGCGTGCTGGTGAGTTGGGCGGTGCCGAAAGGTCCGACGCTCGATCCCAACGTGAAACGCGCCGCGGTGCACGTCGAAGACCACCCGATCGAATACGCCGATTTCGAAGGTGTGATTCCGGCTGGCGAGTACGGCGGCGGCGACGTCATTGTCTGGGACCGCGGGACCTGGGAACCACATGCCACAGACAATCCGGCGAAGGCGGTCGCGGACGGCGAGCTTCACGTCGACGTCCACGGTGAGAAGCTGCGCGGGCGCTTCATCTTGATACGGCGCGAAAAGGACGACGCAGGCAAGGAGCAGTGGATCCTGCTCCACAAGCATGACGACGACGCGGTTGACGGATGGGATCCGGAGGAGCATCCCAAGTCGGTGCTTACCGGCCGCACGAACGACGAGGTGAAGGCCGACCCCGACCGGTTATGGCGCTCAGACTTGCCGGCCGCACAAGCGGCGATCGACCTGCGGGCCAACACCCGAGAGGTCAGCGACGACGAGCTCGACGCGCTCGACCAGCTCAAAGACGGCGGTAATTGGGAGATCTTCGGACGACGGCTGCGCGTCACCAACCTCGACAAGGTCCTCTTTCCTGGTAAGGGTCGCGAAAAGCCCATAACCAAACGAGAATTCGTCAAGTACGCGGCGCGGATCGCGCCCGTCGTCCTGCCGTATCTTGAGGGTCGTGCGCTCAACATGCACCGCTACCCGAACGGCGCAGCCGCAAAAGGCTTTTGGCACAAGCAATTGCCCGACCACGCGCCCGACTGGCTTGGCCGTTGGGACAACGAGGAGGCAGACCCCGGCGAGACGACCACCTACCTCGTGGTCAACGAGCCTGCCGCGCTCGTGTGGGCGGCCAACTTCGGTGCGCTCGAATGGCATGCCTGGACCTCGCGCACCGATTCACCGCACCGCCCGACGTACGCGCTGATTGACCTGGATCCGGGCCCAAGCACGAAATGGGCCGACCTGCTCGCCCTTGCCAGACTCCATCGCACCGCGCTCGAACACCTTGGCGTGCAAGCATTTCCGAAGCTCACCGGACGACGCGGGATTCAGATCTGGGTGCCGATCGAACGAGGCCCAAGCTTCGATGACACCCGTGCGTGGGTCGAGCAACTTTCGAAAGCGGTCGGAGCCGTGGCGCCTGAACTCGTCAGCTGGAAGTGGGACGTCAAAGAACGCGGAGGTCTCGCCCGCCTCGACTACACGCAAAACGCGATCAACAAAACGCTGGTCGCGCCCTACAGCGCGCGCCCGGCGGCTAGCGCGCCAGTCTCCACTCCCATCGAATGGGACGAGCTCGACGATCCCAAGCTGAAGCCTGACACCTTCACGATCCGCAACATCGGCAAGCGGTTGGCGCAACGCGGTGACCCTTTCCGCGCGATGCTGACCGCGGCGCAGCGGCTGCCCACGCTGAGTTGACGTTGCCACTCGCTTAGGGTGCCGGTATGAGCTCACGACCAGCATCAGTGATCGATGACGACCGGCGCGATGCCGTCCGCGCGTATGTGAACAGCCACCGCGACGAGTTTGTCGCGCAGCTGTCGGATTGGCTGCGCATCCCCAGCGTTTGGACCGACCCTGAGCGGGCCGACGACGTGCGCCGTTCGGCCGAGTGGCTGGCCGACGCTTTGCGCGAGGTCGGATTTCCGACGGTGGAGATCTGGACGGCGGGCGGCCCGGACGGCGCACCGTGCGTCTTCGCCGAATGGCCGTCAGACGACCCCGACGCGAAGACCATCGTGGTCTACGGCCATCACGACGTGCAGCCCGTCGACCCCATCGACAAGTGGAGCTTCGCGCCGTTCGAGCCAGCCGTCGTTGACGGTCCGGACGGCGACAAGCTGCTCGGCCGTGGCGCATCGGACGACAAGGGCCAGGTGCTGTACCACTTGCTCGGGCTCAAGGCCCACCTCGAGACGAGCGGTCGCACCAGCCCGCCGGTGAACTTGAAGTTTGTCGTCGAGGGCGAGGAGGAGTCAGGCTCGCCGAAATTCACCCAGCTGCTGAAGGAAAAGCGCGATCGGCTCGACTGTGACGCCGTCGTCGTGAGCGACACCGGTATGTACGGCGAAGGTGCCACCACGGTCTGCATCGGCGTTCGCGGCCTCACCGACTGCCAGGTCGATTTGCACGGCCCGGACGTCGACCTGCACTCCGGATCCTTTGGCGGCGCGGTGCCAAATCCCCTTACCGCGATGGCGAAACTGCTCGCCGGGCTGCACGACGACGACAATCGGGTCACCCTCAAAGGTTTCTACGACAACGTGCAGCCGCTGTCAGATCGCGAGCGCGAGATGATCGCCAAGTTGCCGTTCGACGAGGCGCGTTGGCTGGCCACCGCAGAAAGCCGCGCCGCTCACGGCGAATCCGGCTTCAGCACACTCGAACGCATCTGGGCCAGACCGACGTGTGAGATCCACGGCGTCTGGGGCGGTTACATGCTGGCCGGCCATAAGACGATCGTCCCGACCGACGCGCACGCCAAGGTGAGTTTCCGGCTCATCGCCGACCAGCAGCCGCTCGACGTCCAAGCCGCTTTTCGCGCGTACGTCGAGGAAAACACGCCGCCCGGCATCACCGCGAACGTCCACTTCTTCGGCGACGGCGTGCAGCCGTACCTGGTGCCGCTGGACGATCCAGCGCTGGGAGCGGTGGCCAGCGCGTTAGGCCGTGCGTTCGAGGACGAAGTGCTGTTCACCCGCGAGGGCGGCTCCGGTCCAGAGGCGGAGATAAGCCAGATCTTGCAAGCCCCGCTGGTGTTTCTCGGCGTCGGTCTGCCGACTGATCGCATTCACGCGCCCGACGAGCACGCCGTCATCCCGTTGCTGCTCAAGGGCGCGGAGGCGGTCGCTTATCTGTGGGACGAACTCGCCGCGCAGCCCGCATGAACCGGAGCGCACATCTGCGTTCGGACGACGCATGGATTGCCGCCGCATGGGGGCATCCGTCGTCCAAAGTGCTTGTCGTTCACGACGCGCGGGCCTTAGTCGGCGGCGAACACCTCGTGTGGACGTCGCCAAGCAACGCGCCTGACGGTGAGCGACTTTTCCTTGGCACGCCGGACGACGGCGAGTCAGGTGCCGCGTACTTCGCCGTGATGGCCGACCTGCCCGACGAGCCGCCGGAAGGAACGCAACCCGCGTCATTGCGCGACGTCGGCGCGGTGCTGTCGGCCGACGAGGCGATGTTGCTCGCGCACGCCTCGGCGCTCGAGCAATGGCATGTGCGGCATCCGCGCTGCCCCAGATGCGGCGCCCCCACGACGGCGAGCGTGGGTGGCCACATCCGGGTCTGCGTCGAAGACGGCTCGGAGCATTACCCGCGCACCGACCCCGCGGTGATCATGCTTGTCACGGACGACGCCGACCGCGCGCTGCTCGGCCACCAACCGAGCTGGCCGCAGGGACGGATGTCGACGCTCGCGGGCTACGTCGAAGCAGGGGAGACCCTCGAGGAGGCGGTCGTCCGCGAGGTCGGCGAGGAGGTCGGCGTCGTTGTCGACGACGTCCGGTACGTGGAAAGCCAGCCGTGGCCGTTTCCGTCCAGCCTGATGCTGGCCTTCACCGCGCACGCGAGGTCGTCCGATCTTGCCCTCGACGGCGTGGAGATCACCGATGCCCGCTGGTTCACCCGCGACGAAATGACCGCCTGCATAGGCGACGGATCACTGCGGTTGCCGATGCGCGCGTCGGTCGCGTTTCGACTCATCAACCGCTGGTACGGCGGGGGGCTCGGCTAGCCGGCACGGACTGGGTTAGCCGGCACGGACTGGGCCAGCTCGCGGACTGGGCTAACTGGCGATGCCATCGAGCTGACTGCGCACCTGCGCGAGCGACGGGTTGGTCAGCGTGCTCCCGTCGGGGAAGAGCAGGGTCGGAACGGTCTGGTTGCCGCCGTTGACGCTCATCACAAACTCCGCCGCGCCGGGCGTCTGCTCGATGTTGACCTCGGCGTAGCCGATCCCCTGCTCGTCAAGCTGCCGCTTGAGCTGGCGGCAATAGCCACACCAGGTGGTGGTGTACATCGTCAGGTCGGTGCTGGGGGTCAACGCGATCTGCTCCTTCGACTGGGCGTTTAGTTGCGCGGTCACCTATCCACAACCGGAGCGGCGCAACCTTTCTTCCGCCGGTGAATCGGCGCAGGCTGTCGGGCCGGGCTGCCAGGATGGCTGCGTGACTCGACCCGACGTCTTGGCCTCCGATGTCTTAGCCTCCGATGTCTTAGCCTCCGATGTCTCAGCGTCCGACATCCTGGCCGGCCTTGATCCCGAGCAACGCGCGGCCGCGGAAGCGGTGCGGGGTCCGGTCTGCATCCTGGCCGGCGCGGGCACCGGTAAGACCCGGGCGATCACCCATCGCATCGCGTTCGCCGTCCACGAGGGTGTGGTCGCCCCCGGGCATGTGCTCGCGGTGACCTTCACGACCCGCGCCGCGGGGGAGCTGCGCGGGCGGTTGCGGCAGCTCGGCGCTCAGGGCGTGCAGGCGCGCACTTTTCACGCGGCGGCGCTGCGTCAGCTGCAGTACTTCTGGCCGCGCGCGGTGGGCGGCGAATTGCCGTCGGTGCTCAAGTCAAAGGTGCCGCTGCTCGCGGAGGTCACCGGGCGGCTGCGCCTCTCGCTTTCGCCGTCCGAGCTGCGCGACGTCGCGGGTGAGATCGAGTGGATGAAGGCGTTGCAGCGGCCGCCCGACGACTACCCGGCTTCGGTGGAGTTGGAGCATCGCGTACCGCCGCGACCCGCCGCCGATGTCGCGGCCATCTACGCGGGCTATGAAGATCTCAAGGTACGTAAGAACCTTTTCGACTTCGAGGATTTGCTGCTGCACGCGACCGCGCTGCTGGAGACGGAGCCCGAGATCGCGGCGCAAGTGCGCGAGCAATACCGCTACTTCGTCGTCGACGAGTACCAAGACGTCAACCCGGCACAGCAGCGACTGCTCGACGCGTGGCTCGGCGGCCGCGACGACTTATGCGTTGTGGGCGATCCCGAGCAGACCATCTACTCGTTCGCTGGTGCGTCCCCGAGCTACCTCCTCGGCTTTCGCACCCGTTATCCGAAGGCGACCGTCGTTCAGCTGGTCCGCGACTATCGCTCGACGCCGCAGGTGGTCGCGGTCGCCAACCGGTTGGCCGACGGCAAGTTGGTCGCGCAGCGCCAACCCGGCCCGACGCCGACGCTGACCAGCCACGACGACGAGGTCGCCGAAGCCGCCGCGGTCGCCACGAAAGCGGCCAAGCTGATCGCCGACGGTCTGCCGGCCAGCGAGATCGCGGTGCTGTTCCGTATCAATGCGCAGTCGCAGACCTACGAGCAGGCGCTTGCTGAGGCGGGCGTCCCGTACGTCCTGCGCGGCGGGGAGCGGTTCTTCGAACGGCCCGAGGTGCGCGAGGCGATGTTCCTGCTGCGCGGCGCCGCCCGTTCCGTGTCGGACGACGCGCCGCTCGGCGAGAGCGTGCGCGCCGTGCTTGCAAGCGCTGGTCTGAGTTCAGTCGCGCCGGCCGGCGCGGGGGCCGCACGCGAACGCTGGGAGTCACTCGCCGCGCTCGCCCGACTCGCCGACGACCGCACCGAGGGCGGCTTGCCGGAGTTCGTCGCCGAGCTTGAGGAGCGTGCGGCGCTGCAGCACGCGCCCGTGGTCGACGGCGTCACGCTCGCCTCGCTGCACGCCGCGAAGGGCTTGGAGTGGGAAGCCGTCTTCATCGTCGGCCTCGCCGACGGCACGCTCCCGATCGTCTACGCCGAGACGCCTGACCAGATCGCCGAGGAGCGCCGGCTGCTGTACGTCGGCATCACCCGAGCACGCGTCACGCTGGCGTTGTCGTGGGCTGCGGCGCGGACACCCGGCGGTCGAGCCAGTCGCGGCCCGTCGCGATTTCTCGAGGCGTTGCGTGCCGAACTCGCCGGCGGCGGCGTGGGCGCCACGTCCTCCAAACGGGTGATCGCCGGACGACGTGAGCGGGTTTCCGCCAGCGCGCGCTGTCGGGTCTGCGGCCGGGTCTTGACCGGCGGCGCCGAACGCAAGCTCGGTCGATGCGTCGACTGTCCGGGTGACGTCGACGAGGCGCTGTTCGAGAAGCTGCGCGACTGGCGGCTCGACCGCTCGCGCGAGTTGAAGCAACCTGCATTTTGCGTCTTCACCGACGCGACGCTCACCCGAATTGCGGAGGTTCGTCCGTTGACTCGCTCGCAGTTGGCGTCGATCGGCGGCGTCGGCCCGGCGAAGCTTGAAGCGTTCGGCGACGACGTGCTCGCGCTGTGCGCGGACGGCGGCCCAAAGTTAATCGAATAAATAGATTGCTCGGCCGCTGGGCGACCCCGTAACCTGCACAAGTCGGTTTCGGGAGGTCGCCCGTTTGGCTGCCTGAGACCAGAAATCTTGCAATAGCAACAACATCTCGTGACACATCAAGGTCTCGTGTCACATCGAGCGGCGGAAGGAGGTAACGACTGATGGAGAGCACGATTCACGCGCTGGGCGGTGCTGTCGTCGGCGTTGCCGCAATTCCGGCCGTTCCCGCTGTTGCAGGCGTTGCCGCGTCACATCTCACTGGCGCCGTTCGTCTCAATGGTGTCGGCATGAATGGCGCAGGCATGAATGGCGCAGGCATGAATGGCGCAGGCCGCGGCATGTGGCGTGGTCAGCCGTCGCTCGGCATGCCGGCCTCGATTGCCGTTGTGGTTGCCGCACCGGCAGACAAGGTTCCCGCCAGCAAGCTCGACCGCACCAACAAGCTTGACCGCCAGGCTACGAAGCAGTTCCGCAGCACGGTGTACGAGGGGCCCAGGCTCTGGAAAGTCCCGGTTTGAAAACGCACTCAGACCGGCTCACTCCAGGCCGCGGAACCCGAATCACCGGGATCCGCGGCCTCTTTGTTTGGCCCGACAAGTTGCCCCGACAAGTTGCGCAGAAAAGTTCCCAACCGATCCCGTCCCCTACCAAGTGACCCCGAGGAATCCGTACCTACTACCGGTTTGCCGACGGAAACTGTCCGACCCGAGAGCTTGGATCGACAGCACCGTAGGACCGAGCTAACCCGCCCAAGTCGCGCCACCGATGAGCGCGACGCACCTACGACGTCACTAGGGGGTGACGCAGATGCTGACCGGCCCGTTCGACCGTGTGCTCGCGCAAGCGCTGCGACGGTCGATGGAGATCCCGTGCCTGACGGTCGACCCGGAGTTGTTCTTCGCCGAGTCGCCCGACGACGTGGAGACCGCCAAGGCCATGTGTGCTGATTGCCCAGTGCGCACCGCGTGCTTGGCCGCCGCCATCGAGCGGCGCGAGCCGTGGGGCGTGTGGGGCGCCGAGTTGTTCGTGCAGGGAGTCGTGGTTCCGCGCAAGCGCCCGCGGGGGCGTCCGCGCAAGGAGGTCGCGGCCTGACCGCCGGTCACCCGATCGGCTCGCGAGCAACCCCGGGCTCGGCCAAGCAACACCGCACCGCTTGGCCGAGCCGGCAGTTCGTGACACGAACTGCCCAACCACCGCGTGCTGTGCCGTTGCCGGCACGCCCGTATCCGTGAGCCGATTTTTCCTATGCCGTGGGGTTTTCATGTTTATCAATGACGCGCACGCGCGCACCGTCGTCACCAGTCGACATAACACCGTCCGCGATGCTGAGCTGCGTGCACAGCTGGCAGCTGCGCATCGTGCCCGAGTCAATCGGCAGCGCACTCAGGAGCGGTCGCGATGGATCAGGCGGGTGCTACTCGCCACCCGCTGACCAGCAAAGGAAGGGGCCGCGCCCGTCAGGGCGCGGCCCCTTCCGCGTCGTCCGCAGGGAACCCTGTCTTGCCGGCTAGGGCGGTCCCGCCACGCCGTTCTTTAGCGTGATCGCGATCGCCAACGAACAGGGGAGCTGCTTACCGTGCCGGTGCGCGTGCCGTATCCGCGGCCGTCGCTCGCGCCCGTGGTCACACCCGGCGTCCGCTACCCGGCGCCGGAGCGCGAGGCGCGCACTGGACGGTGGGCGGCTCTCGACGTGGCGCGCGGCGTGGCGGTCGCCGGCATGCTCGTCGTCGAGCAGCTGCCCGCCGGGCCCGGCGAGTTCCCCTGGCTGCGGCACGCATCTTGGAACGGCTGGACCGGCGCCGACCTGGTCTTCCCCGCGTTCCTGTTCCTTGCCGGCATCAGCGTCGACCAGCTCATCGGACGACGCGGCGCGGCCGGACTTGGCCGGTTGGTCAAGCGGGCGGTCGGGCTGATCGTCATCGGGGTGTTGTTCAACGCGTGGGCGGCGGACGGCGGTGACTTCGCGCAGGCCCGCTGGCCGGGCGTGCTGCAGCGCATCGGCGTGGTGAGTCTCGGGTGCGATGCCGCTGCCCAGCGTGCTGCGGTGGGCCCAGCAACTCGCGGCCGCGATCGACCACTTGCACGCGCATCGGCCGGTGATCGTCCATGGCGACGTCAAGCCGGCGAACGTGGTCCTCACGCCGGACGATCGCGTGGTGCTTGTCGACTTCGGCATCGCGAGCAGCGGCCTGATGGCAAGTGCCGGCACAGTCGGCTACACCGCTCCAGAGGTGCTTGACGGCGAGCCCCCGACACCGGCTGCCGACGTCTACGGTCTTGCCGCGACCATGCTGGCGTTGCTGACCGGACGCCCGCCGGGCGAGGTGCGTCCGCCCTGGGACGGCGTTCACCCGAGCGCGGTGCAGGTGATCGAGCGGGCGTTGCGACCCGGGCTTTCACTTGAGCCGCAACGTCGTCCGGCGTCGGCGGGCGAACTCGTCGAGCGGATGTGCTCGTGGTCGGGCGAGGCGGCGTCCGCCGTGGCCGGTGCCTCGCGTCCGCGCCGCTGGTCCGCGTCCGGATTTGGCCGGCTGCGGCACTGGGTCGCCGTCGTGCCGACCTGGTTGCGCGCAGCGGCGATCGTCGTCCTGATTGGCGCGATCTTCGTCGGGCTGGCGCTCGGGGGCGGTGGGCATTCGGCCGTGCGCCGAGTTCAAGGCCCGGACCGTTACGCGACGGCGGCCGCGGTCGCGACCGCGACGTTCGCGCACGCCGACGCCGCCGTCCTCGCACGCGGCGATGATCTTTCGGACGCCGTGGCCGCGAGCTACCTTGCTGGCGCGCAAGGTGGCGGTCCGCTGCTTTTGACCCCGCCGGACAAGCTGCCGGACGACGTGTTGCAAGCGTTGCGCAAGCTGAAGGTGAAGCAGGTCTATGTGATCGGCGACGCGACCGCGATCAGCACCGACGTCGACGCCACGTTGCACGAGCACGGGATGCGGACAACCCGGTTGGCCGGCGTCGACCGTTACGCCACGGCGGCGGTGATCGAGCAGGCGAGCGGGCAGCCGGCCGCGCTGCCGGGCCTCGGCGCGACCGCGTTGGTGGTCAACCCAGCTGACCTGGCGGACGCGGTGCTCGCAGGGACGTTGGCGTATCGCGGTCACTTCCCGCTGCTGTACGCGGACGACACAGACCTGCCGACGCAGACCCAAGCGGCATTGGCCGAAGACGGCATCAAGCACGTGGTCGTGATTGGCGGCTCAAGCCAGGTCGGTGACGACGCCATGGCGGCGTTGGAGCAGGACAGCATCACCGCGCAGCGGGTCGCGGGTGCGGGAGACCCGTCGTCGGACTCGGTGGCGGTGGCCCGGTTCGCGCACGACACGCTTCACTGGGAGGTCAACCAAGTCGACCTCGCCCGCGGAGACCAAGGTGGCGTCGACGGCGTCGCGACGATCGCCAACGTCGGGGCTCGAAGCGGCGCGCTGCTCCTCACCAATGGCCGCGATCAGGTTGACCCGACTTCGCTTGATTATCTGAGGCAGCAGAAAGCCGGCGTCCGCGCCCTGACCGTCGTTGGTGACCGGACGACGGTGACGCCGGCGGTGCAAAACGCGGCGGCCAAAGCGCTCGGTCTGGCGGGTTGACCGTTTAGTCGTGAGCTTCCAAGCCGGGCAGCCAGCGGACCATCTCGGCGCGGAACGGCCCGCGCGCGTTGAGTTGCGACAGCACGCCGATGCCACCCATCCAGACCCGGTGGATCAGCAGGTATGACGGCGGCAGGTTCAACTGCCGGGCGAGCGCCCCGGACGGCGTTCGGGGGTCGCCGATACGGGTCGCCTGCGCCCGCAGCCACGGCCGTGAGAACTGGAACGTCTCGTGTCGAACCGGGTCGAGAAACGGGTTGAGGTAGGCGAGCAGCTCGTCGGCGTCGACCTCGTGACCCGGGTTGACGAACCCCTCGGCGCGCAAGCCGTCGCGCACCGCCTCGCGGTCACCGTTCAGTGCCAAGGTCAGCAGCCGGCCCATCGCAGGTGGGAAACCGTCGGGCAGCCGGTTCACCGCTCCGAAATCCAGGACGGCGAGCCGGCCGTCGTCGAGCAACTTGTAGTTGCCCGGGTGCGGGTCGGCGTGCAACAGTCCCGCTCGGGACGGCCCCGAGAACAGAAACCGCACGTAGAGCATTCCAATGCGGTCGCGTTGCGCCTGGCTGCCGGTACGCATGATCCGCGAGACCGGCGCGGCGTCGACCCACTCGGTGACAACCGCCTTGTCGGCACCGGCGAGCACGTCGGGCACGAGGATGTCGGGGTCGTCGAGGTAAGCCTTCGCGAACGCGTGTTGCGACTGCGCCTCGAGCCGGTAGTCGAGCTCCTCGGTGACCCGGTCGCGCAACTCTTGCAGCAGCGGCTTGATGTCGAGGCCGGGCACCAAGATGGCAAACAGCCTGGCCAGCCGGCTCAGCTGGTTCAGGTCGGAGACGACCGCCCTGCCCGCCCCCGGGTACTGGACCTTCACCGCCACCGGGCGACCGTCGGACCACGTCGCCTTGTGCACCTGGCCGATCGACGCGGCCGCCGCCGGTTCGTCGTTGAACGACTGGAACATCGACCGCCAGTTCGGCCCAAGCTGGCCGGCCAGCACCTTGTGCACGGTCGCCGCGGGCATCGGCGGTGCGTTTTCTTGCAACCGGGTGAGCGCGTCGCGGTAGGGCGCGGCGAGATCCTCCGGCATCGCGGCCTCGAACACCGACAGCGCCTGTCCGAGCTTCATCGCTCCGCCCTTGAGTTCGCCGAGGACCTTGAACAGCTGCTCGGCGGTGCGCTGTTGGAATTCGCTGGCGACTTCGTCCGCCTGCTTGCCGGTGAGCCGCTTCCCCAGCCCGACGGTGGCCCGGCCCGCGACACCGAGCGGGAGAGAAGCGAGCCGGGCGGTGCGGGTGACGGTGCGCCGCGGAATGTCGCTCACGGATCCATTGTCCCTGACGAACCGTCGCCGCGCCGGGCGTGATCAGCCAGTTGCGGTGTCAGCCGACCAACCATCGGACCACGCCTGGGCCCGACCTTGCGTCCAATGGCAGCCGCACGACGGATGCGGCGACCATGGCCGCCGTCTGATCCGCCAGTCCGGCAGGGTCACCTCCAAGGTGCCGTCGAACGTCGCCGGCAGCGCGGTAGTCGGCAGCGTGGTGGTGGGCAGCGTGGTGGTGGGCCGCGTGGTGGTGGGCAGGGTGGGGGCGGGCAGCGCCGGCTCGCCGGCGTCGATCCACGTCAGCGCCTGCAAGGCGGCCACGCTGGCCGCCAGACTGGCTAGCGCAACGTCACAGGCGGGCGCCGGCGCGTGGGGCGGCGCAGCCGCGAGTTGCGCCGCGATCAGCGGCCAGGCCGGGTCGCGGTCGGTGCGGCGCAGGTCGAGGCAGCGCAGGCAGGCCGACTCGCCAGGCACCACGAGCGGCCCGATCACCGCGGTCGTCTCGCGAACCCCGACCAGCAGGTGCGCAGTTCCGTCCCGCAGCAGTTGATCGCCGAGCTGCGGCTGTGCCGCCTCCCGCGGGGCTAGCACGACGAGATCCGGTCGCTCGGCCGCCTCGAACGGGCGAAGCTGGGTGCTCGCGCTGGCCCTTTGGATCACCGCGGCGCCGACCGCGGCCCGGCTCACGCCGACGTTGCCGATCGATGCTCCGCCGGGCGCGCAATCGACGGCGGCGCACACGCCGTCGTCGTCGACGGCGACGTGACCTACTCCGGCCGCCGCGAGCAGCGCCGCCACCGACGCGCCCACCCGGCCGGCGCCCACAACCGCGACCTTGGCCCGACGCCGCAGCTCCAAGGTGGCCAGCCCGCCGTCGGCGCTAGCCGACAGCAGCGAGATCGAGGCCAGGTCGGGCGCCAGCCTGTCCCGTTCGGACAGCGACAGCCGGGCCAGCGTCGCCGGGTCGGTGGCGGCGTCGTCGACGACCCGCGCCTCGACGAGCAGGGCGAGCAGTCGGTCGGCGAACGCCGGCTCCAGCCCGAGCTCGGCGGCGGTAGACCGCAACGCCGACTGGTCGCGGGTGCCGTCGATCGCCGCGATCAACCGCGCGGCGCGGTCGCCGACACCCCGCAGCAGGAGCGCACGCTCCGGCCGCAGCCCGAACTGCAGGGTGGTGTGGTCGCGCCAGAACCGGCGCAGGGCGGTCTTGAAGACGGGTCGCACGGGCGGCCTCCGGGGTCGGTCAAGCGTTCGCAGGTCCGGTTCTGCGAAGCCTCGCATCCGGCGGGACGCCGGATGCGCGTCGTCCACAAGGCTCGGGACGGTGAGGGGACGTTGGCGGGGTGTGGAAATGCGAAAGGGCCGGGGAGTCGTGATCGACTCCCCGGCCCTCGCGGTTGTTTGCTTGTGTGCGGTTAGGCCTTGCCAAGGATGCGGTTGAGGGTCGTGCCGCAGACCGAGCACTTGCCCTTCGCCATCTTGGTGCCCTTTTCGTTGACGACGACGTCGCCCTCGAACTGGCGCTTCTCCTTGCACTTCACGCAGTAGGCCTCGCCACTGTACTTCTCGGCCACGCGGTCCTCCTTAGATCGTTTGCGCTCGCAGGGGTGTGGGAGCAGGTCGTGCTGTTCCGTGTAACGAGCTGGACGGGTCCGGGTCGCCGAAGCCGCCTCGACTGTCCCCGATGGTGGTGCTGGTTGTGCCGGGACTGCTGCCGGTCGCGGAAACTGACCAGCGGACCCGACGGGCGGCGTCTGCCCGTTGGGGTAAGCCGCCTGACACCCTACGTCAGCCACGCTCACGCGGCGCGCATGCACGCCGTGGCGGCCGCGTCGCGCCGTGCCGCCGCTGGTGCCCGCAGGACGATTTCCACAGGTTATCCACAGGTTGGCCGCATCGCTGCGGGCGGCAAATGCGAAACCCCGGGCCGGTTTGTGCCGTCCACCTTCCCCTTGCGAACGGCGGCCCCAACCCGGGGTTCCAACGCCCTGACCGTAGGAGGCGCGATGAGCGCCGTCAACAAACGAAACGCCTTGCCTGTGGACGACGATGTGCACGCGGTGGGGACGGCGCGGGGTGTTGCTGTGGACGACGAGCGGACGGCGTGTGGATAGCCCCGGTTGCCGTTCGGCGGCGACCCGGATGACCTGCGCAATCGTCGTCCGCATGGTGTGGACACCAAGAAAATCGCCTGCTCCGCTGCAAATTCCCGGCGCATCGAGGGCGACTCGTGCTGTTTGACGGTCGGTTCCGCAGGATCGTCGCGATCGGGCGGTACGGTGCGCGCGTGAGGAACGCGACCAGCGAGGTGCCGCCGAATGTCACCGGGCGGGACGGCGTCCCGCCGAATGTCACCGGGCGGGACGGCGTCCCGCCGAATGTCACCGGGCGGGACGGCGTGCCGTCGAATGTCGAGGTCCGCCGCAGCCCACGTCGTCGGCGCACGGTGTCGGCCTACCGTGACGGCGACCGCACGATCGTCTTGCTGCCGGCCCGGATGTCGCGTGCCGACGAGCAGCGCTGGGTCGACGTGATGTTGGAGCGGCTGGCCGCTCAAGAGCGGCGGCGATCCGGCAAGGCGAGCCGAAACGACGACGAGCTGGCCCGCCGAGCGGCGGAGCTTTCCGGCCGGTTCCTGGGCGGCCGTGCCACGCCGACCAGCGTGCGCTGGGTCGGAAACCAGGCCTCCCGCTGGGGTTCATGCACGCCGTCCGACGGCACTATTCGGCTTTCCGACCGGATGAAGGCGATGCCCGCGTGGGTGATCGACTACGTCTTGCTGCACGAGCTGGCACACCTCATCGAGATCAGCCATGGGCCGCGCTTCCAGGCGCTCGTCGCGGGATATCCGAAAGCCGAGCTGGCACGCGGCTACCTGCTGGGGTTCTCCGACGCCGCGGGCGTCGACCAGTCGTCGTGGGAAGGCGCGGGCGGTTTGGAGGAGCCGACGGCGCCGGCCGGCCCGCTGCAGCTGTGGTGACTAGCTCTGGTCGGCCGGCGGGTCGGACGGCGGGTCGGACGGCGGGTCGGACGGCGGGTCGTCCGGTGAGTCGGACGGCGAGTCGGACCGCGGCGCCTCGAGGCCGCTGAGATCGACGTCGATCTCGCGCCGGTCGACGAACGCAGCGGGATCGGTGAGGTCGTCCGCGGTCGGCAACAGGTCGGGGTGCTCCCAGATCGCGTCACGGCCCTCGACGCCACGCTGCTCGCGCAATAGCTGCCACAGCTGCGCCGCTTCACGCATGCGTCGCGGCCGCAGTTCCAACCCGATCAACGTGCCGAACGTCTGCTCCGCGGGGCTGCCGACCGCGCGGCGTCGGCGCACGGTTTCGGCGAGCGCGTCGGCGCCGGCCAGCCGGTCGTGGGCGGCTTGCGCGACGACGTCGTCGATCCAGCCTTCGATCAACGCGAGCAGCGTCTCAAGCCGCAACAGGGCGGCCCGCTGAGCGGGCGTGTCTTGCGGCTCGAACAGCCCACCGGCGAGCGCCTCTTGCAACGCCTCCGGATTCGTCGGGTCGATCGATCCCATCGCCTCTTGCATGTGTGACATGTCGACGGTGATGCCACGCGCGTAGTCCTCGACCGCGGCGAACACCCGCCCGCGCAGCCACGGCACTCCGGCGAACAGCCGATGGCAGGCAGCCTCGCGCAACGCCACGAACAGCCGCACCTCTTCGGGGGGCAGCTCGAGGCCTGCGCCGAATTCCTCAATCCCCGCAGGCAATAGCGCGGCAGTGCCGACACCGGCGAGCGGCAATCCGACGTCCGTTGAGGAAACGACCTCGCGGGCCAGCGCGCCCAACGCCTGGCCGACCTGGCCGCCGAACATGACCCCGCCCATCTGCCGCATCATCGACATCAACGGGCCGGCCATCTGCTGTATCTCCGCGGGCAGCTCGCCAGGATCGACGTCGGGCCCGCCGAACCCGGGCATCCCCGGTATGCCTGGTATGCCCGGCATGCCCGGCATGCCGGGCATACCCGGCATGCCCGGCATGCCCGAGCCGAACGCGTCGACGACCTTCGTCGCAACCGGCTCGACGAGCGTTTTCCAGGTGGGCAGGGTCGCCTCGATCCATTCGGCGCGGCTCCACGCGCGCACCGACTTGGTCGCGGACGAGAACGACGTCGCGGGATCGAGCCATAGCTCGGCGAGGCGGAGCGTGTCGGCGACGGCGGTGCGTTCGGCGTCGACGACGGATCGGTCGCCGTTCGCGGCGGCCTGCCGCGCGACGTCTTTGGCGAGGTCCCAGTTGACCGGGCCGCCCTGCCACGACATCAAATCGGCGAACCGGTGCAGCGCGTCGCCGATGTCACCGCCGAACCCGAGCGGGTTGTTTTGCCCGCCCGGACCCCTGTTCTCGTCGTCGTTGGGCTTGCCGAAGCCGAACGGGATCTCACTCACGCCGACTCCTCAGGCAGGATGGGCACATGACGGGCATCGAGGACGGCGACAACGGCAACGCGCGCGGGTCCCATGACGCCCACGGTAGTCGGGGGGATCGCACGATGAACACCGAGGAAAGCCAGGTTCGCCCACGGCGCAGCGGCACGTCGCCGCGCGCCAGCAAGAGCGGTAAGGGCGCTGCTACGAACGAGAGCTCGGACGACGCGGCGGCGACGCCGCCGACGAGCAAGCCGGCGAGCAAGCCGGCGAGCAAGCGCGCGTCATCCGCTCGCACCGGCCGGCGCAGCGCCGCGGCACGCGGCGGTCTTGTGGTCGCCGTGACCGGCGCCGCGCATGGCGTTGGCGAGCAACTGGTGCGCCACCTCGCGTCGTCCGCTTCGGTGACCTCGGGGGCGGTGAAGAAGGTCGTCGCGATCGACAGCATTCGTGGCGACGCGCCGCATGCGACGTGGCGGCTGGCGGACGTCCGCGACCCGATGGTGGCCGACCGGCTCGGTGGCGTCGACGTCGTCGTGCATCTCGCGGTCGACATCGGCGCCGCGGCTGAACGCATCGACCGGCACTCGTCGAACGTGCGGGCCACCGCGACGGTGTTGACCGCCGCGGCTGCGGCGGGCGTCAAGCACGTCGTGCTGGTGACGAGCGCGATGGTCTACGGCGCCCAGCCCGACAATGCCGTGCCGCTGCCAGAAAACGCGCCACTGCTCGCCGCTCCCGACAGCGCGCTGCTCGGCGATCTGCTTGAGATGGAACGGCTCGCGACGCAAGCGCCGCGCACCCACCCCGGACTTGCGGTCACCGTCGTCCGCCCCGCGGCCCTTGTCGGCCCAGGGGTCGACACCGTGGTCACCCGACACTTCGAGGCGCCGCGGCTGCTCGCGCTCAAGGGTGCGCAGATGAGCTGGCAGTTCTGCCACGTCGACGACCTGGTCTCCGCCCTCGAAGTGGTGCTGACCGGAGGGTTTGAGTCAGACGCCGGCGAGCGGCATCGCGTGGTCGCCGTCGGCAGCACCGGTTGGCTTGACCAACTCGACGTCGAGCGAGTCACCGGCAAGCGGCACATTGAGCTGCCCGCGTCCGTGGCTTTCAGCACGGCGGAGCGGTTGCACCGGCTCGGCGCCACACCCGCCTCCGCGGGCGATCTGCACTTCCTGGTGTATCCGTGGGTGGTCGAGCCGGTTTGGCTCGCCGAACACGGATGGGCGCCGGCGCACACCAACGAGGACGCGCTGCGAGCGGCGATCGCGGAGTCCTCGGGTCGACTCGCCATCGGTGGTCATCGGCTTGGACGACGCGATGCCGCCGCCGGTGCCGCCGTCGGCGCGACCGTGGCGCTCGTCGGAACAGCGGCGTTGGTGCGGCGGGCGAGGCGGCGCCGCCGTGGGTGAGGTGCGACTGGTCGACGTCCGCGACAAGCCGTTGTCGGTCGATGAGGTGCTTGCCGCCGTGAGCGATCCGGCGGCGGGCGGGATCGCGCTGTTTGTTGGAACTGTGCGCGACGAGGACGGCGGTCGCGCGGTGACGACGCTGGAGTACGAGGCCCATCCGAACGTGGTGTCGGTGATGCGCGACCTCGCGGGCGCGATCGCCGACCAGCCTCACGTCATCGCGGTGGCCGCGGTGCACCGGGTGGGATCGCTCGCGATCGGCGACCTCGCGGTTGTCGTCGCGGTGTCGTGCGCGCACCGAGGCGACGCGTTTGTCGCCGGCCAGCAGCTCATCGACGACGTCAAAGAAAAGGCGCCGATCTGGAAGCGCCAGGTCTTCCGCGACGGCGGAATCGAATGGGTCGGCGCCGAAGGGTGAGCTTGCGGCTACCCTGAAGAAGCTGAAGTTCGTCCGGATTGAAGGAAAGCGCAACTCTCGATGACGGTGTTGTTGTGGCTGGCGATCCCGCTGGTCGCCCTGATCATCGGGATCGTGTGGGCGTACTTCGCCAGCCGTCCGGCGCGTCCAGCCCAGATGCAAGAGTCGATGGAGTCGTTCAGCCGATTCCGCCGCGCGCTCGCCCAACACGCCGAACGATCAGCCGCCCGATCGAAATAGCCCGGTCGGCTCAAGAACGCATGGTCCGGTTGCCGATCTAACCGAAGTCACGTCGGTTACGAGTGAGGCAGTGAGGCCAGTGGAGCACGTCGTCTTTTTCCCCGCCCCCGACGGCACGCCGGCGTTTCGGCGCTTTGCCGCTATCGAGGAGGCGGTGCGCTTCGTCGAGCATTTGCGCAACGTCGAGAACGTGAGCAGCGCCTCCGTGTACTCGCTTTCCGAGGTGCCGCTGTCGTTCAAGGCTTGGTATCGCGTCGAGGTTCCGGGCGAGTCGGTCGAGGCGCCGGGCGCGCCCGTCGAGCTGCCCGCGGCCGTCGCCCCGGCAGCAGCTGCGCCGGCAGCCGCCGCCTCGGCGGAGGCCCCTGCGGCGCCAGCCACGATCGCAGAGGCGATCGAGAGCTACTCCCTTGCGGAGGCGCCAGGAATCCCGACGGTCGAGGTACCCGACCAGGGGTCCGCGACCGGGATCGTCGTCCCCGACCAACCGTTGGTGGCCGTCGACCAGTTCGCCATGCCGGCTCAGGGCGCCTTGCCGGCGCCCACCGTGCTGCCGGTACCCGATCAGCAGCAGCCGGCACCGGCGATCGCACCAGACGGCGACGCACAGGTGTTCGAGCCCGCTTTCGGCGCCCGCCGCGAGCGCGGCATCGGTTTCTTCGCACGCTAGGCACCAGTTCGGCCGCTCCCTCCTGGGCGGTGATCATGCAGTTAGGCGCAACCCACGCAAAGCTGGGTTGCGCCTAACTGCATGATCACCGCCTGTTTGGCGGCCAGGTACTCTTGGCCCATGCGACGCCAGGCCACGACCCTTGTGGCGTCGGCGATCCTGGCGATCGGCCTCTTCTTCGCCGGCATGGCGTTGCCGGTGCCTTATGTTCAGCTGACGCCCGGGCCGGTCACCGACACGCTCGGTAGCAGCGGCGGAAAGCCGCTCATCGTCATCAAGGGCCACCCGACCGCTGCGAAGTCAACGGGTCGGATCTTCTTGGTGACCGTGCTGCAATACGGCGGTCCCGGCGAGAACCTCTCGGCGTTCAAAGTGCTCAGCGGGTGGTGGAGCAACCACGACGCCGTGGTGCCGCTGCGGGTGCTCTATCCGCCCACGGTGACCGCGAAACAGGTCCAGCAGCAAGACACCGAGGACATGGATCAGTCGCAGGTCAACGCGAAGATCGCCGCACTGCGCTACCTCGGCATGAAATTGCAGCCCGGCGCTGAGGTCTCGACGGTCGAGACATCCTCGACCGCCAAAGGCAAGTTGCAGCTCGGTGATGTCATTCTCGGAGTCGACTCGACGTCGGTCAGCAGCTCCGATCAGTTGGTGAGCGTGTTGAAGACGCACAAGGTCGGTGACCACGTGGCGCTGCAGATCAACCGCAGTGGAACCGCGATGTCGGTCGACGTCACGTTGCAGCAACCGATCAAGCAGGGTGGCGCCCCGAGCATCGGCATCGGCGTCCTCGACAGCTTCGCGATTCCGTTCGAGATTGACATCGAGTTGAACAACGTCGGCGGTCCGAGCGCGGGTCTGGCGTTCACCCTTGGCATCATCGACAAGCTCACCGACGGCAACTTGACCGGTGGTCTCACGATCGCAAGCACGGGAACGATCGACGCAGACGGCAAGGTGGGCGAGATCGGCGGCGTCCAGCAAAAAGAAGCGGCGGTGAAGGCGAATGGCGCGGTGGCCTTCCTCGTGCCCGCTGGCAATTGCGCCGAGGCGCTGAAGGAAAAGCCCAAGGGCTTGAAGTTGGTGAAGGTCTCAACACTGACCGACGCCGTCGACGCGATCAAGACGCTTCGTTCGGGCGGAACGCCGCCGCTGTGCTCGGCCGGGTAGCCGAGGGGTCAGTCGACCAGGGTGGCGGCGAGCGCGTCAGCCAATCGCGGCGCGAGGTCGTCGCCGGTCACCACGTCGTCCGGCTCGTCGTTTGTCGCTGCGCGCACCCGCAAGATCGACGCTCGGCTGCCGTCGCGCAGGACGCCGACGAGCATCCGCACTTCTCGCCGGCCCGGATGCGCGGCTGCCCAGTTGAGGGCGTCGGCGCCGGGCGCGTCGGGGATTTCAGCTTCGGCGGACGGCGGAAGCGCGAGCACCTCGTGGGCGAGTGCGCACCCGACCACCTCGTCGGGCCACCCGATACTGGCAAGCCACTCGTCGAGCGGCTGCTCGGACTGCGGGCTCTCCTGCTCGACCGGTGTGAGATTTTCGACGTCCGAGACGTCTTCGACCGTTGGCAAGCCGAGGCTTTGCGCGAGCGCCGGCTCGCTACGCACCAGGTCTGCCGTGTTGACCAAGGCGTAGAGGCGGGGTGGTTGGTCCCAGCCGCCGGCCGCGAGGTGCCGGTCAACCTCGAAGAGTGCGGCGGCAAGCGCCGGGGTGGTTGTCATCTCAGGGGTTATCTTGCCCGACGCCTGGGCTGTCGATTCGGTAGGTTGTGGCCAGCCGATTCCGCGAGGTGTGAGTGACGTTCCACGAGCCGCCCGATCCGTCACACGGACGACCGTACGGACCGGGTGCGCGTCGCCCGGTCCCGCGTCCGGAGTTTCCGCGATGGGGCAAGCCGGTTCTGATCGCGATCGCCGCGCTGGTCGTGCTTGCGGTGGTCGTCGGCGTGTTCGTCGCGCTCGACACCGAGCGGTTGTGGTTCGACTCCGTGGGTTACGGCTCGGTGTTCAGCACTCAGTTGTGGACGCGGGTCGCGATGTTCTTCGGCTTTGGCGGATTCATGGCGCTCACCTTGCTGGGCAACATGTATCTGGCCTACCGGCTGCGGCCCGCCTACCGGGCCTCGTCGCGAGAGCAGCTTGCCCTGCAGCGGTATCGCAACGTGCTGGAGCCGCGGCGGTGGTGGCTCTTCGCAATTTTGGCGGTGTTCTTCGGGCTCATCTTTGGAACAGCGGCGTCCGGCAAGTGGAAGACGTGGATGATGTGGGCTCACGCCACGTCGTTCGGGCACAAGGATCCGCAGTTCCACCGCGACGTCAGTTACTACGCGTTCATTTATCCCTTCCAACGGTTCATCCTCGGCTACGTGATGGCGCTGGTTGTCGTCACGACGCTCGTGACTTTGCTTGCGCATTACTTGTTCGGCGGCATTGCGATTCGCACGCCCGGGCAGCGGCTGACGAGGGGCGCTCGCGCGCACATCGCCTCGTTGCTCTTTGTTTTCGTGCTCTGCAAGGCGATCGCCTACTACCTCGACCGCTTCGGGCTGGCGTTTTCGTCCCGCGGCGTGGTGACCGGGCCCTCCTACACCGATGTGCACGCGGTGCTGCCGGCGAAGTCGATCCTCGCCATCATCGCCTTGTTCTGCGCCGCTCTTTTCTTCGCCACCATCTTTCGTCCCGGCTGGCTCTTGCCCGCTGCAGCGTTCGGTCTCCTGGTGTTGTCGGCGGTCATCATCGGCGGCGTTTACCCCTTGATCGTGCAGAACTTCCAGGTCAAGCCGAGCGAGGCCGACAAGGAAGCGCCCTACATCCAGCGCAACATCGACCAGACGAGGTACGCCTACGGGCTGACCAAGGTGCAGGTGAAGCCGTACGACGCCACGACGAGTGCGAGCGCCGCTCAGCTGAACGACAACACGGCCACCGGCGCGGGCGTGCGGTTGCTCGACAACTCGGTGCTGCCGCCGACGTACAACCAGCTCCAGCAGTTCAGAAACTTCTACAGTGTCGACAAGCTTGACGTCGACCGCTACGTCCTCAACGGCCAGGAGCAAGACGCAGTGGTCGCGACCCGCGAGCTCAATTTGAGCGGGGTGCCCGCCACCCAAAAGACCTGGATCAACGAGCACCTGGTTTACACGCACGGCTATGGCTTCGTTGCTGCCCCGGGCAACGGCGTCGACAGCGACGGTCGGCCGGCGTTCGTCGAGCGTGACATCCCGGTGCAGGGGAGTCTCGGCACATTCCAGCCTCGAGTGTATTTCGGCGAGGGCGAGACGTCGTTCTCCGTCGTCGGGGCCCCGGCGGGCGCATCCCCGCGGGAGTACGACTACCCGATCAACGGCGGGAACGGTCAGCAGTACAACACGTATGACGGTGGCGGCGGTGTGCCGATCGGCTCCGCGTTTAGGCGACTTGAATACGCGCTGCGCTTCGGCGACAAGAACCTGCTGCTCTCCGACGGCATCAACTCCGACTCACGGATCTTGTACGACCGCGACCCCCGGCAGCGCGTCGAGAAGGCGGCGCCGTACCTGACCATCGACGGCGACCCGTACTCAGCGGTCGTCGACGGTCGGCTGGTGTGGATCGTCGACGGCTACACCACGAGCGACGGTTTTCCCTATTCGCAAAGAGAAAACCTGAACTCCATAACGCAAGACACCAACACTGAGAAGGCGACGACCGCGGCGCAGGCGAGCGAGCAGATCAACTACGTGCGCAACTCGGTGAAGGCGACCGTCGACGCGTACACCGGCGCGGTGACCTTGTACGCGTGGGACGCGAGCGACCCGGTGCTGCGCACCTGGATGAAGATTTTCCCGGGCACGGTTCAGCCCGAGTCTGCGATGAGTGCCCAACTGCTGGCGCACGTGCGTTATCCCGAGGATCTGTTCAAGGTGCAGCGCAAGTTGCTGGCCAACTACCACGTCACAGACCCGCACGCTTTCTACGGGCAGCAGGACTTCTGGTTGGTGCCGGCCGACCCGACGCAAACGGGTTCTGCGCCGCCCGACCAGCCGCCGTACTACCTGACCCTGAAGATGCCCGACCAATCGAAGCCGTCGTTTTCGTTGACGACGACGTTTGTGCCGCGAGGTAGACCGAACCTGTCGGCGTTCATGGCCGTCGACAGCGATCCGGGGCCTGACTACGGCACGATCCGAGTTCTTGAGCTGCCGCGAAGTTCGACGGTTTCCGGGCCGGGGCAGGTGCAAAACCAGTTCGAGGCCGATCCCGCGGTGCAAACGCAACTGAACATCCTGCGGGTGCAGGGCGGCGCCGCCGGCGTCGTGTACGGCAACCTGTTGACGCTTCCGGTGGCGGGTGGCTTGCTCTACGTCGAACCGGTGTACGTGAAAGCGTCCGGGGGCGCCGGGTCTTATCCGCTCCAGCAGAAGGTGCTGGTGTCATTCGGTGATCGGATCGGTTTCGAGTCGACCTATGGCGCCGCGGTCGCCAGCCTGGTCAACGCCTCGCCGTCCCCGCCACCGAGCGGAGGCTCGGGCGGTTCGGGCGGCGCAGGTGGCTCGCCGTCGCCGAACCGCTCGTCGTCCGCCTCTGCGACTCCGACCGCGCCCGGCGGGCAGACCGCGGCTCAACTGATCGCCGACGCGCAGTTGGCGTACGCGGCTGGCCAAAAAGCGCTCGCGAACGGCGACTTCGCCACCTATGGGGAGAAGCAGAAGCAGGTCAGCGACGACCTTGATCAGCTAGCCAAGCTGTTCGGGACGACGGGTTCGTCGTCGTCGGCCGCGCCGTCGTCCGCGGCTTCCTCGCCGCGTGCGTCCCCGTCGAGCTCACCGTGATTTGAGACCCGCTGGCGGGCGCCGTAGGGTGGACGCACCGACGCGGGGTGGAGCAGCTCGGTAGCTCGCTGGGCTCATAACCCAGAGGTCGGAGGTTCAAATCCTCCCCCCGCTACGTATTCGGTCCTGAACCACGGGCCCGCGCCAAGGCCCCCTGCACCAGCGGGGGGCCTTTGTCGTGTGCGGAGGGCTTCGATTCCGACTCGCGGGGGCGCCTGACCGCTATGGTGGGTGGCCCCAGGCGAGCGGAGGCAGTCATGGGGCGAGCGCTGCTCGAGACAAAACTCAAGATTCCACAGCAGCGGCGAGACCTCGTTCATCGGCCAGGGCTTCGCCATCGTCTCGACGGCGCGTGGTCGTCACCGCTAACGCTGGTGTCCGCTCCGGCTGGCTTCGGCAAGACCACGCTGCTCACGCAATGGCTGGCGGGCGCGGCCGCCCCACGTGCGGCGGTCGCCTGGTTGTCACTCGACGCCCGCGACAACGACCCGGCGCTGTTTTTGGCGTATCTCGTAACCGCGGTGCAGCATGTTTCGCCCGGCGTGGGTGTCACCGCGCTTTCACTTCTCGAGTCGCCCGGCACGTCCACGGAAGCGATCCTCTTGACGGTGATCAACGACCTTGCCGGCGTCGATCACGAAGTTGTCGTGGTGCTCGACGACTATCACGTCATCGAAGCAGGCGAAGTGCAGGAGGGAGTCGCCTTCCTCGCGGAGCACGTGCCAGCACATGTTCACCTCGTCATTAGCAGTCGTGCCGATCCGGCGTTGCCACTTGCGAGATTTCGCGCGTGCGGCGAGCTCGTCGAAATCCGCGCCGCAGACCTGCGATTCACCGCGGCGGAGGCGACGGCGTACCTCAATGACGTTATGAGCCTCGCGCTGAGGCCGCAGGATGTCGCGGCGCTGGAGCTCCGTACCGAGGGGTGGATCGCCGCACTTCAACTCGCAGCGTTGTCGCTACGCGGCCGCGACGACAGCGCGGCCTTCATCGCCGGGTTCGCGGGGGACGATCGGTACGTCGTCGATTACCTCGCCGAAGAAGTCCTCCACCGTCAGCCCGAGAACGTCCGCGACTTCCTGTTGCGCACGTGCGTTCTCTCGCGGATGTCCGGGCCGCTTTGCGACGCGGTCACCGGGCAGGACGGCGGCAACGCCATGCTGGCGGCGCTCGATCGCGCGAACCTGTTCGTCGTCCCGCTCGACGACCGTCGCCAGTGGTACCGGTACCACCACTTGTTCGCCGACGTGTTGCGTGCCCGTCTGCTCGACGAGCGGCCCGCGCAAGTCGCCGAACTGCATCGTCTCGCGAGCGACTGGCACGCCCTCAATGGCGACCGACCTGAGGCGGTTCGGCACGCCCTCGCCAGCGGAGACTTCAACCGCGCGGCGGCCGTCGTCGAACTCGCTGTTCCCGAGCTGCGCCGCACTCGCCAGGAGGCCACACTGCGGAGCTGGCTCGAGGCGCTGCCGAACGAGCTCATAAAGGTCAGGCCCGTGCTTAGCGTCGCGTACGCCGGAGCCCTCCTCGTCTATGGGGAGCTTGACGGCGCCGAGGAACGACTGCGCGACGCCGAGGCACGTCTCGAAGACGTCGCCCAACAACGACAGTCCTCGACGGAGGCGGCACCGGCGACGGTGGTCGTCGATCGCGCCGCGCTTCCCGCCCTTCCGGCGTCCATTGCTCTGTACCGTGCGGCGCAGGCGCGAATTCACGGGGACGTTGCTGGCACCATCGCGCATGCGCGACGCGCGATCGACCTAGCCCCCGAAGGCGATCACCTCGCCCGCGGGGCCCCCGCCGGACTACTTGGTTTGGCGTACTGGACGGTCGGAGACCTCGACGCCGCCCACCAGTGGTACACCGAGGCGTCGGTCAACTTGGGAAAGGCAGGGCACCTGGCCGACGTGCTCGGCTGCACGATCGCCCTCGCCGACATTTGCACCGCAAAGGGTCGGCTGGGCGAGGCGATGCGCACCTACCAGCGAAGCCTCACCCTGGCTGCGGCGCAGTCGCCGCTGCGCGGCGAGGCCGACATGCACGTCGGGCTTGCCCAAATCCTTCGCGAGCGCAACGACGTCGACGCCGCTTGGGCGCATCTCACGACCAGCCGGGAGCTCGGGGAGCATGCGGCGCTGCCGCAGAACCGTTATCGGTGGCGGCTGGTGATGGCGCGGCTGCGACAGATCGAGGGTGACGCGGATGGCGCTCTCGACTTGCTCGACGAGGCCGAGCAGCTGTACACCAGCGATTACTTCCCGGACGTCCGGCCGATCCCGGCGGTGCGGGCCCGAGTGTTGCTCGCGCAGGGCCGACTTGACGACGCAGTTCGTTGGGCGCGTGATCGTGGCCTCGCGTCCGACGACGAGTTGTCTTACCTGCACGAGTACGAACACCTCACGCTGGCGCGGATACTTATCGCGCGTGTGGCGAACGGCGAGGATCGCTGGGAGGAAACGACTCGCCTGTTGAGCCGTCTGCTCGACGCGGCCGACCGCGGCGGGAGGACGGGAATCGTCACGGAGGTGCTCGCGCTGCAGGCGCTCACCGAGCAGGCGCGAGGCGAGGGCCAAGCTGCGGTCGCGCTCTTGCGGCGCGCGGCGACACTCGCCGAACCGGAAGGCTACGTTCGCCTCTTCCTCGATGAAGGGCCGCGCATGACGTCCCTGCTTCAGACGTTGGTGAGGCAGGGCGACGCGCCCGAACATGCTCGGCTGCTGCTTTCCGCAACTGCCAGGACCGAGCCGCGGGTCGCGGCCTCCCAAGGTTTGGTCGACCCGCTGAGCGCGCGTGAGGTCGAGGTCCTTCGGATGCTCGGTAGCGACTTGGACGGACCTGAGATCGCCAGTCAACTCGTCGTCTCGCTAAACACCGTCCGCACTCACACCAAGAACATCTACGCCAAGCTCGGAGTGAACAGTCGTCGCGCCGCCGTCCGGCGCAGCAAGGATCTCGGCCTGTTGTAACGCTGCTGCCGGGCTGAAATTCACCACGTCGCTCACCACCTGTGGTGAGGCGCGCTCACCACATGCCGCCATAACGTCCGCGCATGAGCACGCCACCCGCTAACCACAGGCACGAGCAGCTCACCTACGAGATCCGCGTCCAAGGACGTCTCGATCAGCGATGGGCCGCGTGGTTCGACGGGCTGACCGTCACGGCCCATGGGGACGGCACGACCGCCCTCGCCGGCCCCATCGTCGATCAAGCCGCACTCCACGGACTTCTCCAGCGCTTGCACGACATCGGAGTGCCGCTCATCTCGGTGACCCAGATCGATGGTCCGGCACCCGCCCCCAGCAACAGCTAACCCACAAAGGAGAAACCCATGATCTTGCCAAAGCAGCGCACTCCCAGGTCACGAGCCCCGCTGACTCCGATGCGGAAGACCGCCCTCGCCGCCGGCATCCTGTACCTGATCACGTTCGTGTCGATCCCCACGCTCAAGCTCTACAAGCCAGCGCTGGACCACGCCGACTTCGTCCTTGGAGCTGGCAGCACCACCGGCATCATGTGGGGCGCGATCCTCGAGGTGATCGTCGCGCTGGCTGGCATTGGAACCGCCGTCGTCTTGTATCCGGTGGCAAAACGGCAGAGCGAGAAAGCCGCACTCGGCTTCGTCGCGGCGCGCGTGCTTGAGGCCAGCCTCATCTTCGTCGGCGTTATCAGCCTGCTCTCGTTGGTAACCCTCCGGCATGACGTCGCCGGCACCGCCGACGCCAACGCAGCGTCGCTCGTCACGACAGGCCATACCTTCGTCGCGGTGTACAACTGGGCGTTCTTGCTCGGGCAGAGCCTGATGCCGGTCGTCAACGCACTGTGCCTGGGCTACGTCATGTACCGGTCTCGGCTTGTGCCTCGCATCATCCCGACCATCGGCCTTCTCGGCGCCCCGCTTCTTCTCGCCTCCGACCTTGCGGTCTTCGGCGGCGTCTACGACCACGACAGCTCGGCGGCGGCTCTCGGCGCGCTCCCAATCGCGGTGTGGGAGTTCTCCTTGGGCGTGTGGCTCGTCGCGAAGGGCTTCAAGCAGCCCTCGGCCATCACGCTGCACGACCCCGACGCCACGAGCAACGGCGTCATCACCGCGCAGGCCCAGCCAGCGGTTCGATGAACGAGACCAGCCAGTTCACCAAACTTCAAAGGCCGATCGCCCGACCGCGCCTCACCCCGGAGGAAACGACATCATGACAAATGGCACCGAGCCACCGGCATATCCCGTCCAGCTGTCCGTCGACTATCCCGATCGCCCGCTCAACCGGCTGTCATCGGCGTTTCGCATCGTGCTGGCCGTCCCCATCCTGATCGTGCTCGAGAGCGTCTCGGGTGGTCACATTGCGGCGTCTCAAGGCAATGACCTCGCTTACGGCGCCGGCGCGACGCTCTTCTTCGCGCCCCTATTGATGATTCTGTTCCGACAGAAGTACCCGCGGTGGTGGTTCGACTGGAACCTTGAGTTGCAGCGGTTCGGAAACCGGGTGCTTGTGTTCCTCGCACTGATGGACGACCGCTACCCCTCGACCGATGAGAAGCAAGCGGTTCGCCTCGACTACAAGTACCCGGATGTGCCTCGTGACCTCAACCGGTGGCTACCACTGGTCAAGTGGTTCCTCGCGATACCGCATTACGTCGCGCTGTTCTTCCTGACCCTCGCCTCGCTGGGTTGCGTGATTGTCGCGTGGTTCGCCGTCCTGTTCACCGGGCGCTATCCGCGTGGCATCTTCACTTTCGTCGAAGGCGTCTTGCGCTGGGCCCAGCGCGTGACTGCATACGCGTTCCTGCTCGTCACCGACAAGTACCCGCCGTTCCGTCTCGCGCCCTGAGGACTTGGCTGTCCGTATGCGACGTCCAGACAAGGTGGTCGACATGAACAACTACGACGTGGTGGTGGTTGGAGGCGGCGCTGCTGGACTCTCGGCTGCCCTTGTGTTGTCAAGGGCTCGTCGCAGCGTCCTGGTCGTCGACTCCGGGTCGCCCCGTAACGCCCCGGCCGCCCACATGCACGGTTACCTCTCCCGCGACGGACTCCCGCCTGCCGACCTGCTGTCCGCCGGACGCGCAGAGGTTGCGGCCTATGGAGGCGAGATCGTGACGGGCGTTGTGGCCGAACTGATGACCAACGGCGGCGACGGCTTCGGCGTGCTGCTCAACGATGGGCGGCGCGTCTCGGCGCGTCGGCTGCTGGTCGCCACCGGCCTGCGCGACGAGCTGCCCGACATCCCAGGGCTGCGCGAGCGGTGGGCGCGCGACGTTTTGCACTGCCCGTACTGTCACGGCTACGAGGTCCGAGGCCAGCGACTCGGCGTCCTCGGTGGTGCGCCCGATGCCGCTCGTTACGCCAAGATCGTCCGCCAGTGGTCGGACGACGTCGTGTACTTCACACACACCGGTACTCTCACGCCAGCCCAGCGTACGGAGTTCGCCGCCCGTGGGCTCGACGTCGTGGAGGGGCCGGTCGGCCGACTCCTGATCGAGGACGACCGTCTATGCGGTATTCAAATGGACGACGGCAGCGCCGTTTCCTGCGCTGCGCTTTTTGTGCCACCACGCTTCGTGCCGAACAACGACCTCCTACTCGGCCTCGGCTGCGAGTTCGACGAAAGCGGATGGCCGGTGAGCGATCGCGATGGCCGCAGTAGTGCTCCCGGCGTGTGGGTGGCAGGCAATGTCGCCAACCCGCGCGCACAAGTAATCACC
>JAICYF010000279.1 GCA_025934355.1 Acidothermaceae bacterium
GAGTTCTCCGCGCAACGTGTCACCAGCCACCACGTCGACCGCGACACCGAGCAGGTCGGTGAGCGCGAGTCGCAGTCCGATCTCGTCGAGCAGGCTGGCGTCGTCGCTGAAGTCGACGACCAGGTCGAGGTCGGAGCCGGCCTGGTCCTCCCCACGAGCCACGGACCCGAACACTCGCGGCTCGGAGGCGCGGTACTCCGCCACCACGGACAGGACCTCGTCGCGGTGCTGTCGCAGCCGCGCGGAGGGCCGGCCCTGCAGCGCCCGGGCGATACGCTCAGCCACCTCCGGGCTGGGTGTACGGCGACCGTTCTCATACGCCGAGAGGTTGGGCTGGGGCACGTGAGCCGCGCGCGCCAACTCCGGCTGGCTCATGCCAGCGGCGAGGCGTGCTGCCCGAATGTCCATGTCCGCCACGTTAGCCGGGTGTTATCGCGCTCGATATGGGCCCGCGGCGCCAACGTGTCCCAAACGGCCAAGACCGGGGGCGAGCAGCTGCTTGCTCGGCGCGATCCTGCTGCGCAGCAGCAGGTCGGCGGCCTCGGCGCCGCTCTCGCCGGGCGCGAAGTGCTCGCACAGGTAGTCGACGAACGCACCGCGCCGCTGCCCGGTGAACAGTCGTATGCCGTCCGGCGGGGTGAGCTCGAAGAGGTCCGACACCGCGTGGTCCGTCGCGTTGTGCAGGTATGCCGCTCCGCTGAGCGAGTGCGGATGGTCGGCCAGGTAGGTGGCGAAGTCGAAGGTAGTCCCGGTAGCCGGCCACCTGGAGGGAAGGATGCGTGACGCCCCGGCGCCCGTAGACCCGGACCGCCGCCGCCTTCGGCACGGCGAGGCGATGGCCTCGTCGGCGAGGGATTCCTGCCGTGGGCCCGGGCCAACGGTCTCGGGGTGACCGTCCTCGTCGAAGTGCTGATGTGGACCTACCGGTCGCTTTGGAACCGTGCGGCCAACGTCGAGAACGACGGTTCGGCTCCGTTCCTGAGGTGAGTGCGGACAGAATGGGCCCGCGCGAGCGGGGCTGCTGTTGACCTGGCCGGACACCGTCGGCGACGCCCCTCTCGATGCGCGGCTGCGCGTCGCCCTGGCTGAACAGGACGCCGAACCGGACACGGTCACCAACTTGCTCAGCCGGCTGACGCTTCCGGGCGTGTCCGACGAGCAGATCGCCGCCCTGCCGATGCCGGTGTCGGTGATGCCGCACCCGAGGAGTGCGGCCACGCACCAATGCCGCACCGTGCGTTCGTTTCTGGGCCTACTTCCCGCTGCGACCGAGCTGCCCTCGTCGTAGACGGGTCGCCTGTCGGTACGACCTGGCAGACTCACGCTCGCTAAAGAAACCACGCTTTCGCTATACGACGCTAAAGGAGTGGAGTGCTGGTGGCCCGAAACAGGAACCCGTTCACGCCGACCTTCGGGGTGACCCCGCCCGTACTCGCCGGCCGGGACGAGCAACTCGACTCCCTCCATGATGCCCTCGATGACGGCCCAGGGGCACCCGGTCGGGCAATTCTGTTCACCGGGGTGCGCGGCGCAGGTAAGACGGTCATGCTCAACGAAGCCGAGGACATCGCGCGCCAGCACGGCTGGCTGGTCATCTCCGAGACATCCCGCGTCGGTCTCGCCGCGCAGGTCGCGAACTCGACCCTGCCGGCGTTGCTGACCGAACACGCACCGGACGCGGTCATCACGCAGGTGACCGGCCTGTCTGGGTCCGTCGCCGGGATCGGCGGCAGCGTCAGTCGGCAGCGCACCGCACGGTTCCCCGCGACCGCCACCCTGCGGTCGCGTCTTGAGGCGCTCACTGAAGCACTCGCGCCGCACGGGACCGGGGTGCTGATCTCGCTCGATGAGGTGCACCAAGCCGCGATCAGCGATCTGCGCGAGATCGTCCAGACCGTCCAGCACGCCTTCCGCGACGGTCGCGAGGTCGCTCTGGTCGCCGCCGGGCTGCCGTCCTCGGTCAACGACCTGCTCTCCGATGACGTGCTGACCTTCCTGCGCCGCGCAGAGCGGTTCCACCTTGGCGCGGTCGATGCCGCGGACGTTCGCACCGCGCTGCAGCGCCCCATCGAGCAGGCCGGGCGGCAGATCACCGACGCCGCGCTCGCCGTGGCCGTCGACGCGACGCAGGGGTACCCGTTCCTCGTCCAGCTCGTCGGCTACCAGACCTGGAACGTGGACCGGGCCGCGCCCACGATCACCGCCGCGCACGTGACCGTCGCGGTCGAGCGGGCCGTGCGCCGGGTCGGCCGGTTGGTGCATGAGCCATCCTTGGCCGGCCTGAGCGAGGTCGACCGGTCCTTCCTCGTTGCGATGGCGGCAGACGACGGGCCGAGCCGGATCGCCACGATCGCGGAACGGTTGCAGGTCTCGAGCACGTACGCGTCCCAGTACCGGCTGCGGCTCATCGCCGCTGAGCTGATCGAGCCGGCCGGGCGCGGAATGGTCACGTTCACCCTGCCGTACCTGCGCGACTACCTACGTGA
>JAICYF010000101.1 GCA_025934355.1 Acidothermaceae bacterium
CCCGACCACGGCAGCCGGTTCGGCCAGCCGTCGTGGGTCACGAGCAGGTACGCGACGTAGTTGGTGCAGTTGTCGCCGGCGTACTGGTCCCAGTAGCTCTTGTGGTTCGTCGTGCGGTTGTAGCCATGGTTCGTGTACGGCGACCGGTTGCATGCGCGGTACCCGGAACACTGCGACGTCGCCGCCGCGGCGGGTGGGGCGAGCAACGGAAGGCCACTCGCCATGACGGTTGAAAAGGCGAGCGGCCAGGCGAAGCGATGCTTGAAGCGTCGCGCGACACCGACGTCGAACCGCAAGATGAGCCCCTTTCGCAAGGGGCAGATCCTGCCGAGTCACGAGCGCTGCGATGCCGTGCTCGCGCCGCGCTGTGGACAGTCGACCGCGAGGCCTCGCACGACTCGATGGCGCACTCAGACGAGGTCGAAGGCCGCCTGGATGATCACCTCGTGCAGCGCGAGCTCCTGAGGCTCTGTCTCGCCACGCGGACCTAGACCGTCTTGTTGATGGTGGCGCGGCCGCCCGGGTACACCGAGATCTGAGCGATCTCGTTCGGCAGGCCGCCGTTGTAGCTGAACTGCAAGAGGACACCGTCGCGCGTGCCGTCGATGAGGATCGGATGGTTCGTGGTCGTCACGCCGACGGCCTGCTCGATGATCCGGGCGATGCGCCGCACGTCGGGCCGGAACTCCTTGCGTCCGACATGCGTGGTGATCGGGGTGCCCGGACCGGCACCGCACGGCTTGTGCACCTTCAGCCCGGTAGTCCCGATCTTGTAGTGCGCATAGGTGAAGGCGAAACGGTTGCTGCAGTCGGTCTGGAAGCCGGCGAACTCCAATCCAAGGAAGCCGCGGGTCGGGTGGAGCCGGTGCCCTGGCTGCCAGTGATCGCCCGACAGCAGGTGGTCATCAGCGTCATGGATCAGGTCGAGGATCGCTTGCGGCGAGATGGTCGAGGTCACATGCAGCAACGCGGTGCCGCTCGCCGCGGGCGTCGGCGACGACTTGAGAGACGACGAGCTGGAGCAGCCCAACCCGCCTCCGCCGACCGCAAGGGCAAGGCACATCGCCGTCAACGCGCCGCCGCGGCGTACGGCCGGCATCAGCTGAGGATGGCTGTCGTCGTGCCGCTGCCCATGCTGGCTTGGCAGAGTTGCGGGTTCTGCGTGTAGGTGAGCTGCGACCACTAGTTGACCGCACTCGCCCCGCGCGCGGGCGTGACCGTCACCTTCGCCGTACCACTTCCTGCCGGCACCATCACGAAAATGTACTGGCGGAGAGCACCTGCAACTTGCTCGCCGTACGCCTCCCGATCCACACCACCGCATCCGGCGATCGGTCGCGCCTAGTAGAGCTGCCTAGGGCACCCAGGTACCTCGCCACACGAACAGCCCAGGTCGGTAGCCGCGCCGGGTTGCCTTCACCCACAATGAGATGCGCACTCCCGCGTCCTTCTCAGTAAGGCGATAGCGGCGACTTCTCGCGCCTCGGATGGGCACGCCGTTGCGCACCCACTGATACACAAGTCGCGTGGCGACGGGCGACCACCGGCCACGGCGGGCGGTCAGAGTGCTGCCGACCCGGTTAACACCCGAAACCACCACATGCCGCACGACGTGCAGACGACGTCCCTTCAAGACCCGAACCGAAGCGCTGTCCGCCGGACCCGACCAGCCGGCGGCGTTCTCACCAGCTGCCTCACACGACAGATTGTGTCCGTAGTCGCTCGCCGTCGGGCGGTATGGAGCCGAAACCCGCCCGGCGATTCGACGCCCATCCCGAAGCCACGAGGTGCCGTACCAATCAGAACCGTCGTATGTCACCGAACACGTGAGTAAGCCGCCTACACGTGGATCGCCGGAGACCGTCGGGCCGGACACAAGCGTCGGCGCCGACTCGGGACCGTGCGTCGGCGTCGGCGACCCCGTGCCGGTGGCCGTGGGGCTAGGTGTCGGAGTAAGTGTCGCCGTCGGACTCGGGCTAGGCGACAACGTCGGCGTCGGAGTCGGGGTGGCCGTAGGCGTCACGGTGGGCGTAGGGGTTGGCGTGCCCCCCGTGTCGCCGAGAGTGAACTGCAGAGGTGCAGTCCGCGGGTCCCCCGCGGTGGAATCCACAGAGAACGCGTCGCCGACGAGGTCGAATCGGCCGAACGGGTCCATCAGCTCGAGCTGGTACGAACCGCCGCTTAGTCCGAAGGTGCCGCACTCACCGCTCGGGTTTGTCCAGCACGCGCCGACTAAGGTTTGGCCCGAATACACGGCCGCAACAAGGTCCGGCACAGGGGTGCCGCTTGCATCCTTGATTCGCACCTCGACTCCGTGGCCAGGATCAAGCACGACAACGCGAGAATCTGACTGAGTGACGTCGATCGTCTGCGAGGACGGCGTGCTTTCCCAGGACGCTGCGACGAGGGTGTACTCCCCTGGGGGCGACGTCAGGACGGCGTTCCCGCTGGCATCCGTATAAGCGCCGGCCACTTCCAGGCCGTTCGAGTCGATAAGGACCGCGAGACCATCAACGATCCTTTTCCCGGCGGCGGTCTCAACTGTCACCGTGGTTATTACCGGTGCAACCTGCGCACGCGGTGTTGCATGCGGCTGTGCCGCACGAGACGCTACGCGTGCTCGCTGCATATGCGCAGCATTCGGATAGAAGATGCTTGCAGGCTGGATGTACCCGGCAAAGGTCAGGAACTTCGACAAGGGGTAGCCGCTGTCAGGAGCGCCCGAAAGGTGATTCTTTAGCGCGGCGGCATGCTGATCCTTACCGGCCCAACCAGGTTCGTTGATGTCCCATATCTCGACGTCATTCGCAGCATCGTTGATGGTGGCGTCTTCATGCAGACAGGTGTCGTCGTGATTGGTGACCGTGGCGACCCGGATCCCGTCCGCTTGGACAGCATGGATCTCCGCAGCCACCTGATCCGCATCGTTCTTGTGCGTGAGCCATTTGTCCGCCTGATAGAACGGATCTATGTCCTCGGCAAAGAACTGAGCGACGTCCGGCGCCAGCTTGATTGCTTCGTTCGTAGTGAAGCAGTTCGCTTTGAGTTCCATCGGCACCATCGAGGGCTGGAGCGCTCCATCGACACTCACGATTCCGGTAATCAGACCGGTGTACTGGAAGGCCGATGCTGCCACACGCGCTAGCGCCAACGACTCGTAGCCGCCCAGTGAATGGCCGATGACCGTGAACTGGAGCGTGCGCCCATACACCTGCTGCCAACAGGCTTGAAACTTGGATAGAGCCTTCAGGTACTGCTCGGCCGTGCCCGTGCTGTCAGCGATAATTCTTGTCGGACTAAAGGTCTCGACTTCCGTGTCATGGGATGTGTAGGGCCGCGCGATCAATTTGGGCGACGTGCTGCAATTCGAAACATCCGCGCCCTGATATGAGAACTGTAGAAGCGTGGTTTCGTAATCGAATCCCTCGGATTCAAGGAAGCCGAAGAGGTTCCCCTTCGGATCGCCTCCGCCGTCACACGCGTTGAGTGCTGCTTGATCGTTATAGCCGTCAGTATCCGTCGTCGGGGTGGAGGTGTTCGAACAGTCAGGCTTCACCCAGGCTTGGTTCGCTGCGCTTCCAAGCGTGTCGCCCTTCAGCGCGTCCTCGCCCTGGGTTGTGATTGAGCTGAACAGACCCATTGCAACAACTACTGCATTTTGGGTTTCGCAGTCCGTGCTGAGCGTGTCGGTAAAGACCGGACTTGAGTCGCCATCGACGTTCGTCACCTGCGCCGTAATCGTTAGGTGACCACCAAGATTGGTGGGGATGGTCAACGAGATCGGTGCGGCCGTGTAAGTCTGCATCCCAGCCGGGATCGTTCCCGTCGACTGGTCCGGATCATCGTTGCCCGTGATCACATAACTAGACAGATCGAAGAACGGATCATCAAACGTGAAGGTGGCGTGCAGATTCGTTACCCCGCACGTGAAGTCATCACCGCTGGGGTCGTCGTAAGCGACACTCACGCCGGGAAGGCCAGCACCGGTATCGCCGGCCGTGCCCTGGATCAGCGGATGAACCATAGTCGGCACGCCGTCGATCGTGGAACTCACGGCGTAGTAGGCAGTCGAGCCCGCATCGAGATTCTTGATGACCGCCTTGACCTGACCCTTGGCTTCAGCCGGGAAGATCGTCGTATCAGGCGTCGGGCTCGCGCCGAACGGGGTCGTTTGCGACGGAGTTGAAAAGACCTGGTAGCTCGTGGCTCCCGGCACGGGGTCCCACTCCAAGCCGAGCTTGTGATCTAGCGGCACCGCGGTGATCGCGGGTGCCGTGTCCGGCGGATCCACTGTTGGGTGGCTCGTGATAACGGACGGAAGGGCAGTCGAGCCTCCTGCCGACAGGAGGAAGCTCTTTGACAGATCCAAGTCGCCAGTGCGCGTCGGCACGAGAATGAAGTCGTGGGAAAGCGAGTCGGCCGGATCGAGCTCATCCGTGGAAAACGCCAACTGCTGGAGCGGCTGGAAGATGAAGCCGTCGATGCCGGCGTTCTGGAGCGCGAACGAGACGTCGTACACGGGGACGTCCGCGACGTTCTCGAGTCCGACCGTGACGTGGTACGGGTACCGCTCCGATGCAGTTGCGTCCGCGTCCACAGTCAGCTTCAGCGCCGACAAACCCCAGACGTGCAGCGGATTCGCAGCATTAGCGTCGACATGGACCGCATCACCGAACGGCTCGAGCGAACCGTCGTAACTCGCCACGAGGGGGTACTCACCCTCCGCGTCCCCGCGGAGGATCCAAGAAACGGTCTGGCTCGAATCGCTCGCGATATCCGGCATCGTCTGCGTTGCCGTCTGCGGCTGCGCTGTGGGTGCGAGTGTCAGGCCATCCGGGATGGTCAGCGCGGCCGAACCCTTGTCGAGGACGAAGTCCGAGCCATTAGCAAGGTTCGTCACCATCATCTGAACGTCAAAGAACTCTTTGAGCCACTTCGCGCTGCCCGGCATGATGAGCCAGACAATCCCGTCCGAGTTGCCGGACATTGTGATGCCGTAACCGCCCGCGTTGAACGATGCATGACCCGGGCTGCTGCATGTGGCCGGGACGCCGTTGACCAGCGGACACCGGTCGAATCCTCCGGAGCCGATGTAGCCACTAATCGTCGGCGATCCCGCGAAAGCCAGATTGATGGAGAAGCTCACCGAGTTCTCATTCGCCGGATCGTTCGGGTCGATTCCGGCCGCAGTCATCTCGTCTGGCGTCATCGGATGGGAAGTGACGCTTGCTGTCGCTACCCCGCCGGGGGTCAAGGTAAGCGTGGCGCTTCCCGCGCCACCCGAGACACTGACCGCCACATGGTTCGGGCTGTAGCCACCTTGACCCGGCTTGTAGCCGTCGAGGTTGTAGGAGCCATCTGGTACGCCCTGAATAACGCCGACGCCACTGCTGTCAGTGGTCGCCCGGTAGACCGTCCCGTCGCTGGTCTGAATCGCCAGCTCGGCACCGGAGATTGGCGCGCCATTGGGGTCGACCACAGTCGCGGTCACTCCCGCCGGCTCAGCGCCGACAGTCACGTCACCACTGCCCGAACTCCCCGAAAGATGCGCGTCGCCGGCGTAGGTCGCGACGAGGTGGTGAACGCCGTCGGACAGCGGCCCAACGGTGAACGATGCCTGGCCGCCGGAATCGACGCTCGACGTACCGGCAAGCGCGCCACCGTCTGTAAGCGTGACCGAGCCCGTCGGTGTGGCGGCGCCGGGCGAGGTAACGGCGACGATAGCTGTCTCCGTGAACGTCTTGGTGTCGGTGATTTGACCGCTTGGATTCTGGAGCGTGACGGTAGTAGCCGCTTTGGTAACCGAATGCGGTACCGAGGTCGACGTGGAGTTCGCGAAGGTGTTCGTTCCGTCGTACTTCGCTGTGATCTGGTGGGCGCCAACGCTCAGCGTCGCGAGCGAGAGAGATGCCTTGCCAGTGCCGTCCAGGGTCGCGGAGCCCAGGTTTGTAGATCCCTCGGCGAAGGTGACAGAGCCATCGGGCACCGTCGATGTTCCGACCGCGGCAACGGTCGCGATAAGCGAAACCTCCTGGCCATAAACCGTCGAGCTCGAGTCGGCGGCCAAACCGGTGGTCGTGGGATACCGCACGTGTTGGGTGAGATTTGACGACGTCGAGGAATCAAAGTCCTGGTCCCCGGCGTAGTCGGCCGTGATCGTGTGATCGCCGACGATTAACGATGATGTCGACCACTTCGCGACCGCGCTGCCGTCGAGTGCCACCGTCGCGACTACCGAGGCGCCGTCGCTGAACACGACATTGCCGGACGGTATGCCGCGGCCCGGCGATACTGCTGCGACGGTGGCAGTGAAGGTCACGGGATCGCCGAGCGTCGACGGGTTAGCGGAGGAAAAGATTCCGGTTGTCGTCGTGGCCTTCGCGACCGTGTAGTCCTTTGCCGCCGAGATGGACGTCGCGAACTCGCTGGAACCGCTGTATGTGGCGGTCAACGTGTGGTCACCGACAGGGAGGCCGGCCACGTCATCGAAGCTCGCCGTGCCGTCGCTCGCAAGCGGGGAAGTCGCAAGAACCGTGGGCCCATCGCGGAAGGTCACTGTGCCCGTAGGAATGTCCGAGGTGGTGCTCGACGTCACCGTGGCGGAGAACTGAATCCCCTGCCCGAAGACAGAGCTGTCCGGGGTCACCGTCATGTCAGTGGTTGTCGGTTGACCCCTGGGCGTGAGGTCTGCGTCGACTCCAGTGAGCTGGTCGCCAGAAGCAACTTGGACGGGGTCCGCGCTCGAGTAATCAGCCTTGTGGTCGTAGTACTGATCGACGTAAGTCGTGGAGCCGTCGCTGAACTCGATCTTGTACGTGCCCGCCACGAGGCCGGAGAACTCATACTTGCCATCAGGGCCGACGGTGCAGTCCGTGGCAAATGAGCCGCCTACTGTCGGCTCGGCCCAGGCACACATCGACGAATCTGAAACTGGGGCCCCCGTGAACTTGTCTCGAATCGTGCCACTGATGGAAGCGCCAAGCACCATGGAGGCGTCGATGCCCGTCGCCGCCTGGCCCGCCGTTAGGTCCACCAAGGTTGCGTCGGAGTAGTTGCTGACCCCGTTGTAGTACTGCGATATGTAGTCGCCGCCGTTGTCACTGAACCACACGCGGTACGAGCCAGGCGACAGACCTCGAATCACAAAGCCGCCCGATGGATCGATCGAGCAGGTCCCGAGCCCACCATTGCTACCCGTGGCCGACACGCAGAGGTGACCGTCATTGATCGGATCACTAGACTTGCTGTCGGTGACGACCCCGGAGATGGTCGCGGCTGGCGTGAGCTGCGCATCGATCCCGCCCGCATCACCTCCGGCTGTCACGACCACCGGCGTCGAATCGCTGTAGCTGGTGACGCCGTCGTAATACTCGAATACGTAGTTCGAGCTGCTGAAACTGACGGTGTAAGAGTCGGCGGGCAGGCCACCGACCTTGTAGGTCCCGTCCGACGCAGTCTGCCCGACCAAGGTCGTCTTGGAGCCGGACGCGATGACGGTGACGTTTGCCGCCGGAGCGCCTGTGCCAGCTACCGTCACCGTTCCGCTGAGCGAGCCCCCCGCGTGGAGCGCGGCGTCAATTCCCGCAGTTGTGTTTCCCGCCGTCACAGCGACTGAATTCGCCGCGTCTTCGGTGGTCTGACTGTCGTAGTACTGGTCCACATAGGGACCGTGCCCACCATCGGTGAACCGGACGGCGTACGAGCCGGTAGGAATCCCGGTAATTGAGTAGGTGCCGTCGGCGGCGGTTCCGCACACGTCATAGGAAAAGTAGGGACCGCTCGGCTGCGGGGACGGTGTCGCGTCCACACACAGGTTCTTGTCTGTCACCGGGTTGCCCGAACTGGCGTCCGTGATCGTCCCATTGATCGTTCCACCGACAGTCAAGGCGACGTCGATGCCGGCGCTGGTGGACCCCGCCGTAACGACGATCTGTTGAGCCGTCTTGATGTCGGAGCCGCCGCCGTAGTATTGCTCAATGAACGGGCCGCCGCCGTCCGAGACAAAGAGGATGTAGGTGCCGGTGGCGAGCCCGCCTATCGAGTAGGAGCCGTCTGAGCCAATTGTGCAGGTGCCGCGTCCCATGACCGGCTGTGACGGCGGCGTCTCCGCCGTTACGCACAGATGAGAGTCGGTCGCAGGCTGTCCCGATGCGGCGTTCGTTAGATGGCCCGTGATCATGCCGGCCAGGGTTAGCGACAGATCAATGTTTGACGTTGTCGCGCTCACCTGCACCGAGACAGGCTGCGCGCCGGAGAATGACGACGAGCTCTGATACCAGGTCGGAAGGAAGTACCCCTGGCTGTCCCATGCCTCAACCTCGTAGTTGCCGGCGGGCACGGTTTGCGTCACATACGTGCCGTCGGCGGCTACCTGACAAGTTTCCCCGCTCTCGCTGAACTGCGAGGTGAACGCGGCGACACACACAAAGTCACCGTTTGGAAGAGCGGCCGTTGTCGCCACCTTTCCACCGATCTTGCCACCAAGCTGTGCCGACGCATTCGCGTCCGGGGTCGTCGCGCCAGCTGTGACCTGCAGCGAGCCGGTCGTTACCGGCAAGTAGTAGCTCGAAGCCGCCGAGAACACCGGCGCGATCTCGACGGTGTACGGGCCCGCTGGTACGCCGCGGAGCCGATACGTGCCGTCGGCGTTGAGGACGACGGAATCGAAGAACAAGAAGCTTCCGTTTGCCACCGGTGTAGCAAGCCAACTGTCCGAGTCGGCTGGCGGATTACCTGTATCGGCCGCCGTCAGCGTTCCCGTGATCGCGCCACCGAGCGTGAGCGCTGCATCGACGTGCGGCGTCGTCGAGCCAGGCACGACAGTTGCACTCGCGGTGGCCGTCTCGTAGTAGCCGCTCGAACTCGAGTCGTAGAACGTCACGGTCGTAGTCCCTGGCGCGAGGCCGCGGAGAATGTACGTGCCGTCAGAGCTGTTGCATGTGGAGAGAGCCGGCACATCTGCGCCGCCTGGACTGTTAACGCAGATGCCGCCCACTGGATTGCCCGTCGCTGCGTCAGTGATCGTCCCGCTCAACGCGCCGCCCGGCCCTAGCGCGATGTCAATAGAGGCAGTGGTCGCCCCCGCAGCAACTGCAACGTCGGCGCCGCCGTTGTACTCGACACTGGCGTAGTTGCCGCCCGCGTCATCGAAAAAGATCTGGTACGAATCCGGCGCGAGGCCCGAGAGGGTGTACGCGCCCGCAGCGGTGATCGCGCAGGTCTCCGCGTAAGTGCCATTGCTGTCTACCGGAAGGGCGTCAACGCATAGGTGGCCGTCGTCGACCGGGTTGCTCGTAGCCGCATCAGTAACCGTCCCTGACACGCCACCGGACTGGGACACCACGTGGGCCCGGGCATGCCGGCCGGAACCGTGCCGGGTGAGCACCAGGTTCCTGGGGCGGTTCGCACGCGCCTTCTCCAGTCGTCGGACCTGCGCTTGGCGATACGTCGCGAGCTCGCGCCGCCGGAGCGCGTCGGCCCGCTTCGCTTTTTCAGCGACCGTGTGTTGCCGCCTCTGAACCCGGCGAACCTGAGCTGCATGAGCCCCACCGCCACCCTTGACGTATTCCTTGCCGTGATGCGTATGCGCGTTGCGACCCGCAGCTCTCTTGTGCGGCACGGCATGGTGATGGGCGGAGCCGCGATCGGATGCGTGACCGGAGGCTCCGGAGTTTCCAGCCGGATTGGCACTAACGACGCTATCGGCGCCCGTCACAAGACACGCGATGGTCGCTACCACCGCAACTACCGACCTTCCGGAAGACCGACGCGGCTTTGCATGGCGACCCAACGAGCAATACCCCCCGTGCAGCACGTCTTCCGACGAGACCCACTAAAGCTGTTCAAGATCAATTGTTGCAGCACACATGGCGACTAGACCGGCCGTTTGCGCCTGTCTGCGGATGAATCTGATTAGCCCAAACGGCAGGCACGAGCACGGGCGCTACGTACGGGGCCGCCGTCTACCAGTCGTACGCAACGCTCAAAGCAGCCGCGACTAGCTGAGGATGGCGGTCGTCGTGCCGGTCCCCATGCTGGCCTGGCACGGCGAGGGGTTCTTCGCATACGTCAGCCGCGAGTAGCTGTTCACGTGGCTCGTCCCGGCGGGGGTCCGGACGGTGACGGTCGCCGGACCGCTTCCCGCGGGCGCGACAGCGAGGATGTAGTCGGCGGACAGCACCTGCACCTTGCTCGCCGTACGGTCGCCGATCCGCACCACCGCTCCGGGCGTGAAGCCGCGGCCGCTGATCAGCACCCGACCACCGGACAGCGGCAGCTCGGCGGGACCGACCAGGAACACCGCCGGCCGGTAGCCATCGACCAGCCCGCGCCACGCCGGCTCCAGCCCCGCGCCCTGCATGATCGCGATCGGCGCCTCGCTCGGCATCGGGTCCTGGCAGACCGACGTGTTCTTCTCCTTGACCATGTCGACGTAGGGGAAGCACGGGTACGCCGGCCCGCCTTGGCTGAAGTAGTTGTTGTAGATCCGGATGTGCCCGACCGTGTGGCA
>JAICYF010000298.1 GCA_025934355.1 Acidothermaceae bacterium
GCCGCAAATCACCGTCGCACGGACAGGTCTTCATCCGGCAATGTTCGACCCCAATCGCGCCCAGCGAATCGGATGGAGCGCCCATAGCTTCCGACACCCCCCTTCCTGCGCTATAAGCAGCTGAAAGTACGCGGAGCCTAGTTCGTGACAGACTCTCTGTCAACACGCCATACCATGTGGTCCGGTATCATCCCGGCTTCTTGTCACCGGCACGACGCGAAGCGGCAACGCCGGATCGGAACCCGACGCGTAGTCCAGATCCGCACCCGGTGGTGGCGTCGAGTGCGACCAGCACGCCGACGCCATGGTCTTCGTCGGCTTCATCGTTTCGCCTCTCAGCAGGGGCGGGATTTCGGGTGGCGACCGCCCTGGGCGTCCCCGGCTCTCGGCGTTCGTCTCTCGTGGGGCGACATCTCTAGCGCGGAAGTTAGCTCAGGAAATTGGGACGCGGTCGGCAACCGTTTCCGGCTCGGGTGCGTGATGGCTGACGTGACAACAGCTTTGCGCGAGCCGTTCGTCCACCGGGGTTACCTGGCCAACTCGGGAAAGGCCTGCTGCCAGCGGTCGCGGACCGCGCCCGGCAGTCCCAGCCGGGGCCAAAGCCTGCGCAACGTAGCCTCGTTCAGCCATCGCTGGAGGTATTCGACGCGCATCGACTCAACGAGCACAATCTTGTACGCGAGAAGCAGATCCTGATCGTCGCCGAAATCGAAGCTAGCCCGGCCGGACCAGACGAGGTTTCGGGGCAACTCGAAGACACCGCTCCTCGGGCCGGTGAGCTCGGCGAGCGACGCCGCGACGATGACCGGGCGCACATCGCGGTAGCTCACGCGGGACTCGCTCATCATCCTAGTGTCGCGCATACCGACCGCAATACGATCCGCTCGTTCGCAAACGACGATCGGCGCCCACCGAAGCCACCGCCCCTGCGGGCCGCGGGATTGACGGTGGACCCTTAGACCGGATAGATCGGCGAGTGCGCTGGGTGCCTTGCAAGTCGGGTTCAGGGTAGCCCTAGCGAGCCTGTCTCCACCGCGGCGAGGCCGAGATGATCACTTTGGTTCGATACATTTCGGACGTCCGTGCCTCTTGACGACTCTGCGGACCAAGCGTACCTTTCGTGGCCGCGCGTTTGTGTATTGTCGCTGGCAGGAAGCGGCCGTCGAGTGGTTCAAGTCCCCTCGGACACTCCGTGTGATCGCAGTCCCCGTGCATCGGCCGCAGCCGCGATCAGTCGTTTCCCGGCTTCCACGCACCGGCCACCTGGCGGGTCGCGACGTTCAGCCGGTTCCACACGTTGATCGCCGAGATCGCAATGAGCAGCGCGCCCAGTTCTTCCTCGTCGTAATGCCTGCTTGCCTCGGCCCAGACATGGTCCGGGACCGGGTCCGACTTGTCGGCCAGCCGCGTCACCACCTCAGTCAGGGCTAGGGCCGCGCGTTCGGCGTCCGAGTAGTACGGCGCGTCTTGCCACGCCGACACCCCGTAGATCCGCTCGGCGCTTTCGCCGAGCTTCTTCAACTCAGTCGCGTGCAGTTGCACGCACACGCTGCAACCGTTGATCTGGCTCGCTCGCAAATCGACCATCGCGAACGTCGCTGGCGGCACGTCTCCCAGTTTCCGTGCGGACAGACTGTACGCCCGCAGGCTGTCGAGCGTCGCGGGGACGAGCATCGCCGGGTGGGTCATTCGAGCTTGCATCGCTGATCTCCTTCTTTCGTCGCGTTCTCAATGACATGACGGATCGCGACGAACGAAGGTGACGTGCGGCCGTCCGGCGCCATTGACCACGCATTCGTCGTCCCTCGAACACGTGACCGCAGGCGCCGGACGGCCAAGGAAACCGCCTATGCGGCTGTTGTTAGCTGGTGCTGCAGCTGACGGTCGGCCAGGTCCACTTGCCGTTGGTCATGATGGTGACGCCGAAGTTGTTGCCGCTTCCGTTCGGTTTGGCGACCATCACGTACTGGCTTGGCCAGGTGGCGTTGACGTTCCAGGTGGCGCTGATTTGTTCTGGCGCCGGCACGTTCATCGTCACCGTCCAGTTGTTGGAGCCGGACACTGCGACGTTGAGGTTGTACCGGTCGCTCCATTGCTGGCCGGCCGACAGC
>JAICYF010000146.1 GCA_025934355.1 Acidothermaceae bacterium
AAACACTCCCCAACCAACCCAAGTTGCCCGTCCCCTGGCAGGGCAACGACCCCTCCAGGCAAGTCTGCACGACTCACCCGGGTGGCGCACCTGCCGTTTTCGATTTCATACGTTCAGCCTATGAAGGACCGCCGTTCGGACAGGCGCCGACACGCTCCGTGCGATGCCGGCCAGGGCGTCTCCGTGGGCGCGGAGCGCGCGCTTTGCGGCCATTCGTTGAGCAGGAAACGACGCTGGTGCTCGAACCGCTCGATCTGGCCTAATGGGCATCTCGCACCCATCTGTTACCGGACCTGCCGATCCGTCGTCCGTCGCCCGCGATAGGTAGGCAGTTCTAACTTTTCCGACAGGATCGGGCGCTCGGAACGCGGACATAAACTCGCCACGACTCGACTCCTTGACGGTCGAGATCGGGCGATTCCGTGGGGGGGTCCCGATGAGAATGCGACGTTTCGCAATCGCAGCTGCTGCCTCAGTTGCCGCGGTGGTCTTGGGCGGCACAGCCGTCGTGACGCTGGCCAGCGGCGCCGCCGCGGCGTCGGCGAACTACGGCTACGAAGACCAGTCGACTGCGGGTGCCGGCACCAGCGACCCCACCGCCGACAAGCCGGAGAGCAAGCTCTGGTACGCCGCTGGCTACTGGTGGTCCGACATGTGGGACAGCGCGACGTCGTCCCATCGAATCTTCCGGCTGGACCGTAGCAGCGAGACCTGGGTCAACACCGGGACGCTTATCGACGCCCGCTCCGCCACCCAGTCCGACACACTCTGGGACGGCGCCCACCTATACGTCGCGTCGCACGTCATCGCCAGCGCGAGCACGAAGGCGGTGAACAACAAGCCCGCGCAGCTCTACCGCTACTCGCTGTCAGGGACGACGTGGTCGCTGGACTCCGGCTTCCCGGTTGTCATCGAGACCTACAGCGTTGAATCCCTGTCGATCGCGCAAGACAGTCAGCACCGGCTCTTCGCCGCTTGGACGAGGGGCGCGAAGGTCTACGTGACGGAGTCCACCGGGCCGGCCGACGCGTCGTCGGTCAGCTTCATGACGCCATTCACGCCAGCCGTGGCCGGCACCGCCGTCACAGCGGACGACATCGCCACGGTTGTCGCGTACGGCGGCGGCCACGTCATGGTGATGTGGAGCAACCAGTCACTCGGGGAATTCGACTACGCGATCCACACCGACGGCGCTGCTGCGACAGCGTGGAGCGGTGGAGTCGCCGCCGCCGGCCCGCTCGCCGCGGACGACCACATCAACGTCAAGGCGAGCCCGGCCGGAGACGTCTACGCCGCTGTGAAGACAAGCCGCGACAACGCATCGCCGTCGACACCGACCGATCCACTCTTGGAGCTGCTCGTCTATCGTGCGGCCAGCGGTTCCTGGAGCACATACACGTACAGCACAGTCGCGGACAGCGAGACCCGTCCGATCGTGGAACTCGACCCAGCGGCCAACCTCATCCACGTCTACGCGACCGGACCTTCGCTTGCTCACCACCTGGCCTACGAGGGCACGATCTACGAAAAGACCAGCTCTATGAGCAACCTGTCGTTCGCCACAGGGGTCGGGACGCCGGTTATCCGCGACGCGTCGTCTGCGCACATGAACAACGCGACAGGCACCAAGCAGACGGTTGACTCGTCGTCCGGGATCGTGGTGATGGCAGACGACGCATCGACCCTGCGGTATTGGCATTCAGACGAAGGCGGATCTACGCCGCCCCCACCGCCGCCGTCCGGGCCGGTGGCGTCCTTCACCGCGTCGCCGACCGCGGGAACCGCCCCGCTAACAGTTCAGTTCACCGACACCTCTACCGGCAACCCGACAAGCTGGTCGTGGAGCTTCGGTGACGGTACGACGTCAACCGCCCAGAGCCCGTCGCACACCTACGCCAACGCAGGGTCGTACGACGTGACCCTCACAGCAAGCAACTCCAACGGGTCAAACACCAGTGCCGCGACCACGATCACCGTCTCCACGAACTCGCCGCCGCCCACCGGAAATGTGCTGTTCCGAGTGAACGCCGGGGGTGCCGCGATCGCTGGCAACCCAGGCTGGACCGCTGACACGAGCGCCAGCCCGTCGAGCTACACGAACGCCAGCGCGGCGTACAGCGTGACGTCGTCGACCTCTACGACGATCGCGCTGACCAATCCGAGCGTTCCCGCGGGCACCCCCATGGCGTTGTTCCAGACCGAGCGCTACGACGTCTCCAAAGGCGCCGACATGCAGTGGAACTTCCCGGTGGCCAACGGCGCCTACACAGTTCGCCTGTACTTCGCAGAGACATACTCCGGCTGCTGGAAGGTGGGCTGCCGGGTCTTCGACGTTTACGCCAACGGCAATCTAGCGCTCGACCACGAGGACGTGTACGCCGACGCCGGCAAGAACACCGGGCTGGTGAAAACCTTCACCGTGCAGGCGAGCGGCGGCCAGATCAACCTCGACTTCAAGGCGATAACCCAGAACCCGATGGTCCAAGCCATCGAGATCTTGAGTGCCGGGTGACGGATCTGCTTGGAGCCGCGAACACCGCGGCTGATATGACCGTTGACGTGCAGGCGCGGGAGTCCGACACCTCAACCACCAGGATGCTCCGTCGGATCACGGAGAGCGGCATCCGCTACGCCTTGCTGCGGGCGCCAGCGAGCCTTCACTCCGACGTTGACCTGATCGTTCACCCTGCTGACGCTCGAAAACTCGCTGACGCGCTGCGCGATCAGGGCTTCGTGCGCACGCCATCCCTTCGGCATTGGCCGCACGCGCTGTTCGGGCGATTCGACAGCGGACGCTGGCTCATAGTCGACGCGCTCGATCGCGTCGTCCTTCGCGGCACTTGGCTCGGGGGCAGACGTCTCGCGGCGCAACTCGTCGATCGATCGAAGCCGGACGGCGACGGGGTGCGACAACTGTGCCCCGAAGACCGCGCCTGGGCCGGGTGGCTGCATTGGGCGATGCGCGCCGAGGCGGCCGAGGGCGCCGAGAGCCCCGACCGGATCAAGATGCCAGTGACCGCGCCTACGGAGTCGCACAGCCCAATGGCGCGTGCGATGAACGCACGGGCGCGCGATGACGTGAGTCAACGCATCGTTGACACGCTGCGCGACGGCAACGTGACCTCGGCAATCGCGCTCGCTCACGTCGTCCGCGGCGAACGTGCTCCAACCGTCGCTCGAGCTAACCGGCTGATGGCGCGTTGGGCTGATCGCTCGCCCCACCGCGTCGCGGCTCGCAAAGGCCGCACCACTGGGTGCACGATCGCCTTGCTCGGTCCCGACGGCGCTGGCAAGTCGACGCTCGCCGCGGGAATTCGCGAGGCGCTTCCGTTGCCTGTGCACCTCATCTACATGGGCGTGTTCAGAAATGACGCGCGACAACTGGCGTGGCGACGCATTCCCGGCGCCGGATTACTGCTGCGGTTGTGTCGTCTGTGGTGGCGCTCGACCCGAGCTCGCTACCACCGATCCCGCGGGCACGTCGTTGTTTTCGATCGTTACGTGTTCGACGCGACGCTCCGCCCGGGTACCCGAGGACTGCGGACCAGGCTTAGTTATTGGTTGCTTGAGCGGTCTTGCCCGCCGCCGGATCTCGTTTTGCTGCTCGACGCACCGGGAGCTGTGATGTTCGCGCGGAAGAACGAACACGATGCGCAGTTGCTCGAAGAACGACGACAGCACTACTTAGCATTGGTGACGCGACTGCCACAGGCGCATGTCATCGACGCGACGTTGCCGCGGGATCAAGTCTTGGCCGCTGCGGTGGCCCGGATCTGGAAGGCACTCACGGCTGCATGACTTCCGCATCGGCCGCAAGACTCGACGCTCGGCCGGACTTTCGCCAGGCGGCGGTTTTACGCGGTTCCTCGATGTTGTTGATCGGTCGCCTGATGGCGATGGCACTGGCGATGCTCACGCAAGTGCTCGTCGTCCGGTACCTGGGCAAGTCCTCGTACGGAGTATTTGCCTACGGTTTGGCACTTTCGGCACTCGTGCAATCAGTGCTGCCCCTAGGTCTCGACCGAGCCGACACTCGTTTTCTCGCTCTCTATGACGAGCATGGCGACCATCACCGCCTGCTCGGGGTAGTGGCGACCGAGGCATCGGTCATTGTCTCGACCGGTGGCGCGGCCATCGTCTTGGTCTGGGCCGGACGCGGGCTCATCGGCCTCTCCGGGAGCCACGGGCCGACGATCGTCCTGTTACTCGTCTGTGCGGCGCCGCTTGCCGCTCTCGACGCGATGGTGTTGAACGTCTTCGCCGTGTTCGCACGTCCAAAAGCGGTGTTCTTCCGGCGCTACGTGCTCGACCCAGCCCTCCGACTGTTCGTCGTCCTGTTGCTGGTCGTGCTGAAACTGTCGGTCACCGCACTGGCGGTCGGCTACCTGGCAGCCGGCGCCTGCGGCACCGTACTCTACAGCTATCTCGTACTACGACTATTACGGTCCGTCGTGCCAGCCGACGCCGACGGACGCCGCCACATCGCGTGGCCAGGGAAGCCATTGCTCCTATACGCGCTGCCACTACTCGTCGCGGCGCTCGCGTACAGCGCGACCACATCCCTTCCCGCGGTTCTTCTCGGTAAAATTGCTTCCGCAAGCGACGTCGCGGAGCTTCGGGCAGTGCAACCAATCGCCGCGCTTGTCCTGGTGATTCCCACCGTCTTCAGCACGTTGTTCACTCCGCAGGCGGCACGCCTCGTTGCGCGGAACGACGGCGGCGCGCTGCGTGACCGCTACTGGTCGACCGCGACGTGGGTGGCCACCATCGCGTTTCCCGTCGCGGTGTTGCTCATCGACTTTCCGAAGCCGGTGGCAACGACCTTGTTCGGGGCGCGCTACGGTTCCGCCGCGCCAATGCTGACAATCCTCGGAATCGCCTTCTACCTAAGCGCCACCTTTGGCCTGAACGGTTCCGTGCTTCAAGTGGCCGGGCAGTTACGGGCGCTCACGATCTCGAACCTGACCGGCCTCGCGATTGCCCCTATTGCGAGCGTTGCCCTGATTCCCCGGTATCACGGAATCGGCGCCGCGATCGCGGTCGCGCTCGCGGTGGTCATCCCGCAATTCCTAAAGCAGCGAGCGTTGCGCTCGACCCCGGTGCAGAGCACACACCACGACGCCCTACGGCTGTGGACGTTGGCGCCCGCGCTCATCGCCGTGGCCGCCGCCCCGCACCTGCTGTTCACTCCGCATCTCGCGGCGGCTATCGGTATCTCGCTCGCCGTCTCCGTCGTATTGTTCCTGTGCATGCGGTCAGTACTCGACGTCGGAGAGGTTTTTCCCTTTGCGGCTCCGATGCTGCGCCGCGTTGAGCTGACGCTGCACGGGCTGCGACGAATGCTGCCAACGCCGCGGCAGCTCGAGCGGTCGGGTGCTTCGAGAGCAGAATCGACAGAAGACGGCGGTCCGCCGGTCGACGCGTTGGCCGCATGGCATGACGTTGATTGGCGATTTCTGTTGCCAAGTCCCGATTTCTCCCGGGTTTTGCTCACCGTCGGCTGCGAACACGAGCAGGCCTCGGTAGAAACCATTGGCTTGACCAGCACGACAACGAGTGACGCCGACGTCGACCTGGTGTTCGCCGACGCATGCACACTGGACCTGGAGTCCATCGAGCGAGACGTCCCGCCAGGGACGCTGGTGCGGATCGCGGTCCCCCGTGCGGCCACCACATCGACAAGCCCACGGTCATTCCGACCCTGGACGACACGCTGCCGTGAGCTGCGCTCGCGTGGTTGGCAACTCGAGGCCGCGGCCTGGGCCGCGCCAAGTTTGAGCTCGCCGCGTGGCTACGCGCTCGTGACCGACCGATTTGCGGTCCGGCAGCTATTGCGGACATCGCCCGCCAGTCTCTCCGGTGTCGTGCGCGCACGGGTGGCCCTTGCGTTCACCCGGATCGGGTTCGTCGAGGTCGTGTGCCGCGAAGGCGTGATCTTGGCCAGGACTCCGAGATGAACCTGCTCGAGGACTACCTGCGGGTCGCCGACCTCTCGACGGCCCCGGTGATGCTGCGCGAGTTCCGGCCCGCGGGATCGCTGCTCGTCACGCCTCGGTATGAGGACTCACGGCACGTGATCGCGTTGCTGCTCGACTCGTCTGCAAGGCCACGAGTCGTTGGAAAGATCGTCCGTCGACCCAACGACAGGTCGACGCTGGCGACCGAGTTCGAGGTTCTGCAAAAGTTGGCGAGCCTTTCCGGCGACGCGCGCACCGCGCCACGCCCGCTCGCGTTCGTACAACACCACGAGCACTGGATGCTGATCGAGACGGCCATCAATGGCGAGATCCTCACTCACCGGCGGGCTCGGAAGGCGCCTGAACGCAGCTGGGCGAGCGTCGAACGCTGGTTAAGGGCTATGCCGATAACCGGATCGACGAACTCGACGCGCTGGTTCGAAGATCAGTTGCTCTCACCGCTGCGCGTGGCGACGAAGAAGCTTCCCGCGACCCCCGCCGAGCGGCGCATGTTCTCAGCCACCGTTCGATTTCTACGGGAGCTCACCACGGTCGCCTTGCCGATGCCGCTCGAACACGGCGACCTGAGTCATCCGAACGTGCTGTCGTCACGCGGCCGGCTTGGTGTGGTGGATTGGGAGACAGGACGAGTGGCCGGCCTGCCGGGAGCGGACGCCGCCGTCTTCCTTGCCTTCCTCGGCTTCGCCCGCGACCGCGCGCATGGAGTCGAAGCCGAGGCGGCCAGCTACGGTCAGCGCTTTCTTAGTCCTGATGGCCTTGGCAGACAGTCATTACGGACCCACCTTGCGGGCCAGAATGTTGACCCAAAGTGGCTAGATTTGCTTCTGCTCGCCACCTGGGCGCGTTATTCGTTACAAGTCTTCACGCGACTTGCGCCGCCCGGAGAATCCGATCCTGACGACGGTCGCGTCGACCTCGCGAGGTCGATTTTCCGTACAGGTAGGCCGTTCCGGCTGTGGCGCATGACACTCGAACACGTCGTTGGCTAGTAGTTCGGGGTGATCTGCCGCACAAAATCGCGGTGATCAACTTAGCTCGCAGCGAATTCTCCGCGTGAATCGATGTCGATCTCGCCTTGCCCTCAAAAGTGCGATTCGCCCATCCGATGGATAACCGTCCGCCCAAATGGCGGACGGCACATCAGGAGGACGGATGACACGCAAGACCCGCCAAGCGCTGAAGAAGACTTCGACGGCGGCGGCGCTGACAGCGATCGCGGTGTGTGTGCCGGTCGGCATGGCATTGGCGTTGACCACTCAGGCGAGCGCAGCGACATCGTCAGGATCGCCGACGACCTCGGGTTTGGCGTGGTCGGCGCCGGCGTTGTCGTCGCCGGTGGTGATGCAGTTGGCTGACGGCACCGGTTCGTTGAAGCTGTCGACGAGCCAGGACTACGTGCTGAAGTTGCCGGTCGGCAAACCGGTGTACCTGCCGCAAGG
>JAICYF010000250.1 GCA_025934355.1 Acidothermaceae bacterium
CCCTGACGCGACGACCGAAACTGCCTGGTAGTTAACGGGTTTCGGCGCAATGCCGTCGTCGAAAGCTTCCTTGGCGAACGCGCTGCTACTGACCTCGCACCCGGATCGCGCGTTGACCGCGTTCATCAGCAGCGGTTTCGCGGCGTCCGATAGCGGGGTGAGGCTGTTGTTGGCGAACAGCGCCCACGGGTCGATCGGTTCGCCGGTGCGCGCGTCGACAATCACCGACTGATACGCGTCGTAGGGGTGCGCGCCGCCGGGGTAGTAGGTGGTGAAGGTCCACCGGCCGGAGACAATTGTTGAATCCGCGCGACCGCTCGTCCACTTCGCGTTGAAGATCGGCGTCGAGCACGCAGGCGAGCAGTTCTTGCAACTGGTGCCCACGCAACCCAACCGCGGAAGCTGCGCGCCGAACGCCGCGAGGTCGTCGTCCTCGGCGCGACGGATCGCGTCGGTGATTGCTGCGCCGAGCCCGACCACCGTGGGCTGGTCGATCGTGGCCTTCGCGCCACCGCCGTTCGGGATCGGCACCTGCGTCTTCGTCACGGTGATGTGCACATCGGACGACGTGGGGGCGGCTGAGCTTGGTGCCGCACTCGATGCTGCGCTTGCGGTGGGGTTGCTCGGCGCGACCGCAGGCGAACTCGGCGGTGACGTCGGCGCGCTGCTGCCTGACGGCGCCGTCGTCCCGGACGACGCGTGCTTGCTGCTGCCGCCGCAGGCGGTCAGCGAGAGCGAGCAGGCCGCCAGTAGGAGCGCGACCTTTCGTCTTGAAGCCCGACCCATGCGCGGGATTCCCCCGTTTCCGTTCGACTGCGACAAGGAGCAGACGCGCGACCCAGCTAAGTCGTTGCACGTCGACACTTAGTGGCCGGAGGATGATGAACCGGTGAGCCAGTCACCGGGCCGAGGCGACGTCCGCGACGAACTCGATCGGGCGCGCACTGAATTCCGCGCGCTCATCGTGAACAGCACGCCGGCCGAGCTTGAACGCAGGTCGAACGGCACGCGGTGGACCAACCGCGAACTGCTTTTCCACATGATGTTCGGCTACCTCATCACGCGAAACCTTCGCTATCTGTTCGCGGTTATGAGCAGAACGCCCGAGCGAGTGCAACGAGGGTTCGCGGCCGCTCTCGACGCCGCGACTCGGCCGTTCAACGCCGTCAATTATTGGGGCTCGCGGTTCGGTAGCCGGGTGCTGAGCCTCGACCGCATCGCCCGTTGGTCAGACCGAGTAATCGGCTCACTGCAGCGGTCGCTCGATGCCGAGACCGACACCAGCCTTCGCCGCGACATGGTTTTTCCGACGCGTTGGGATCCGTACTTCAAACCACGGATGACCCGCCAGGACCTCTATCAGTACCCGACGCAGCACTTTGACCACCACCGCCGCCAACTCACGATTGGCAACGCCGGTCACTCGTCATAACCGGTATCGCTGTGATTGGACGGCAAGGTCTCGTCGTCCGCGCCAGACCGGGTGCCGCTATCAGAGAGCAAGCATGGTCCTTAGTCTCAGTTATCAAACATCTGAGACTAAGGGCGTCGGTTCGACGCCGAACGCTCCTTCACATCGCCGCGGCGGGCGGGCTCACCACGTGCGTTGTTCGAGTTCGGCTCGGGTGGGTCGGTGCTTCCGCCACAGCATTGTCGCGTCCTGCTGGCGCTTCCCGGCCGCATCCTTCAGGTAGTCCCACGCACGTTTGGCCTGTCGCCGGTCGTAGTGCAAGAGAAACACGCCGGACTGGTCTGCGAGCAGACGACGCTCGAGCCCGGGCAGCTCAAGTAGCACCGCGCCCGCGCCGCGCAGCGGGTCGTGTCCGAGGCCTTGAACTGCACGACGACAGCCTTCGTCTCGATGACTGCCGCGACCTCGTGCGGCTCGTACAGCATCTTGTAATTGTTGGTGATTAGTCCGTTCCAGCCAAGCTGCGTCAAGGCGATGATCAGTGGCCGATCGTCGAGCGTCGTGAGCCGATGGTCAATGCGTTGCAATGACGTCAGTTCCAATGAGCTTGGGAGGAACTGCCCCACTTGATCGAGGACGCTTAGCGGAAAGTTCTGGTCAAGGGCGAGACGCAGCACGCCAGGCACGGCTCAGGCCGCGACGCTAGCGGTGTTGAGCTGGCGCTCGAGATCGACCGCCTCATCGACCGCCTCGACGTCGATCTCGTACATGCCCGCGATGTCTTGGTGACTCATTCCACGTGATGCGAGCGCGGCGAGGGTCAAGGTGGTGAGTCGGCTTCCGGCCACGTGTGGCTCACCGGCGACTCGCGCGGGCACGATGCGTAGTCGTTCACGGGGTGCGATGAGGTCTGGGCCGTTTCCGCCCGCCACAGCAAAAGGTGCTAGCAGATCCAGCAGGTCTTCAGCAAGCACCAACTGCCCCCGAAGGTCGGTGATCTGGCCGCCAGCGCGAAGGTGCACTCGGCCACGACGGTCGACCAACAGCGGAGACTGCGTCACCGCGTCTGGCTCCCACAACTGCAGCCCGCGTCTCTCGACCTCAGCCAGAGCCCGCCGCACCTGCGGCATGGGGCTCGCGGGCAGCGAACCGTCGTCCGACTCTTTTGGATGACGCAACCACGAGACGACCCGCAACGCCATTAGGTCGGCGTATGACCACAACTTCTCGCGCACGGGCGAAACGGAAGGCACAACGATGCCTGTGCGCGCCCAGTAATACACGGTGCTGATCGGCACGCCTGACAGCGCCGCCGCGCGGGATGCCTCGTAACAGCCCTCGCTAGCGGTCTGCACCAAACGCGACCCCGATTCCATGCCCGTGAGTATGCCGCAGTTGAGCTGCGGTGACCGCGAACGATTCGGCGACTTGGGGAGATTCGCCCGCATGGCGCGCCGGACGAGCGGGAAAACCATCACCTGGTTGTGCGCATGCCGAGTGCTCAGTTGGGAGGCATCCGTGGTCCGGGCCCGTTCCGGAATCGGCTCGATCGTCCTGGTTGTTTGGCTGCTCATCGGCGCCCTCGCCGCCGCTCAACGGCACTACTTCAGCGGCACGCCCAAGACCTGCGCCAAGGCCGGCACCACCGTCGTCACGATCCTGGCCGGCCCGCTCAACTACCTCGGCGTCAACCCGAAGATCAGCTGCCCGAAGCCCAGCGGCTGACCGCAGAGGTGGCCGTTGCCGTTCTATCTGAGACTACGACCAGCCTTAGTCTCAGTTATGCAATATCTGAGAGTACGCTCTGAGCATGCGCTCAGATAAGTCGGCGAAGGCCCAGCCGGGCGCACCTGACGACGCGTCGTGGCCGAGCGTCGGCTCCGAAGCTCGCGAATGGACGCCGCGCATCTCGCCAGACCTTGTCTCCGCGGCCGTGCGGCGGCGGCACGCAGGGACGTATCGCGCCGCGCTGGTGGCGCCGATCGCCGACCGCGCGCTGCACCTCGCGACCGACGTTGTCAGCTTGTCAGAAGAAGCTTCGTCGGA
>JAICYF010000187.1 GCA_025934355.1 Acidothermaceae bacterium
AACACCACCTCGGCGGTGTCGTCGGTGTCGGGGTAGCCGTCGTTGTCGAACTCGAACGCCCATCCGCCGGGCATCAGTTGCGGCCGCTTCACCGCCCAGTCGCCGCGCACGGTGATCTCCTCGTCGACCAGCCAGTCGGCCGCTTTGACCAAAGCCGGGTGATCGGGCGGCAGGCCGGCGTCGGCCAGCGCGATGACCGCGAGCGCGGTGTCCCACACCGGCGACTGGCATGCCTCGAGCCGACGCCACATCTTTCCGTCCGGCCCCTGCTCGCGGACCGTGAAGCCGTCCAAACCGTCGAGGCCCTTGCGAAGCACAGGGTGGTGCAGGGGGTATCCGAGCAGGTGCAGCGCCATGATCGAGTAGACCCACGGAGGCTGGATACCGCCCCAGGAGCCATCAGCTTCTTGCCGGGCGACGATCCACTCGGCGCCGCGGCGCATCGCGAGCGAGCGCAGTGCCCGGGCCGGCCCGCGGCGGGCAAACCGCGAATAGCGGTGCAGCGCCTTGTCGAGTCGCTGGAAAGCGCCCGCCACGGTCCACACCGGTGACAGCGGCTCGGGGCCAAGGCCGGTGCGCAACTCGTCGATGCCGATCCCGATCGGGCGGCACGGCCGGATGGTTCCGACGATGGTCAGCGGGACGACGGTCTGCCGTGCCCAGCAGGCCCAGTCGTAGATGTTGAGCGGGAACCACGACGGCAGGAAAATCATCTCGGGGGGCATCGTGGGCAGGTCGTCCCACGACCAAAGTCCGAAGAGCGCCAGCCAAATCCGGGTGAACACGCGGCTGCGTTCAACCCCGCCGCAGTCGCGGATGTACTGCGCGGCCTTGACCATGTGCGGCGAAGCGGGATCGTCACCCGCCAACTTCAGCGCCACATAGGCCTCGACGGTGGCCGAGAGGTCTGGCGGCCCGGCAAAGAATGTCGCCCAGGTGCCGTCGGTCCGCTGCTGCGCGCGGATCCAACGCGCGGTGGCTTGCGTCGTCTCCTCGTCGCTGATGTGCAGAAACTCCCGCAGCAGCAAATCTTCGGCCTCGATCGTGACGTTGGTCTCGAGCTCGCCTTTCCACCATCCGCTCGGGTCTTGCAGCCCAAGCAGGTGGTCGCGCGCGTTCGCGAGCGCGTCGCGAACCCGAACCGCGGGGTCGGACGACGTTCGGTCGGGGCGGTCGGCGGCGAGGGTCATGTCAGCGGTCCCTCGCGGTGACGAACCGGGCCACGTCGGCGAGCGCGTCACGCGGCCCCGGGCGCAGGCCCCCCGCATCGAGCGCGGCGAGCGCGGCGTTGAGCCGGCGCTCAGCCTCGTCGCTCACCCAAGCCCGGCCGCCGGCAGCCTCCACGAGGTGGGCGGCATGGCTGACAATCGCGTCGGCGGCCTCGGTGTGCAGCTCACCGGACTCATACAGCGTGCGCAACTCCGCGCCAGCCGACGTCCCCGACGCCATCGCCGCGACGACCGGCAGACTCTTCTTGCGCGCGCGCAAGTCGGCGCCCACCGGTTTGCCGGTAGTCTTCGTCGCACCCCAAATGCCGAGCAGGTCGTCGACGAGTTGAAACGCCAGACCGAGCTCGTGCCCGTAGGCCTGCAGCGCCGCGACAACCTCGACGGGCGCGGCGGCGAGTTGGGCGCCGATCGAGGCGGCGCATGCCATCAGCGCCGCAGTCTTGCCGCCCGCCATTCGCAAGCACTCATCGACGCCGACGTCGAGGCGGCGTTCGAAGTCGAGGTCTTCGACCTGGCCGATGATGAGCTCTTGGGTCGCTGTGGCGAGGTTCGCCTGCGCGGCCCGACCGGCGGCGTCGTCGACGTCAAGCAAAACTTCGAACGCGAGCGCAAGCAGCGCGTCGCCAGCGAGGATCGCGGCCGAGCTGCCAAAGACGGTCCAGGCAGTAGGTCGGTGACGACGCTCCTCGTCTCTGTCCATGACGTCGTCGTGCAACAACGAGAAGTTGTGCACCAACTCCACCGCCAGAGCGCCGGGAATGCCGACCTCGGCGGGCGATCCCACCGATTGCGCGGCGAGCACGGCGAGGGCGGGGCGCACCGCCTTGCCGCTGTTCGCCGCCCGCGGCAAGCCGTCGGCGTCAACCCAACCGAAGTGATAAGCGGCGACTTGGCGCACAGAAGGAGCGAGCCGGCCGACGGCGGCGCGCATCGGCGCGTCGACCAGGTCGCGCACCTCAGCCAGCGCTGCCGGAGCGTCCGGCGACGCCGCAGGTGCGTTGCTCACACTTGCCGCGGTCATGCAAGCGCCTCCTCGGCGGACTCGCCATCGCGAGCCGCCCGCTGTCTTACCGACTTGCTTACCAATTCGTTGCCGTCATCGTGCCGCGTCAACCTGGCCTGCGGCGAACTGATTCCGAAAGATCCACCGGACGGCCGCTCAAGTTGCCTTGGCTGCGTGAGTTGCCTGCGTTGCCTCAGCTGCTCCACGGCGGCGACCCCGCTGCGGACCGCACCTTCCATGGTGGCGGGCCAGCCGGTGTCGGTCCATGCGCCCGCGAGGAAAAGTCCGTCGGCCGGTGTTTGTGTCGGGAGCCGATATGATCCGCTGCCCGGTGCGGGCCGAAATGTGGCGGTGCGCTCGCGGGTGACGAAAAAGTCCCGAATCACCGCGTTCCGCGTCGCGGGCAGCACTCGAGCCAGCTCGGGAACGAACACGTCGCGCAAGCGCGCCACCGGCTGGTCGATCCACGCGTCAGCGGCAGACACCGACACGGCGATGTACTGCCCGCCACCGCGCAACCCCGACGCGCGCGTGCGGTCGAACACGAACTGCACCGGCGACTCGATGGCCGCGACGAACGGCGCCGCGAGCACCACGCGGTCATACACGACGTGCACGTTGAGAATCGGCGAGCTCGCGAGCCGTCGCGGCGCGTCGGCGACCTCGGCGCCAACCAGGTCGCGCGGCAACAGGTCGGCCGCGACGTCGTGCGGTGTGGCGAGAACGACCGCGTCGGCGACGATCGTCTCGGTGTCGGTGTGCACCCGCCACTCGTTGTCGGTGCGGTCGATCGAGCGCACGCGGGTGCGCAGCCGCACATCCGCCTGCGCGGCGGCGAGCGCCCGCCCGGCGGCCGCGCCGTGCAAGTCACCGAGCGGAACCCGCGAGTATCCGATGTCGCATGCGCCCGCGTCGCGCAGCAGGCCGTCTTGGAACACCATCGCGCCGAGCCGAAACGACGCCTCGTCGGCGTGCGCGTTGAGCGTCGCGACGGTGAAGATGTCGAAGAGCCTTTCGATGGTCGCTTTGTTCTGGCCATGGGCGCGAAGCCAGTCGCCAAAGCTTTTTTGATCGGACGACGCCGCTTCGCGGTCTACGAACTTCAGTGCGAGCGCGCCCCAGATAGCGCGGGCACGGTCAACCGGCGACAAGACCCCGTAGGTGGCAAGCGTTCGCGAAAGATGCAGCGGCGCGGGCAGGCGGTCGCGCTTTAGCCGAGCCCGTTTGCCGGTGATGGGATCGGCGATGGGCACGTCGAGCTTGGATTGGAGGTAGGCGTCTTCCTCGACGCCAAGCCGGCGAAGGAATTCACGGTATGCGGTGCAGCAGCGCAAGAACACGTGCTGCCCGTTGTCGACTACCAGCTTGCCGCCTTCGAAGTCTCGGGTGAACGAGTGCGTCGCACCGCCTAACCGAGGTCGTGACTCAAGCAGGACGACCTGCCACCCGTCGTCCGCCGCTGCGATCGCCGCCGCCAGGCCAGCGAGACCACCGCCGATGACGACGACCCGATGATCGGAGCTCATCACCGCGCGCCAATCAGGCTGCGCGCCGCGAGATACACCTTTTCCCATGCTGGCAAGGAGACTCGCCGGCTTAGCACCGCCTCCGGCTCGCGTTCGATCCGAGACAGCAGCCGGTGGTAGATGCCGGCCATCGCGGCGCAGGACGCGGCGCTGCGATGGTCGAGCAATGGCAGTAACCGCAGGCCGTCGCGATACCACTTCTCCGCGCGGGCGGCCTGATCGCGGACCAACGCGGCAACCCGCCCGTCGTCGTCGGCCACGTTGCCGTGTGCGTCGAGCCGAAGCACGACCCCTGCCGCGGCAAGCTCGTCTTGCGGCAAGTACACCCGCCCGTTACCGAGGTCTTCGCGGATGTCGCGCAAGATGTTGGTCAATTGGAGCGCGACCCCGAGCGAGTCCGCGAGCGGCTCGGCCGCTGACGGGTCGGTCGCCTCGAACACGCCGGTCGACAACCGTCCGATCGAGCCGGCCACGCAACGGCAGTAATGCAAGAGGTCAGGGAATGACTCGTAACGCGCTCCGCGCACGTCCAGCTCGCAGCCCTCGACCAGCTCGAGAAACGCGGTCGTGGGAATCGGCAGCCGGGCGGCGGCGTCACCTAGCGCGACGAGCACCGGGTCGGTGGTTGGGCCGCCGATCGCCTTGATGTCGCGACGCGCCTCATCGAGCAGCCGCAGCTTCTCGTCGGCCGGCAGGTCGCCGTCGCCGATGTCGTCGATCCGCCGCGCAAGCGCGTAGACGGCGGCAAGCGCGCCGCGCTTCTCCGGGGCGAGTAGTCGAATGCCATAGGAGAAGTTCTTCGCCGCCGACACCATGATTCGTTCGCATTCGGCGTATGCGGCGGCGATCTGGGCTGATTCGGCAGTCACGATGCCTTCCCTGTTAACACGATGCCTTCCCTGTTAAGAGGACACCGATCGCCTCGCGCGCGGTGCGCGGCTTCGTCGGCTTCGGGGCGCCCGGAAGCACGTCGAAGTCGGCGACGGTGATCGCGTGCAGCGCCGCGCGTCCACCGGCGACGAACCCGGCGACGGCGATCTTCGCCGCGCCCCGCATCGAGGCAACCAAGGGCACACCGGCGTCGAGCAGCTTCCCGGCGCGAGCCGCCTCGAACGCGAGCAACGCGCGCAGCGCGGGACTCGCGTGGGGGAGCGCGAGGTCAGCTTCGGTAACGCCGAAGCGGCGCATGTCGTCTTGCGGCAGGTAAACGCGCCCGCGTCGATGGTCCTCTGCGACGTCTTGCCAATGCTCGATCAACTGCAGGCCGGTGCAGACCTGGTCGGAAAGCGCGACCCGCTCGGGCGTCGCCATGCCCACGCACGACAGCACGAGGCGGCCGACCGGGTCGGCCGACAGGGTGCAGTAGTGCCGCAACTCCTCGAAGTCCTGGTACGCGCTCACGCGCTGGTCGAGGCGGTTCGCGTCCACCAGCCGTCGCAGCGGCTCTTCGGTCATCCGGCCCGCGCGCACCGGCTCGACCAGCGCCTGCACCGGCGGCAACGACGGCGGTTGGCCGGCGAGCGCCCGGGTGACGTCGGCGTCGACCAGGTCGAGCATCGCGAGCCGCTCGCTGACGCTCGCCTGTGTCTCGTCGCCGATGTCGTCGACGAAGCGCGCGTACCCGTAGATGGCTAGCAGATCGCGGCGCAGCCGCCCGGGCAGGAAGCCCGGACCGACCGGGAAGTTCTCGTGGGCGGCCTTCGC
>JAICYF010000306.1 GCA_025934355.1 Acidothermaceae bacterium
CTTCGTCGTTTCGAAGGACGCGCGCCTCACCGCGCATGCGCTGCTGATGCATTGCCGCGAGCACCTTGCCGGTTACAAGTGTCCGCGCGAAGTGGAATTCCGCGACGAGCTGCCGAAGTCGAACGTCGGCAAGATCCTCCGCCGCGAACTGCGCGACGAGGCGAAGGACCCGGCTTGACCTTTGGGAGACACATGGACGAACGCCACGTAAAACTGCCGCCCGGCATGCCGACACTGCGCGTGACGCCGATGCCGGCCGACGCGAATTTCCATGGCGATATTTTCGGCGGCTGGATCATGTCGCAGGCCGACCTCGCGGGCTCGATTCCGGCATCGAGGCGGGCGCGCGGCCGTGTCGCAACCGTCGCGGTCAACTCGTTCCTGTTCAAGCAACCGGTTTTGATCGGCGACGTCGTGTCGTTCTTCGCGTCGATCGAGAAGACGGGCCGCACGTCGATCACCGTCTCGGTCGAGGTGTACGCGCAGCGCAATCCCGACGAGGAGATCACCGTCAAGGTTACCGAGGCGAGCCTCACGTACGTCGCCGTCGGCCCCGATCGGCGGCCGCGCGAATTGCCGTCGCTCGATGCATGATGCGCACGCGGCATCGCTGTCGCACCCGCGCCACACGCCGATTTCGCCGACCCGCTTCAACGGGTGGGAACGATGCTTGCATAACGCTCGGGCTGTATAGTCGTCAGGTCTCATTCGATGAACGGCGCGATCGCTTGATTCGCGTCTTTTCACATGGGGGGAAGGGCCACGATGAAATCCGCACGGGTCAGGCGCACGAATGTCGCGGTCGCGGTGGGCAGCCTCGCGGTCGCGCTCTCCGCGGGCCACGCATTCGGCGCCGGCTTCGCATTGCAGGAGAACTCGGGCAGCGCGATGGGCAATGCGTTCGCCGGCGGCGCGGCGGGGGCGGAAGATGCGAGCACGGTGTGGTCGAATCCCGCGGGGATGTCGCGCCTCGCATCGCCGCAGGTCGCGCTGGCGGTCCACCTGATCACGCCGTCGTTCAAGTTCCACGACGAAGGCTCGACGCCCGCCGCATTTCAACCGCTCGGCGGAACGGGCGGCGATGCGGGCAGCGTGAACGTCGTGCCGAATCTCTACGCGGTGATGCCGCTCAATGCGCAATGGTCGGTCGGCGTCGGCATCAATGCGCCGTACGGCCTCGTCACCGAATACGACGACAACTGGCTCGGGCGCTTCCAGGCGGTCAAGTCGGAGATCAAGACGATCAACGTCAACCCGTCGGCATCGTGGCGGGTCACCGACACGTTCGCGGTCGGCCTCGGCGTCAACTGGCAACGCATCGATGCGGACCTCACGAGCCACGTCGACTACAGCGCCGGCCTCGCGCAGGCAGCCGGCCAGGCTGCCGCAGGCGGGCTCATTCCGCCGGCACTCGTGCCGCAGATCGTTGGTCTTACTCCCGGGCTCGAGTCGAAGGTCAAGGTCGACGGCGACGACAGCACGTGGGGATGGAACATCGGATTCCTGTGGGACGCGACGCCGCAGACCCGCATCGGTGCGCAGTATCGCTCGTCGATCAAGTACAAGGTCAGTGGCAACGTGAGCTTCGACAATCCGGCACTGCCGACGCTGCCCGCCCAGCTCGCGCCGGTCGTCGGATTGCTCGCGACGAACGTGAATGCCGCGTTGCCGAACGGCGGCGTGACCGCCGACATCAAGCTGCCCGACATCGCGAACCTGTCGGTGTTCCACCGGCTGAACGAGCGCTGGGACGTGATGGGCGACGTGCAGTTCACGCGCTGGTCGGTGTTCAAGCAGCTCGAATTCGTCCGCACGACCGGCGCCA
>JAICYF010000149.1 GCA_025934355.1 Acidothermaceae bacterium
GCAACATCCAAGTCAAACCCGGCAACCACACCACCACCGACCGCAACTCCTACCTGTGGCCCAAGAACAACCCCGTCTGGGCCAACGTCACCCCCACCACCCAACCCACAACCACCGCCAACACCGCAGGCGCCACCTACCGCTAACTGCGCTGCATACCAGCCATCAAGAATTTGGATAGGTGGTCGACTCCGGCGTCATCGCGGGGATCGGCGACGCTGGGGTCGCACGTTTCGTGTCGAGGGCGAAGTGCTCAACAACACCGCTGCCGTCGATGCTCTGGCTGGTTCGTCCGTTGGCCACCAAGTCGCGCGTGTCGACGGTGCCACCCGGCCATGGCGACCCGCCGCCCTGCACGGTGTAGAGCGTGACGGTGTAACCGCCCGGTCCGGGCGCCCAGCTGGTCTCGCTGATCGTCGTCGCGTCGAGCGGGGCGCGATCGGGCAGTTGCGTCGTGGTCGGGGCGCCGACGTGGTCGAGTGCGACGTATGTGCTGACGGTGTGCGCCAACGAGTCGATCGGCCCCTGCTTCGGATCGGGAAGTCCAGCGACGGGATAGTACGGATCCTCGGTGCCATGGATGAAGATGACCGACATTGGGACCGTGGGCATCGGCACGCCCGGCGCGAGAATGAACTGGCCCGAGACCGCCACCACGCCGGCGAAGATGCCGGGGTAGCGGGCAGCCACTTGTAACGCCAACGCGGCGCCATCGCCTTGCCCGGCAATGAAGACCCGGTTGTGATCGACGTCGTTTCGTCGTTCGGCGTCGGCGAGCACGTCGAGCACGAACTGGTAATCGTTCACTCCTCCGCTGTGCACCACGCTGGCGGGCCTGCCGTTGTTCCAGAATCCGCCGATGCCTTCGGGATAGACGACGAAGATTCCAGCCCGGTCGGCCGCGCTGTCGAGGCCGATGCCGAACTCCATCCCGGTCGGCGTGCCGCCCCCGCCGTGCAAGGCGATGATGAGCGGCCGCGGGCCGGTGGGTGCCGTGAGCGGGACATGCACCCGGTACGACCGCTCGTAGCCGCCCGACAGAATCAGCACGTTGTTGCTGTTGGTTGACCGACCGGGCGTTGCGGGCCCGGCGGCGGGGGACGGCGTCGCGCTACTCGGCACCAGTGCGCGCACTGAAATCGACCTGGGGGCTGCGCAAGAGCTGGCAGTTAAGGCCAAGCAGGCCAACGCCGCAGTGATGAGAACTTCACGCTTCATCAGGCCAGTGCCTCCCGCCGATAGACAGCGTTTTCGTCGAAGGCAGATTTCGCCAATGCTTGCGACGGGGCTGCGTTGCCCGCAGCCAGCAAGCCAATGACGACCCACAATGGTTGGGGCAGACCGCCGTCGGTCAGATACGGAAATGTCAGGTTGATCAGCGGCTGAAGCAGGGCAAGGGCCATCGCCGCCTCGCACAACGCCCGCCGCTCGGGCGTGGTGGCGACCAAGGCGCCGAAGCTCGCGTTGCTGATGACGAACCAAAGCATCACAGCGGTGATTGCGAGATACGGGATGCCGCCGCGCAACAGCAGAGTGATGTAGCCCGACTCGGTATGCGCCCAGGTGATGTTAGGCGGGTAGGTCGGGCCATAGCCGGTCGCCCAGTGACCGTGAAGTGCCGGGAGATACTGGTCTTGCCAAATCTGCACCCGGTACGCAATTGTCTGCGGCACATACGGATTACCGGTCTGCGTTGTCGACTGATGCTGCGCCGTCGCCCGCTGCATCAGCAGCGCGCCGAATGGCAGGGCGGCTGCGACACCGACCGCGCAGGTCACGGCCACCGTCCGAAACAGCCTGCGGTACCGCCATCCTAAGAACAACGCGCCAGCCACGGCGGCCGCGAAGACGGTGATTGTGAGGCTGGCCACCAGCGCCCCAAACCCGCAAACGATGGCGGTGATTAACACCCAGCGCGGAAGCACCGCCGTGTCGCCGGCAATCAAGAGCGCGATAGCGAGAAGCAGCGGAACCAGCAAATAGCCCGCAAGAGAAAGCCAGATCGGGAACAAGCTAGCCGCGCGCGGAACCGGCGTGTAGCCGTTGGTGTTGAATACCGTCGTGCCGGTCCACGACACCAGCACGTTGTGTATCGCAGCGGGTCCGAGAGACTCCGCGATCGCCAACAAAGACACCGGGAAGCTAGCCAACAGCAAGGCGCGTTGCGCGTTGCGCGCCGCGCCACTGCCCGTCAGCGACACCGCGATAACTCGGTACAGCAAGAGAAATTGCACTGGTCCAGCGACCGTCTGCAGGGAGGATCCCGAAAGCGCGCGACCACTCGTGACCACGTCGAGCAGTTCGATCGCCGGCCCACCGAGCGTGAATGCGGCGACCGACCAGTCCAGCGCCGTCCACTTCGGTCGCGCGCGGCCAGCTGGAACACGCAACAAGACGATGACGGCGCCGACGACAATCAACGCCTCCGAGACCCGTAGGCCGGGAACGGGAAATCCTCGGCGCAAGCCCGAGGTGATCGGCACGAGCGCCGCTAGCGCGACCCCGGTCGCCGCCGGGCGGGGCAAGAAGCCAAGGAAGATGCCGCACGCGATGACGAACCCGACCGCGGCAATTGGCGAACGGTCGATGAGGTACGCCGACCCGAGCGCTCCCGCGAGAACGACGGCCCAAGTGACGAGCGACGGCGCGCCAACGCGGCCAGCCGCGCGCCGCGATAGCGGGGCCACCGGGTCGACTCGTGGCGGAAGGAACGTCTGCACGAGAAGACTCAGCCGATTGGCGCGGTCGTGACTGGTCGTTGATGGACGGGCCGCAGTTCTCCCGGTCGCGCGATGATCGCCCACCGCGGTGTCACGCCGTAGTTCTCCAGACGGCGCAGCATCGCGAAGACTGCCGAGGCCTTCGCGCCGGTCTGCACGACGATGACCGCGAGGTCGCTGACCTGAACGATCTCGTCACCAGACGCCTCGGCGTCTGACATGTCAGCGATGCGAAGCGTCACGCCGCTGCGCTGGTCGGCGTCCGCGTCGCGGCCGCGGCGATCAGCGCCGTGCGAGACAGGCGTTCGGCCGCGTTTTGACAACGTCTCGATGTCATCGGCGACACCAAGAAGCAGGTCACGACGCACTCTGCCGATGCCCACGAGAGCAATGTCTGGCTGCGGAAGATCGACCATGGTCATCCATCGGGAAACCAGGGCGGACACTCCGCCCGGCGTCACACCGTGCCAGTTTGTGACGGGAGTGCCCGTCGCCTCGGCCAGCTCCATCGGTGAGTCGATTCGGGGATTCGCCCGTTCGAGCGCGATGGCCGCCAGCAGCGCGAGGACGATGCCGACCGCGATGCCGATCGGCACCGCGGTTCGGGCGTCATGGCCCGACGGTGTGACTGAAGTCGGCAACTGCGCGATCCGCAACGATCCGGCGTCGATCGGTCCGGGTGGATTCGCGGACGTCGCAGCCGACGCGATGGCGTTGAGGACCGCGACGGTAGCCGCCGGCGTCGTGCCGGTGTAGTTCAACCGCAGGATTGCCGTGCTGGCGTCGTTCGTGACGGTGAAGTGCTTGTCGATGCTGTCGGACGACAGGCCAACCTTCGACGCCACTTGGTCGATCAGCGCGCGGTCAGCCGGTAGCAGCGTCGCCATGGTCTTGGCGAGTTTGATAGCGCCGTCTGGATTCCCAGGCGGGAGCGCGCCCGCCGCAGCGGACGGAACGATCAGCACCGCCTGCGCTGTGTATCGCTTCGGCGAGCGACTCGCGTACGCAGCAGCAAGCGCGGTCACCAGCACGACGATGAAAAGACCAGGGAGAAAGCGCCTGCCAAAGACAGCCGCGGCCTTGCGCCCACGGCCCGTGGTGTCCTTGGGCCGATGCACCAACGACGATGAGCCGTTCAAAGAGCCTGAAGAATTCGGAAAGCCGGCGGAGCCGGAGGAGGACGTCATGACAACACCGCCATCGTCTCGGATGATTCGTCGACCTCGCCTGCGCGACGAATTCCTAGTGCATCGCGCAGTTGTTCCTCTTGCTGGTTCCACCGCTGTAGCTGCTCGGCTCGTGCGGCGTCAAGCCGCGCCCGCTCGCGCCTTCCGGGTTGCGTGGCGACGTCGAGCGCCTCAGCTAACGAAGCCGGCTCGTTCTTCGTCGGGACGGCGTGCGCGAAGACCGCTCTGCCCTGTGGCCAGTCGCTGATCACCAGGGGCCGCCGCGCGTAGACGGCCTCGTACCCGGCCCGGACGATCGACGTCGGCTCCGTCGTCAGCGCCACGAGCACGTCGGCCGCGGCCACCGCGCGACGGTACTCCTCGCCGCGAAGGTAGCCGACGAATGTCACGTTCTCAGGTGCAACCTGACGCAGCGCAGGCGGGCATCTACGCAGGTCTCCGGTGATCCAGAAGGTCAGCTGAGGTCGAAGCGCCGCCGCGCGCACGACGCACTCGACGGGCTCATCGCCACCGAAGACGCCGACGAACAGCACGCGACCTCGACTGTCGCCGACGAGCGTTGGCACTTGCGAAGCCCACGCCGGCGGCGCCTCGTGCACCACCACACCCCTCGCCCCCCAACTCGACAAGACGTCAACCCAGTCGCGCGTCGTCACCATCACGGCCGCAGCGCCTCGAGCCAACCAACGATGCACCGCGAGCAGCCGTTGAGACGTCACGTGGTCTTTCGCGCCAAACGAGGTGGGGTGGCTGTCGAGCACCAATCGGGCGCGCGTGACGGCACAATACGCGCGCGCGATCAGGCCGGGAAACACCGGCGGGTTAGTGGCAATCACCGACCTCGGTCGCCGTTTCGCAAGTTCGCCGACGGTGATCGCGGCGCTGACGAGGTAACGCAGCGGAAACAGCCGGCGGCTGCCCAGTCGCTCGGGAAACACACAAACCGCGTCCCCACCGAGCGCGCCGGCGATGTCGGCGCTGCGGCCCCCGTTGCGCGACCAGGCCAGAAAGAGGACGTCTGATCGATGGCTCACCGGTCACTCCTTGTCGCCGAACTGACAAGCGGAAAGGGCGCGGGGTCGGGCACCACTTCTATCGTGCGGCTCGCGGCGTCAAGCACTTCCTTCATGGTGAGCTGTTCGACTGGGCAATGCGCCGCCAACCCACGCCGCTCGAGCTCACGCGCGACCTGGCGTTGGTGGTCGTCAATGTGCTCGTCGTAAGCCGCCGCACGCGGGACCAGGATGGGGAATTGACCCATCTCCAGGGCCGTGAGGGCGGAGCCGGCGCCCGCGTGCGAAATGACGACGTCGGCCTCGCGGATTGCCATCGCGAGTTCCGCCGCGGGGACGCGCGGCCTGGCTTCGACGCCCGGCAAGTCGCTCACGTCTGTCGATCCGGTCTGCCACAGCACCGTGGCCTCCGGCGGAAGGATCTCGGCCACGCGCGCGAACAGCCGACGAAAGCCGTAGGAGTCAGTGGTTCCCGCCGTCACGACGACGCGGTTCACAGAACGCTCGCGACGCGGGCCCGGGCGAAAACTGTCAAAGACGCTTCCCACGTGCATCCACCGGCGCTTGTCAAACCACGGGTACTGCGCGTACCGCCGAACACCTGGAGTGCGGACCATCACCCGACCTGTCGCGGAAGGCGCTTCTGCGCGAGCCGCGCTCTCAACGTAGTGAAACGCGGCGCGCCGCGTCAGGGTCGACGGCAAGAACGACAGCGCCAAGTTCGCGCCCGTCGACACGACCCGATCGACGCCGCGGCCGCGTATGACACGCTCGGCATCACCCATTAGCCGGACGACGCCCACGTAGTCTCGTGGCTTGGTGTATCTGACAAACCGAACGTCCTGACCCTCCAGCATGGTGCGACTGAGCCCCGTGTCGAACGTGACCCAGATCAGTTCGTCATCGACAAGCCGTCGACCGTCGACCTCCATGCGAGGAATCAGCCGCGACAGTTGCTTCAGGTGGCCGCCACCGGAACACACGAGTGCGGTCGTCATGATGAGGCCGCCTCGTGGTAACCCGGCGTCCGGTAGCCGACGCCAGGTGTGCCGGCGGGGAACGTGCCGGCGCTGCTGGAACTCGTCGCCGCGGTGGAGTTCGTCGCGCTCGTGGAGCTTGTCGATAGTGCGACGGCCCCCAGCTGCGACGCGGGCCACAACACCTTTCCCCGGTCCGATTTGTCAGTCACAATCGTGAATCCGTCTGCGTGGAACCAAGGGGCGGAGTCGGGAACCCACACGCCATATCCGGCGCCAGGCGTCAACGTGATGACCGAGCGGCGGATGTCGAACAGCTGAGGTGCGGGGCCGTCAGCCCAATGTTGGTTGGGCAGCAAGAACAGCCCCTGGTAGTCACTGCTGGCGCGCAGCCCGTCAACCAACAGTTTCGCTGGGCCGGCCCAAGTCTGGATGACATCGGCATGGTTCGCGTCGCGCGATCCGCGCACCATGCCCACCTGGACGTTCTCGATTTGCACCGTCGCGCCGAGTCGCTCGTCTAGGTCGAAGCCCTCACTCAGATCGCCGTCCAGTCGCAATCCCTCGATGTGGACGACGCCAGTCTGTCCCTTGAGGTACACACCTCTACGCTGTTGCGGGTCGGGCGCAGCTTTCACTGAAGGCACGAGCAGCGTGCCGCCGATCAAAACCACATTGTGGCCACCGGCGATCGTCAGACCCCCAGGTACCGTGATCGGCTTCGCAGGCATTTGCAGCCGGTAGTCGGTGTGCGGGTCGAGGTTTAGCTCGCGGTTCTGGGCCGAAACCTCAATCGTCTTCGGATGCGACAGCGCCGGTGGCGCCCACTCCAACGCGCTGACCGCGTTGGTCGTCGGCGGTCTCACCGGCGCCGGTGCCGTCGCCGACTTGTGGGTGACACGCAGCCCCACGACTACGCCGACCGCGACGACAATGACCGCGACGCACGCGGCAATCAGTCGCGGCCCCCTCGGCCCACGAACTCGCCCGCCGTTCGGCGCCTGGGCACGGTGGGTCACGGGGGTTGGAGTCTGCATCATCGGGCTCGCGATCCGGCCGGCTCGGGCACAACCGCGGGCGAAGCGTCAACGTTCGGAAGCGAACTTACCACCGACCGGATCGCGGCGACGAAGGCCGCTCGAGAGAAGCGCTGTGCGTGCTGCTTCATTAGCGCGGCGTCAAAGTCCTCAGCGCGGAAGGACCGGATCGCCGCCACGAGGTCGTTGACGTCGCCGCTCTCGACAAAGTTGCTGTTCAGCCCCTCAACACAACTGTCGAGATAACCACCGGCTCGCAGCACGATGCTCGGCGTGCCGAACATGTGGCCTTCGATCGGTGTTAGACCAAAATCTTCGTGCGCGACAGCAATAACCGCTTTCGCATTGGCATATAGCCAACGCAGCTGCGCGTCAGAAATCCCCTGCAGCGCAAGCAC
>JAICYF010000269.1 GCA_025934355.1 Acidothermaceae bacterium
CCTCGATCTGCGGCCAAGACCCGCGCCTGCGGCTTGATCTCTTGCGCTGCGAATATCCCGCGCACCGGAGCGAGCAATGGGTCGCGGTTGAGCAGTTCCAAGTAGCGGGTCAGTTGCTCGACGCCGTCGATCTCGCCGCGTCGTTTGACTTCGATCGCCACCGACCGTCCGTCAGAGTCGCGGCAGAGCAAGTCGACCGGTCCGATAGCGGTCGGATACTCGCGGCGCACCAAGGAAAACCCATCGCCGAGCGCGTGCGGGTGCGAAGCGAGCAGCGCCTGGAGGTGCGCTTCCACGCCGTCCTTGACAAGGCCCGGGTCGACGCCGAGTTCGTGCGTTGAGTCGTGGAAAACCTCCTCGAGCGTCACCCGAAGCTGTTCACCGGTCTTGTTGGTCACCGTCCAGACGCCGGGCGCCTCTTCCAAGCTGCACGGCGGACTCATCCAGTTCAGCGGCTTGTAAGCGCGGTCGTCGGCGTGGATGGAGACTGAGCCGTCGGCCTTGACCAAAATCAGCCGGTGAGCGCTGGGCAAATGGGCGGTGAGCCGCCCGATGTAGTCGACGCTGCACCGCGCTATCACCAACCGCACGCCCGACACGGTAGCGGACGTAGATTGCCCTCGTGCCCGCTGACTCCACTCATCCCGCGCACGACGCGATCATCCTGGCCGGCGGGGCGGGCCGCCGACTTGGCGGCGCCGACAAGGCGTTGGTCGTCGTCGGATCCGACACGCTGCTCGAGCGTGCGATCGGGGCGGTCCGCGACGCGGAGCGGGTGATCGTGGTCGGCCCGTCGCGCGCGACCAGCGCCGACGTGCTCTTCACCCAGGAAGACCCTGCTGGGAGCGGACCGGCGGCCGCTATGGCCCACGCCGTCCGGTTGGTCACCGCAAACGCCGTGGTGGTGCTGGCAGTCGACGTCCCGTTCGCGTCGTCCGCCGTATCCCGGCTTCTTGCCGCGCTGCCCGGGCACGACGCGGCGATGGTCGTCGAGTCCGCAGGTGCCCGTCAGCCGCTCATCGCGGCCTACCGCACCGAGGTGCTTAAGGCCCGCGTGGGAGAAGGATTCTGGGCCAACCGTGCTGTGCGTGCTTTGGTTGAGCCGTTCGACGTCGCGGACGTGCCGGCGATCGCCGACGAGGCACTCGACTGTGACACCCCGGAGGACGTGGACCGCGCCCAAGCAGTCGCGAGTCGTCAGCTTGGCAATGGCTCCTCAGGTTTCGAGTCGTCGTAGTCCCAGTTGGCGGCGAGATCCCTGATGCGTCTCGCCGCTTCCTCGACTGGCACGCCGCTTTCGACCGCGCGGCCGAGTAGGAACGTGGTGATCGGCGCCGCGGGCCGGTTAACGCCGTGCGCGACGTCGCGCGCCACGTCGAGGACTTCGGCGGGCGCGTTGGACAACGTGATGCCCAGTTCGTCGCACACCACCGTCACCCATGAATCAAGTTCGCTCATCGGCCTGCCCTTGGTCGGATTCGAGGATCTTCGCCTTGCTCATGCCACCACAGCTTCCCGCCGACACCTTTGGCGCGTCCCGAACGTCGCAGGCTTAGGCTGCGAATGTGGGCAGGATCACCGGCCGGCGCAAAGTGCGGCACATCGACGGCGAGCGCGAGGTCGAGCGCGTCGAAACGCTTGTGGCTGAGGAGCCGCTGGAGATCCGGGTCGACGGCGAGGCGGTCGCGGTCACGATGCGCACGCCGGGCGACGACTTCGACTTGGTCGCCGGGTTCGCCTTGTCCGAAGCCCTGATTGCGAGCCCAGGCCAGCTCGCCGGCCTGCGTTATTGCGCGGGGGCGACGGCCGACGGCGTCAACACCTACAACGTCGTTGATGTGGTGTTGGCGGACGACGCCGCCCGGCCATCGCCGTCCGTCAGTCGAAACTTCTACACGACAAGTTCTTGCGGCGTTTGCGGCAAGGCCAGCATTGACGCTGTGCGCGTGGCCTCGTCGTTCGACCTCATTTCGGACGACGTCGCCGTGGCGCCTGGGTTGCTCGCCGTGTTACCCGAGCGACTGCGCGCCGCGCAAAAGGTCTTCGACTCCACCGGAGGTTTACACGCGGCGGGATTGTTCGACGCGGCCGGCGAATTGCTGGCGTTGCGCGAAGACGTTGGCCGACACAACGCGGTCGACAAGGTCGTCGGTTGGGCGGTGCGCGAGAATCGGCTGCCGCTGTCGGGCACGGTGTTGATGGTGAGTGGCCGCGCGTCGTTTGAGTTGGTACAAAAGGCATACATGGCAGGCATTCCGATCCTGGCCGCGGTGTCGGCCCCGTCGACATTGGCCGTCGAGTTCGCGGACTCAGTCGGCATGACGCTCATCGGGTTTTTGCGCGGCGCCTCCATGAACGTCTACGCAGGCGCCGGGCGGGTGCACGATCGGGTCGGAGGATGAGTCCTCGGCGGAACAAGCCCGCCGGGCGGCCTGACGCTGTCGCGTCGTCCGAGGAAGAGCCGTTGATGGGCGGTGTGCAGACCGTTGAGGTCGACCGCGACGGCGAGGAGTGGATCGTCCGGCGCATCACCGGCTCGACGTCGACGAAGGTCTATCGCTGCCCGGGGTGCGACCAGGAGATTCGACCGGCCACGCCGCACGTTGTCGCTTGGCCGAGCCTGGCGATCGATCGCAGGAGGCATTGGCACACGCCATGCTGGAATGCGCGTGAGCGCCGCAATGCGCGCGGTCGTTGAGCGAATTTTGGGGCGGTGGGCCGGCTTGCGGCGGGCGGCGGGCGGCGGGCGGCTTGCGGCTTGCGGCTTGCGGCTTGCGGTGGCCGGTTGGTAGGTACCTCGCCAGCCCCTTTGCTCTGAGTCACAAGTTCTGAGTCACAAGTTCTGAGTCACTTTGGCTGCTCTGGGTCACGAACCTGCTCTGGGTCA
>JAICYF010000205.1 GCA_025934355.1 Acidothermaceae bacterium
ACTCCGGATGCGGCCGCAACGCATCATCGTCGGGGAGGTGCGACAAGAGGAATGCCTGGACTTGCTCATCGCGCTGAACAGCGGAATCCCTGGTATGTGCACGATCCACTCGAACAGCGCGCGAGAAGCGATCACGAAACTCTGCACCTTGCCCTTACTGGCGGGCGAGAACGTCGGGCACAGCTTCGTCGTGCCGACGGTCGCCGGCAGTGTCGACATCGTTGTGCACACCCGCACCGACGGTCAGGGTCACCGGCGGGTCAGCGAGATCGTCGCAATCCCCGGCCGAGTCGAGGGAATCGGCGACGCGAGCGTCATCGAGGTCGAGGATCTCTTTGTGACGCGTGCCAACCGCTTGGTGCGCGCGGACGGCTACCCGCCCCATCCGGAACGATTCGCAGCGGCCGGGTTCGAGCTTCGTGAGCTTTTACAGCATCAATCACTCGACGCGGCGGCGATCGGCTGATGGGCGCGCTACTCGGCTTGACCTTCGGTGTCGGCGCATTGTTGGTATGGCGGTCAGGGCCTCGTCGTCCGCCCAAGGCGCCCAAGCGGGGGCCGACGATGTCGGAGCGACTCGCCGACGTCCTGGCGCAGGCCGGCATCGAGTCGGTCACGCCACGCCAGCTGATCGGATCATCCATCGGACTGGCCGCGGTGGTCTTCTTGGTGTCGGCGGCGGTGTCACAAACGGTGCCCATCGCCATCGCGTTCGCAGTCTTCGCCGCGCTCACGCCCATGACGCTCGTGCGGCACCGCCAACGCAAGAGACGCACCGAGTTGCGCGACGTGTGGCCAGAGGCGGTCGACAACCTTGCTTCTGCAGTTCGTGCTGGACTTTCGCTGCCTGAGGCGTTGTCTCAGCTCGGCGTCCGAGGCCCGCACGAATTGCGTCGTCCGTTTCAGCGGTTCGCCGAGGACTACCGCGCGTCGGGGCGGTTCTCCGAATGCCTCGACAGGTTGAAGATCGCTCTTGCCGACCCGACGGGCGATCGCATCATCGAATCACTGCGGCTCGCCCGCGAGGTAGGAGGCAGCGACCTCGGACGGCTGCTGCGGACTCTTTCCGGGTTCCTCCGCGAAGACGCTCGAACGAGGGCGGAACTGGAGACGCGGCAAGGCTGGGCCGTCAACGGTGCGCGTCTCGCGGTGGCCGCCCCATGGCTGCTTCTCGGCGCGCTGTCGTTGAACCCGCGCGCGGTACAGGCTTACAACAGCGCCGCAGGTGCGTTTGTGCTGCTGCTTGGTTCTGGCGTTTCGCTGATCGCTTACCGAATGATGGTTCGAATCGGCCGGTTGCCCGTTGAAGAGCGGGTACTTCGGTGAGCGTCTTGATGGGCGTCGCGGTCGGCGGACTCGGAGGCGTCGGCGCGACCTTCGTTGTCTACGGTGCCCCACGTAATCGGCTGCCACGCCTCGAAGACCGGCTCGCGCCCTACTTGCGTGATGCACCGCGACGTTCGAGCTTGCTCGCCCACACGCCAGCGCGCACGCCGTTTCCAACGCTGGAGCGAGTCTTGCGACCGGTCATGGGTGACACGGTGCGGTTGCTTGACCGGATGCTCGGTGGCGCCGCGAACACCCGTCGGCGTCTCGAACAGGCTGGCCGAGAGATGACGGTCGACGAATTTCGCGCAGAGCAAGTGCTTTGGGGGTCGATCGGCCTCCTGATCGGCGTCGGGCTCAGCATCGCCATGCTCGCAAGTAATCCGCATCGGCCGGCTCTTCTGCTCTTGCTGCTTTGCTTCGTCACGACGCTGTCTGGAGTCGTCGCCCGGGACTTTGCCCTGACCCAAGAGGTGGCCAAGCGGGAGCAGCGCATGCTCGCAGAATTTCCGACGATCGCTGAAATGCTGGCCTTAGCGGTGGGCGCAGGAGAGAGCCCGGTCGGCGCACTCGAACGCGTCACCCGCAGCAGCCGAGGCGAACTCGCGCGAGAGCTCGGGACTGCCTTGGGAGAGGCGCGGGCTGGCTCGTCTCTCGTGGTGGCGCTGGAGAACATCGCGAGCCGCACATCGCTTCCTGCGCTTGCGCGTTTCGTCGACGGGGTCGCTGTCGCCGTCGAGCGCGGCACGCCGCTCGCCGAGGTGCTGCGCGCGCAAGCCGTCGATGTGCGAGAAGCGGGAAAGCGCGCGCTCCTCGAGTCGGGCGGCAAGAAAGAGATCGCAATGATGGCGCCGGTCGTCTTTTTGATCCTGCCGGTCACCATGTTGTTCGCGCTGTTCCCCGGTCTCGTCTCACTCCGGTTGTTGGCGTGAGACGTGACCTTCAGAGAGCAGTCCTGTCAATGTCACATTCAGTCGCAACGAAGGAGAACGGCCATGAGAATGGCCAGATTGACGGCGCACCGGCTTCAGGCTGCGTTGGTCCGCGCACACGCGAACGCGCATTCACCCCACGATCGAGAGCGCGGCGACGTCCCCGGCTGGGTCATGATCACGCTGATGACGGCTGTCATTGTTGTGCTGATCTGGGGAATTGCGAGCAGCAGCTTGCAGAGCCTGCTCAGCAGCGCTTTCTCCAAAGTCACGGATCAAAGCAACAAGTAATCGGCGACGAAGGCGCGGCCGTCGTCGATTTCGTCCTTGTCATGCTCGTGCTTTTGCCGATGTCCGTCGCGATCCTGCAGCTCGGCCTCGCCTTGTATGTGCGGAACACCATCGCAGCGTGTGCGCAGGAAGGTGCGCGATATGGCGCCGACGCTGACTTCGTCAGCCAAGGTTCCAGCGCGATGGCGGCACGTGCCGCCGACCGCACGACGAGCTGCATCAACAGCTCCGTTTCCAGCGCCTTCGCCCGTGGTGTCTCCGCCTCGACACCCGTCTTGAGCGTCCCCGGAGGGGCATCGGTCGCCGCGGTCGAGGTTCGGGTTGCCGCGCCCTTGCCGGTAATCGGCTTTGTCGGTCTTGGTGACCAAGTGCTTCACGTCCAAGGTGACGCCATGCAGGAAGCACCATGACGAAGGCGCGGCGGTGGCTTGAACGCCGTCTTGGTGATGACCGCGAATCAGGCAACGCGGTGCTGGAGTTCGTCGTCCTTGCAGTACTTCTGTTGGTGCCGCTGGTGTACGTCATTCTGGCCGTGCTGCGAGTGCAGGGCGCCGCATACGGCATTGCGGAGGCCACTCGCGAGGCCGGTCGGGCGTATGTGTCGGCCCAATCGTCGTCCGACGCGATTGCGCGAGCGTGCACGGCGGCGACGGTCGCGATGCGCAATCAAGTGGCTGAGGATTTCGACTGCGGGTCGCAGTTGCGCATCACCTGCGTGGGCGCCTGCGCACCGGCGCTGTCGCCCGGTGACACCGTCCGTGTCGAGATCGACCTACCGGTGACATTGCCGATGCTTCCGTCGGCAGTCTTCGGCAACTCCACGGCCATTTCGCTGCAGTCGGTGCATGACGAAGTCGTTGATGAGTTCCGGGCCAACCGATGATGAGACAACAATCGGACGACGAAGGCACGGTGACGCTCCTGATCGTCTTCTTCGCGCTCATCGTCGCAGCGCTTGTCACCGTCGTTGTCGACGCGTCGACGGTCTTCCTCGCCGAGCGGCAACTACAGTCGGTCGCGGATGGCGCGGCTGCCGCGGCCGCGCAGCAGGCCGATGTCGGCGCGATCTACCAAGGTTCATCGATCGATGTGCTGCCGCTTTCGATCGCCGGTGTCTCCAACGCGGTCGGCGCCTACGTCGACGAACCGGCGCACCGGCCGCACGAGTGCCACGGCACCGAAGAGGTCGTCGCGGCCGACACTGACGGACGCACGGTGACGGTGCACCTGCGCTGCCAAGTGCCGCTGCCTTTCGTGAACGTGGTGGCCCAGTTGTGGTCGGACGGCGTCACGATCGACGTGGTGGCCAGCGCGCAGACGGTGTTACGCCCCGCGACCTAAGCGATCAGGCATGGCCCGGGCGCTGGGCGGCACTTACGCGGAAACAATTCGTCGCTATAGCGCAAATAGTTTCCGCGTAACGGGCGTCGCGGGTCGCGTAACGGGCGTCGCGGGTCGCGTAACGCGCGTCGGGAGTCGCCGAAGGGTGCCACTGGGGCGCGTAACGACCGGCCGCTCAGCCGGCCGCCCGCAACGCGGCGCACGACGACGCCGCAGGTGTTGGGAACGGCACTGGCCAGCTGTCCAAGGCCGCTGCGGTCAGGCCGACCACCAGGGGATCGGCGGGCAACGTGACGTGGCCCGCCGCGTCGTCCGGGCAAATGCTTTGCAGCTCGACGTTTCTGGCGCCGTCGAACTGCGCGGAGGTGGCTGGGACCACGACCTCGTCGTGCGACGTCCACATCGAAAGCCATGGCACGCCGGTGCGGGAGGGGGCGGCGTCCGCCAACGACGACAGCAGCGAACTGCCCGGCGCCATCTGCTCACACGCGGTCGGGCAGGCGGACGGCGCGAGTCCCTTGGCGAGGGCGGCGAGGCGGGTGCCATGCAGCGGTGAGCCGATGGTCACCACCCGCCGCACGTGCGACGGGTCGCGCTGCGCGTAAAGCGCCACCACGATGCCACCCGCTGAGTACCCGACCAGGTCAACAGACCTCGCGCCCGCCTTCAGTGACGCTGCGACCTTGGCGCCCAAGACCGCCGCCTGACCGCGCAGATCGCCGGTCGCGTCGTCCGGGAGGTCGAGCGTGATCGTCGGCCGGCCGGCTTTGCGCAACGCGGCCGCCAGCGGGTCGAGCATCTGCCGGTCGCCGCCGTAGCCCGGCACGATGATCACCGGACCGGGCTGATCGTCGGGCGGCCGCGGCGGAAAGACGGCAGTCGCGGACGACGAGGGCGCGGACGACGAGGGCGCGGACGACGAGGGCGCGGACGACGAG
>JAICYF010000078.1 GCA_025934355.1 Acidothermaceae bacterium
CCTCGGTGGCCGGATGGTCGAACGTGGTCCCGATCCCTGACATGGCAACGACGCTAAACCACCCCGCCGACAAAACCCGATGCTAGAAATCCTTTGTGGACAAGGGAAAACCAGCTGTTCAAAACCCAACCCTCTGAGTCACCGCGCCAGCTCTGAGTCACCGCGCCAGCTCTGAGTCACCGCGCCAGCTCTGAGTCGCGCCACGAGCTCTCAGTCACCGCCGCCTAGAACAAGGGCCGGTGCAGCCGGGTCATAGCGTTGGGGAACACCGGCCAGTCCTTGATTCCGCCAAGGGAGCAGCGTTGACCAGCTTGCCGTCGTTCGAACTCACCGGTCGCGTCGCCTTGGTCACCGGCGCCGCCCGCGGTCTGGGCCGGGCCATCGCCCTAGCGCTCGCCGAGGCAGGCGCCGACATCGCGGTAGGTGTCAGAGAAATCCGCAACGACGCCGACGAGCTGGTCGACGAGATCGAGCGGCTCGGCCGCCGCGCCACTGCCGTCCGGTTGGATGTGTCCGACCGGGCCCAGATCGCCACCGGCGTGGACGAGGCCGCGGCCAGACTCGGGCGCCTCGACATCCTGGTCAACAACGCGGGCATCGCACCGGGCAACCCGGCCGTCGACGTCACCGAAGCCGACTTCGACGGGACCGTCGCCGTCAATCTTGGCGGCACGTTCTTCGCCAGCCAGCATGCGGCCCGGATCATGATGCGCCAAGGTTTCGGCCGCATTGTCAACGTGAGCTCGCAGGCCGGACTCGTTGCGCTGCCCGGAGAATCTGTCTACTGCATGACAAAGGCGGCGATCATCCACCTGACGAAGTGCCTCGCCGTCGAGTGGGGAACGTACGGGATCACGGTGAACGCGATCGCGCCGACGTTCATCGAGACGCCCGGCACTGACGCGGCGCTGTCCGATCCGGAGTTCCGCAGCGACGTCGAAACCCGAATCGCGGCGCTCCATCAGATTGGTCAGCCGACGGACGTCACCGGGGCCGTCGTCTTCCTCGCGTCGTCCGCCGCCAACTTGATCACAGGGCACACGGTCGTGATCGACGGCGGATGGACGGCCCGCTGACACGGGCCGCTGAACCATTCGCGCCAGTGGCACGTCGACCGCAGTGTGACCTCCGGAGGGACAATCGGCGAAGACAACATCGCCGGCCGAAAGGGAGTCACGTGCACGTCTGGGTGCCATACGAAGAGTTTGTCGCGGACGTCGAACAACTGGCGCCGGACGTTCAGGTCGCCGTCTACACCGGCCGTGACGGTGTTCCGGCGGACGTCGGATCGGTCGACTTCTTCGTCGCGCCGTACGCCACAACCGCGGAGGCGCTCGGTGTCACCAACCGCATGCCGGAGCTGCGGGTGATGCAACTGCTTAGTGCCGGCTACGAGCACGCGCTGCCCTTTCTGCCGAGCGGCGTCGCGTTGTGCAACGCGCGCGGCGTTCATGACGCCAGCACGGCCGAGCTAGCGGTAGCCCTGATGCTTGCGTCGCTGCGGCGCATTCCTCGGTTTGTCCGCGCGCAAGACAAGCACAGCTGGGCACCGGGTCAGTTCGACGCTCTCGCCGACAAGCACGTGCTGATTGTCGGTTACGGCTCGATAGGCGAGGCCATCGATCGCCGACTGCGACCCTTCGAGACGACGATAACCCGCGTCGCGCGCACTCCGAGACCCGACGACGACGTACGCGGCGTCGAGGAGTTGCCCACCCTCTTGCCGCAGGCCGACATCGTTGTGATGGTCACGCCGCTCACTCCGCAAACGAAGGGGATGGTGAACGCCGAATTCATTCGGAGGATGAAGCACGGCGCGCTTCTCGTCAACGTCGCCCGCGGCGCCGTTGTCGATACGTCTGCGCTACTCGTTGCGCTTGAAGAAGAGCGAATTCGGGCGGCCCTCGACGTCACCGATCCGGAGCCGCTGCCAACTGACCATCCGCTGTGGGACGCGCCAGGCCTGCTGATTTCGCCGCATGTCGGTGGCAACACGTCCGCGTTCTTGCCCCGCGCGCGGCGCTTGGTGCGCGAGCAAGTCGCGCGATTCGCGAACAACGCGCCACTCGAGAACATCGTCGTGCTCGGAACCAGGTGACCTGTCATGTCGAGTGCGGACGGTGAATTCCGCGATTTCGTCGCGGGTTTCGCCGGACCGCTCACTCGAGTAGCCGGGCTGCTCATCGCCGCTTCACCGAACGATCCCAACTCAGTCGACGCCGCGTATCGCTTCGTGATTCGCGCGCTTGCGCACACGAAGCGTGATTGGCGCGACGAGTCGTCGGCGCCAGAAGCGCACTCGGTCGAGGCGTTGCTTGCGAAACTGCCTGACGCTAAACCAACGACCGAGGCTGCAAGGATCAATTTCTCGGACGACGAACCCGACGTTCGGGCGATCAAGTCAGCGGTTTGGCGCGCGTGGTGTGCTCTCGACCCACGGCACCGGGTGCCATTGCTGTTCGACGATCCCGCTGTCGCCTCGCGCCGCATGGATGGCATCGACCTGCCGCCATCGTTCGCTTCTGCGCGCAAACTCAACCGCCTTCGCGCCGAGGCCGACGAGCGAATCCGGTTCGCCCTCGCCCAGGACGACGTGACCAGCGAAAACGTTGAGGACGTCATCGCGACGTGGCTGTATCCGACGCTTGCAGACGTCGCGACCCGCTTCGAAGCACCGACGGACCCCTGGTCTCGCGTCGACGCACAACTGAATCGGCTGCGTTGGAGGGCAGGTGTTGCCGCCGCAGCAGTCGTCGCAATCTTGGCCGGGGGATGGCTCGCCGCCGCCGCCGCCTCGCAACCGCAACGGCCTCCGGCAGCGACGGCGAGCTCAACCTCGGTCGGGCGACCAGCCGCACCGCCTGTCGAACTTTCGGCGGATCGGGTGGTTAACTGGCCGACCCGTGGCAGCCTCAGCGGCGACTCCGAGTTCTTGGCGCGGCTCCGCAGCGCGTTCGCTGCAGCCCACCCCGACGCGCTTTCGCAAGTGCAAGTGCTGCTCGCCACCGACACCAAGTGGTTCCGTCTCGCATACGCGACTTCGCCCTCACCCGACGGCGCGATCGGCGCTTGGTTTTACGGACCCGTCGGCGCGAACACCCTGACCGAGGGCGCCTTTCGACATGGCGCGGACGTCGCGCAGGATGGCGTGATCCCCGCTGCCGTGTCCGACCCGTCCGGGCACACGCTGCTGGTCGTGATTGGGCCGCCGAACACGACAGAGGTGCAATGGGCGGGCGTGGAGTCGCTGTCGGCGCCAGATCCGCCCCGCGGTGTCAATGACCTCCCGCATCCCGACGGCATCGCCATCGACGACGTGTCAGACACCTACGTCCCGGCCATTCGTCTCGTGGTGCACGTCGGCCAGGCCGAGCCGTGGAGCGGCGCGGTGCCGGACGTCCAGTTGATTACGGGCACCACCGCGCAGATACCGGTCCAGCGTGGGTTCGCCGACGCGACGGTGTTAGGAGCCGCGTTGGGAACCGCGCGGCAGTGGCAGCGCACCGGCGCGTTCGGATCCAGCGCTGACCCAACCGTGGTGTGGGGCGGCGCTGACGAGTTCGGCGATATCGGCGTTGTGGTGCGCATGGCTAGCCCGCTGCTGTCGGACCTCGTCGTCGTCAGTTGGTCGTCTGGTGACCAGCAACCGCAATCGCGCGCGTATCGGCTTGACGCCACTTCGCCTGACACGCCATTCGCGTTTTTCTACACCACCGGTGAAAGCGCCAAGGTTGGCATCGTCGCGCCGCACGGCGTAACAAGAGCTGAGCTCGTCGTCGACGGCGTCCGACAAGCTGCCGTGCCGGTCGACAGCTCAGGTTTCGCCAGCATGCTGGTGCAAGGTCAGACGGGATTGCTTGCCGAGCAGTCGGTTCAGGTGCAGTTGTTTGGGACATCGGGTCCTGTTGGCGAGCCGGTCGTGCCGGATCAACCGCTCGTCGGCGGCGGCGATGCGTGATTTCGACGCGGAGTTCCGTGAGTTCGCGGCCGCTTTCGCCGAGCCGCTCACCCGGCTCGGTTATCTGTTGTTGGCTACGGACGCCTCGCAACGAGACGAAGACCAGGCCCGCGCGCAGCACCGGACGACGCGGGCACTAGCTCGCGTTCGCCGGCGCTGGCGGGACGTCACGTCCGGCTCGCCAGAGTCACTCGCGATTGAGTCATTGCTCACGCGGTTGCCACGCGTCGCGGTTGAAGCAAACGCTGTCATCCCTCCACCAGGTGCGGTTGAGAACGACGAAGACGAGGACGACGCGCTGCTCGATGTGGCGTGGCGCGCGTGGACGACATTGGTGCCGCGCGAACGCGTGCCGCTGATCTTCGCCGACATCGAGACGGCTTCGCGGCAACTGCGCGGACTTGAGTTGCCCGAGTCGTTCGGGTCTCGTCGGCGGCTTCGACGGCTAGACGACGCCGCCCGGCTGAAGTTTCGCGAGGGCGTTGTCCGCGATGCGTTCGCGACCAAGACGTTGGGCACGTGCGCGCCCGAGCAACTCGATCAGCGAATCGGCGCCCTTCTCTCCCGTGCCCTGAGTAGGAACGCTTTGGCGATCGAGGCGTCAATTGACGCGTTTCCCCAGGCGATCGCGCTGGCGAGCCGATTGCGGCGGCGCGTCAGCATGCTGGTCGCGGCGGGCACCGCGGTCGTCGTTGCCTTGACCGCAGTCGGTGTCTCGACGTCGAGACACAGTTCGAAGGCGTCGACGGCGGACGTCGCGGCAAGCGCGCATTCGGGCGCGCCGCCGTCCGCCTTTCTCGCGAACAACGACGAACAGGTTGTCGACTGGCCGACGCGCGGCGAGTTACAGCGCGACACCGGTTTGCTCTCGAGTCTTCGCGCAACTTTTGTCGCCGACCACCCAGACGCGATCGGCGACGTGCAGGTGCTGCTGGCCACCGACACGTCATCCTTCCGGCTCGCCTACCTGACCGCGCATTCGCCACAAGGTGACATCGAAGCCTGGTACTTCGGACCGATCGGGTCGACCAAGCTGAAGGAGGGCTCGTTCACCGACGCCGGGAGATTGCAGCACAGCAGCGTCGTCGCGGCCGCGTTATCGGACCCCGCAGGCCATAGCGTGCTCGTCGTCATCGGGCCGCCGGAGACCACCGAAGTCTTGCTGTCCCAGGACAACCCGGCGAACGTCTCCGACGCGTCGTTCAGCCCGATCACCCAGGACGGCGGCGTCGTCGTCCGCGACGTTTCGAAGCAGTCCTTGTCCTCTTTGTCGATGAAGCTTTTCGAGGGACAGCAGCTTGGCTGGAACCGTCCGGTGCCGGTGATCCAGCTTGGGCAGCCTGACCTGCCTCCGATCACCGTCGAGCGCGGCAATCCGAACCCCACGCTGCTCGCGCGCGCGTTGCAGATCGAGGCCGCCTGGGCACGCGGCGGCGAGCTGAGCGCCGGCGGACAGGCCGTCGTGTTGTGGGGCGGTGGCGACGGCGCGGGCGAGCAACTTCTCGTGGTGCGGGTGCGAACGCTGCATCTGGCCGACCTGGTGATCCTGGTGTGGTCGAACGGCGACGGCGAGTACCTCATGGAACCGGACCTGCCTGACTATCCGGTTGGCATGGCCTACCCGACGAAGACCGGCGCGCGCGTCGCGGTGCTGACCCCGCCGGTAGTCACGAAGGCTGTTCTGCTCGAGGACGGCGTGGTGACTGGATCGCAGCCGGTCGGCGCAACCGGGTTCGCGAGCCTGCAAGTGAATCGGCCTTATCCGGATCTGGGGATGCGCAGCTTCACGGTCCGGCTTTACGACGCTGCCGGCCATCAGGTGAGCGAACTGCCGGTGCCGCCGCAGGTCTAAAGTGGCTGCGGCGCCCTCCGCCAGATCATCCGCAATTGAAAGGCAGCCATGACCACCCCGGATCTAAAACCTCGCAGCCGCGCAGTCACCGACGGGTTGGAAGCGACGGCCGCGCGTGGCATGTTGCGCGCCGTCGGGATGGGTGATGACGACTGGGAGAAGCCGCAGATCGGTGTGGCGAGCTCGTGGAACGAGATCACCCCGTGCAACCTGTCGCTCTCCCGCCTCGCGAAGTCGGCGAAGGAGGGTGTTCACGCGGCAGGCGGATACCCATTGGAGTACGGCACAATTTCGGTTTCGGACGGCATCGCCATGGGTCACGAGGGCATGCATTTCTCCCTGGTGTCGCGGGAGGTGATCGCCGACTCCGTCGAGACCGTGACAATGGCTGAGCGCTTCGACGGCGCGGTCTTGCTTGCGGGCTGCGACAAGTCAGAGCCGGGCATGCTGATGGCGGCCGCGCGACTCGACCTGGCGGCGGTCTTCATGTATGCCGGCACGACATTGGCCGGCCGGATCGGTGATCGCGACAACATCACCATCATCGACGCGTTCGAGGCTGTGGGCGCGTGCGTTCGCGGGTTGGCGACGAAAGAAGACGTCGACGCGATCGAGCGGGTGCTGTGCCCGGTCGAGGGCGCGTGCGCGGGCATGTACACCGCCAACACGATGGCGAGCGCGGCGGAGGCGCTCGGCATGTCGATGCCCGGTTCCGCCTCCCCGCCTTCGCCTGACCGGCGCCGCGACGCCTACGCACGTGCGTCCGGTGAGGCGGTGGTTGGCCTGCTGCGTAAGGGAATTACCGCCCGTCAGATCATGACCAAGCCGGCGTTCGAGAACGCGATAGCAGTTGTCATGGCACTCGGTGGCTCGACCAACGCGGTGTTGCACCTGCTTGCGATCGCGCACGAGGCGGGTGTCGACCTCACCATCGACGACTTCAACCGCATCGGCGACAAGGTCCCGCACCTCGCCGACGTCAAGCCGTTCGGCCGCTACGTGATGGCGGACGTCGACCGTGTCGGCGGCGTTCCCGTCGTCATGAAGGCGCTGCTCGACGCCGGCTTGATTCACGGTGACTGCCTCACCGTCACCGGGCGAACCGTCGCCGAGAACCTGGCCGACGTCGCGCCGTCCGACCCCGACGGCAAGGTGCTGCACGCGATGACCGAACCCATCCACCGCAACGGCGGTCTCACCATCCTGCGCGGTTCGCTGTCTCCCGACGGAGCCGTGGTTAAGACGGCGGGCATCGAGACCACGGTGTTCGAAGGCACCGCGCGGGTTTTCGACGGTGAGCGCGCCGCGATGGACGCCGTCGAGGACGGCACCATGAAGGCTGGCGACGTCGTTGTCATCAGGTATGAAGGGCCGAAGGGCGGCCCGGGCATGCGCGAGATGCTCGCGGTCACAGGCGCCATCAAGGGGGCCGGCCTCGGCAAGGACGTGTTGCTGCTCACCGACGGCCGCTTCTCCGGCGGCACCACCGGCTTGTGCATCGGCCACGTCGCGCCCGAGGCGGTCGACGGCGGGCCGATCGCGTTCGTCCGCGACGGTGACCGGATTCGGCTCGACGTCACCGCCAGAACGCTCGACCTTTTGGTCGACGACGAGGAGCTCGCCAAGCGAAAGGTCGGCTGGGAGCCGCTGCCGCCGAAGTACACCACCGGCGTGCTGTCGAAGTACCGCAAGCTCGTGGGATCCGCGGCGTACGGCGCAGTCTGCGGCTGACCAGCATTGATCCCTTGGGCCCCGAAACTCGTGCTTGGGCACCGCAATAACGAGGTCTAAGCGCGAGTTTCGAGGTTCCCGGCCGTTGCCACGGGGCACCCGCGCCACGCCGTCGTCCGAAAATAGTAGGAAGTCCTTGTAAATCAAGGGATTGTCCGGCCCCCGGTTTGACACATGACGGGGGTCTACGCCACTCTTGCTCCGTGCAGTCTTTCTTCCTCGTACTTATCGAGCGCGCGGGCTGACCGTCACGGTCGTCGGCGCGCAGCCCCTCAGTGCCTATCGAGGCACGAGGGGTTTTTTGTTGCGATGAAGTCCTGGGCTCAACTGCGAATGCAATGGAGAGGTCGAGATGAGTGAGCAGATCACCGGCGCGCAATCCCTCGTGCGCGCGCTGGAGTCGGCCGGCGCGGAAATCGCGTTCGGCATCCCGGGCGGCGCCATTTTGCCGGCGTACGACCCGCTCTTCGACTCCAAGAAGCTGCGCCATGTACTCGTCCGCCATGAGCAGGGCGCGGGCCACGCGGCCGAGGGTTACGCGATGGCCACCGGCAAGGTCGGCGTGTGCATCGCGACGTCCGGGCCTGGCGCCACCAACCTGGTGACGCCGATCTCCAACGCGTACATGGACTCCACCCCAATCGTGGCCATCACCGGTCAGGTGGCGTCTTCGATGATCGGCTCGGACGCGTTCCAAGAGGCCGACATCCGCGGCATCACGATGCCGATCACCAAGCACAACTTCCTCGTCACCCGCCCCGAAGAGATCGCGCGCACGATCGCCGAGGCGTTCTACATCGCGAGCACTGGCCGACCCGGACCGGTGCTCGTCGACATCGCCAAGGACGCGATGCAGGCGATGACGACGTACGACTTCCCCGACAAAGTGGAGCTGCCGGGTTACCGACCGGCCGCAAAGCCGCACAGCAAGCAGATTCGCGAAGCGGCCAAGCTGATCGTGAGCGCGAAGCGCCCGGTGTTCTACATCGGCGGCGGCGTGCTGTTGGCGCGCGCCACGACGGAGTTCAAGAACCTCGCCGAGTTGACCGGCATCCCCGTCGTCACCACCCTCATGGCGCGCGGCGCGTTCCCCGACAACCACCCTCAGCACATGGGCATGCCCGGCATGCACGGCACCGTGGGTGCCGTGGGCGCATTGCAACGTGCCGACCTGCTGATCGCGCTCGGCACCCGCTTCGACGACCGGGTCACCGGGAAGCTCTCGACGTTCGCGCCGGGGGCCACCGTGATCCACGCCGACATCGACCCGGCGGAGATTTCGAAGAACCGGGTCGCCGACGTCCCGATCGTGGGAGACGCGCGCGACGTCGTCGCAGATCTGATCGTGGCGGTGCGTGCCGAACTCGAGGCGGGCAACCAAGCCGACCTGACCGCGTGGTGGAAGCAACTCGACGCGTGGCGGCAGACCTATCCGCTCGCGTACGACACGCCGGCCGACGGCAGTCTGAGCCCCCAGCAGGTCATTGAACGTCTCGGCACGATTGTGGGGCCTGACGCGGTTTACGTCGCGGGCGTCGGCCAGCACCAAATGTGGGCCGCGCACTACCTGCCGCACCTCAAGCCGCACACCTGGCTGAACTCCGGTGGCGCCGGAACGATGGGATTCGCCGTCCCGGCCGCGATGGGCGCGAAGTTCGGCCGGCCGGACGCCACAGTGTGGGCGATCGACGGCGACGGTTGCTTCCAGATGACCAACCAAGAACTGGTGACCTGCGCGTTGGAAGGTGCTCCCATCAAGGTGGCGCTCATCAACAACGGGTCGCTCGGCATGGTGCGGCAATGGCAGACGCTCTTCTACAACGAGCGCTACTCCAACACTGATTTGCACTCCCGACGCGTTCCCGACTTCGTGAAGCTGGCCGATTCGATGGGCTGCGTTGGGTTGCGCTGCGAGAACGCCGACGACATCGACGCCACCGTCGAGAAGGCGATGAGCATCAACGACGCGCCGGTGGTCGTGGAGTTCGTGGTGCACAAGGACGCGATGGTGTGGCCCATGGTGGCCGCCGGCACCAGCAACGACGACATCAAGGTCGCGCGCGAGATCGCGCCCGCGTGGGAAGCCGAGGTGCTCTAAGCCATGTCGACGCACACCCTTTCTGTGCTCGTTGAAAACAAGCCAGGTGTGCTGGCGCGCATCGCGGAGCTCTTCGCGCGGCGCGGCTTCAACATCGAGTCGCTCGCCGTCGGCCCGACGGAGTACGACGAGGTCTCTCGCATGACCATCGTCGTTAACGTCGAGGACAGCCCGCTCGAGCAGGTCACCAAGCAACTGAACAAGCTCATCAACGTGTTGAAAATCGTCGAGCTCGAGCCGGGTTCGTCGGTCTCTCGCGAGCTGGTGCTCGTCAAAGTGAAGGCGGACGCCGCGACGCGGTCACAGGTGCTGGAAGTCGTCGAACTCTTCCGTGCCAGAGTGGTCGACGTGGCCGCTGACGCGTTGACGATCGAAGCCACCGGCGGCGCCGACAAGTTGGCCGCGCTGATGCGGATGCTTGAACCGTTCGGCGTCAAGGAGCTGGTGCAGTCAGGCATGGTCGCGGTCGGGCGCGGATCGCGCTCGATCACCGACCGCGCGCTGCGGCCGCTCGACCGGCCCGCGTAACTGTTGAGCTCAGCCGACCAACCCACCTAGAAGGAGAGCACGACCAGTGCCTGAGATTTTCTACGACGACGACACCGATCTGTCGATCATCCAGAGCCGTCACGTGGCGGTCATCGGCTATGGCAGCCAGGGCCACGCCCACGCGCTGTCGTTGCGCGACTCCGGTGTCGACGTCCGCGTCGGCCTGCCGGAGGGCTCGAAGAGCCGCGCGAAGGCGGAGAATGAAGGCTTGAAGGTGCTCACGCCGGCCGCGGCCTGCGAAGAGGCCGACCTCATCATGTTGCTCGCGCCCGACCCGTTGCACCGCAAGATCTTCGCCGAGGCCATCGAGCCAAACCTGGTCGAGGGCGACGCGCTGTTCTTCGGCCACGGCCTCAACATCCGGTACGGCCTCGTCACGCCGCCGGCCGGCGTCGACGTCTGCATGGTCGCCCCGAAGGGCCCTGGTCACCTGGTGCGCCGGCAGTTCGAAGAAGGCCGCGGCGTGCCCGTGCTGCTCGCCGTCGAGCAAGACGCCACCGGCAAAGCGTGGGACCTGGTGAAGTCCTACGCGAAGGGCATTGGTGGCACCCGCGCAGGGGCGCTCACGACCACGTTCAAGGAAGAGACCGAGACCGACCTGTTCGGCGAGCAGGTCGTCTTGTGCGGCGGCGTTTCCGAACTCATCAAGTCGGGCTTCGAGACGCTGGTCAACGCCGGCTACCAGCCAGAGGTCGCCTACTTCGAGTGCCTGCACGAGATGAAGCTCATCGTCGACCTCATGTACGAGGGGGGCATCTCGAAGATGTACTGGTCGGTCTCCGAGACGGCCGAGTACGGCGGCTACACCCGCGGTCCGCGCATCGTCACCGACGCCACGCGCGCCGAGATGAAGAAGATCCTCGGCGAGATCCAGGACGGCGAGTTCGCCCGCGAGTGGATGGCCGAGTACGACAGCGGCCTGCCGAACTACAAGCAGTACTACAAGGAGAACACCGAGCACCCGATCGAGGTCACCGGCGCCAAGCTGCGGCCGATGATGAGCTGGATCTCCGACGCCGAGTAGCCGCCACGCCGCCGGCCCGCCGCGCCACCCCGCCCCGCCACCCCGCCGGGTTGATCACGTTCGGGGCATATACGGGTCCGAGGACAGCTCCACAGGCCTGTCCTCGGACCGGTACGGCGCACCTCGGCTCCGGCCCCCAGGTCCGGCGCGGCTCTGGCGACCGGGTTCGGCGACCGGGTTCGGCGCCCGGCTCCGGCTCCGGCTCCCGGGTCCGGCCCCCGGACCGCTGACCCGACCCGCTAGACTGACCTCCACCTAGGCGCGCTACAGCGTGGTGGCCAACGCCGACGAAACAAAGCTGATCTCCAACCGGGAGATCTGACCGTCGGAGGACTGCCCACCCATGGCCAAGCCCGTTGTTCTCATCGCAGAAGAGCTCTCCCGTGCCGGCATCGACCTGCTGAGCAGCGACTTCGACGTCCGCGAGACCAACGGCGCCGACCGCGCCGAATTGCTTCCAGCGCTCGCCGACGCCGACGCCGTCATCATCCGCAGCGCCACCAAGATGGACGCCGAAGCCATCGCCGCCGCGCCGAAGCTGAAGGTGATCGCCCGCGCCGGCGTCGGCCTCGACAACGTCGACGTCAAGGCGGCGACCAACGCCGGCGTGATGGTTGTCAACGCGCCGCAGTCGAACATCGTCAGCGCCGCCGAACAGGCGATCGCGCTGCTGCTTTCGGTCGCGCGGCGCACCAACCTGGCCAACGCGTCGCTCAAGAGCGGCGAATGGAAGCGCAGCAAGTTCACCGGCGTCGAAATCTTCGACAAGACCGTAGGCGTCGTCGGGCTCGGCAAAATCGGTCAGTTGGTCGCGCAGCGGCTCGCCGCATTCGGCACTCATCTGCTCGCCTACGACCCGTACGTGCCGCCTGCCCGCGCCGCGCAGTACGGCGTCCGGCTCGTCACTCTTGAAGAGTTGCTCCGCGAGAGCGACATCGTGACCATCCACTTGCCGAAAACCCCTGAAACCGCAGGGCTTATCGGCGAGCGCGAACTCGCGATGGTCAAGCCGAACGTCATCATCGTCAACGCCGCCCGCGGTGGACTCATCGACGAAGACGCGCTCGCCATCGCGGTCAAGGAAGGTCGTGTCGGCGGCGTCGGCCTCGACGTGTTCGCCACCGAGCCCACGACGTCCAGCCCGCTTTTTGAGTTTGACAACGTCGTTGTCACCCCGCACCTCGGCGCGAGCACCGACGAAGCGCAGGAGAAGGCCGGCACCGCCGTCGCTAAGTCGGTGAAACTCGCCTTGTCCGGTGAGTTCGTCCCGGACGCCGTGAACGTGCAAGGTGGCGCCATCGCCGAAGACGTGCGCCCCGGCCTACCGCTGGCCGAGAAGCTTGGCCGCGTTTTCACCGCGCTGGCAGGCGGAATCGCCAGTCGCATCGAGGTCGAGGTGCGTGGCGAGATCGCGCAGTACGACGTCAAGGTGCTCGAACTTGCCGTGCTCAAGGGCGTTTTCACCGACGTCGTCGAGAAATCCGTCACCTACGTCAACGCGCCGTTGTTCGCGCAAGACCGCGGCGTCGAGATGAGCCTCACCACGGACGACGAGAGCGCCGATTACCGCAACCTCATCACGGTGCGCGGCACGATGCCCAACGGCGCCCAGCTGTCGATCGCCGGCACCTTGGTGCGGCCGAAGCACACCGAGAAGCTGGTGAAGGTTGACGACTTCGACGTCGACCTGAATCTCTCCGAGCACTTTGGTTTCTTCCGCTACGAAGACCGCCCTGGTGTGGTCGGCGTCATCGGTCAGCTGCTTGGTGAGCACGGCATCAACATCGCCGGCATGCAGGTGGCTCGTGACGCGAAGGGCGGCCACGCGCTCGTCGCGCTGACCGTCGACTCGGCGGTGCCGGCGCCGGTGATCGAGACGATCGTGGAGAAGATAGGGGCCGCCTCGGGCCGCGCCGTCGACCTCGTCGACGTCTAGGGGCAGCGTCGACCTCGTCGACGTCTAGGGGCAGCGTCGACCTCGTCGACGTCTAGGGCGGCCGCTTGATCGGCCATTTGGCGCAA
>JAICYF010000111.1 GCA_025934355.1 Acidothermaceae bacterium
AAAGGTTATGGGCGTAACCTCCCCGCATGACAACGACGACAATCGCCGCCGACTCCGCCAACCCGGCCGACCCTGCGGAACGAGCGACGGCCGCGGCCACCCGACTCGCCGAGCTGACCGGCGTTCCCACCCACGACGTGGGCGTCGTCCTCGGCTCCGGCTGGGTGCCCGCCGCTGACGCGATCGGGGCGGCGAGTCATGAGATTTCCGTCACCGACCTGCCCGGCTTTGCGCCTCCGGCCGTCGCCGGCCACGCCGGCAAGCTGCGATCGATACCTGTCGGAGACCGCCGGGTTCTAGTGTTCCTCGGCCGCACGCATCTGTACGAAGGTCGCGGTGTCGCTTCGGTGGTCCACGGCGTGCGCACCGCCATCGCCGCTGGGTGTCGCACGGTGGTCTTGACCAACGGTTGTGGCGGCCTGCGTGAGGATTTCGCGCCCGGACAACCCGTGCTGATCAACGACCACCTCAATTTGACCGCGGTTTCCCCTTTGCAGGGCGCGATTTTCGTCGACCTCACCGATCTCTACAGTCTGCGGTTACGCACTATCGCGCGCGAAGTCGATCCGACCTTGCCCGAGGGCGTGTACGCGCAATTGCCCGGTCCGCACTACGAAACGCCGGCGGAGATCCGCATGTTGCGCACGATCGGCGCTGATCTGGTCGGCATGTCGACCGCACTAGAGGCGATCGCCGCACGAGCGGCCGGTGCAGAAGTCCTCGGCATTTCGCTCGTCACGAACTTGGCCGCCGGGATGTCTGGTGAGCCCCTCAACCACGAAGAGGTGCTGACAACCGGTCGTGAGTCCGCCCAGCGAATGGGGGCGTTGCTCGCTCAAGTTGTGGGCCGGCTATGACCCTTTTCGACACCGCGCGCCGCTGGCTCGCCGAAGATCCCGATGCCGACACGCGCGCCGAGCTGAAGGAACTGCTTGACCGTGGTGACGAGGCCGCGATCGCCGACCGCTTCGGCGCCCGCTTACAGTTCGGCACCGCGGGACTTCGCGGCGCCCTGGGCGCCGGTCCCAACCGCATGAACCGCGCGGTCGTGATGCGCGCCGCCGCTGGGTTGGTCTCGTATCTGAAGGAACGCGGAGGCGATTCGGTCGTCATTGGTTACGACGCCCGGCACAAGTCCGACGTGTTCGCGCGTGACACCGCGGCCATCGTCGCAGCCGCCGGCCTGCGCGCGCTGCTCCTGCCCCGCCCGTTGCCGACACCCGTCTTGGCCTTTGCCATCAGGCATCTTTCGGCCTCGGCCGGTGTCATGGTCACCGCGTCGCATAATCCACCGCAAGACAACGGCTACAAGGTCTACCTCGGCGACGGCGGGCAGATCGTGCCACCAGCCGACGTCGACATTTCCACGGCGATCGAAGCGGTGGGGTCACTCGCGTCAATTCCGAAAGCAGACGATTGGACGACGCTCGACGACTCCGTCGTCGAGGCGTACGTGCGCGCGGTGTCCTCGACACCGCTGCTCGTCAAACTTGCCAGCCGCAAAGTCGACGTCGTCTACACGCCGCTGCACGGCGTCGGCAACGACACCTTGCTGTCCGCGTTTCGGGCGGCTGGTTTTAGTGACCCAGAGGTGGTTTCGCGGCAAGCCGAGCCCGATCCGGAATTCCCGACCGTGGCGTTTCCGAACCCGGAGGAGCCAGGCGCGATCGATCTCGCGGTCGCGGCGGCGAAATCGTCGTCCGCCGACATCGTCATCGCGAACGACCCCGACGCCGACCGTTGCGCCGTCGCGGCGCTCGACGGCGGCGAGTGGCGGATGCTGCGTGGCGACGAGGTCGGCGCGCTGTTGGCAGATTTCCTGCTGCGCAACGGTGTTCGCGGACGTTACGCGACGACGATCGTCTCGTCGTCCTTGCTGTCGGCGATGGCCGCGCGACACGGCATGCCCTACTCGGAGACCCTCACCGGCTTCAAATGGATCGTCAAAGCGGGCGACGACCTGGTGTTTGGTTACGAAGAGGCGCTTGGTTACTGCGTCGCCCCCGATGTCACCCGCGACAAGGACGGCATCAGCGCCGCGTTGCTCGTCGCGCTCCTCGCGGCGGAGTTGAAAGACGCGGGTTCGTCGTTGGTGGAGAGACTCGACGAAATCGCGCGTGCGTACGGGCTTTTCGCGACAGACCAACTCTCGATTCGGGTCGATGACGTCGCGCAGATCTCCGCTGCCGTTGACCGGTTGCGCGCTAATCCGCCAAGCGAACTCGGCGGATTGCCGGTCTCTTCGGCCGAAGACTTGGCAACCGGCGAGAGTGGGCTGCCGCCGACCGAAGGCTTGCGCTACTGGCTCGACGGCTCAGCGCGCGGCCACGGCTCGGCACGGATCGTGGTGCGGCCAAGTGGAACCGAGCCGAAACTCAAGTGCTACCTCGAGGTCATGACCCCGGTCGAGGAGTCGGTCGGCGCCGCGCGCTCGGCCGCACGCGCCGCGCTGACCGCGATCCGAGACGACCTCGCCGCGACGCTTTCGCTCGGCTAGCGGTTCAGCGATCGGCCGCGGTTTGCAAGTCGGCCGGTTCTCGCGTCGCAGGCAGCGGACGGCAGGCGTCGACGATAAGTGCGGCGAGCGCGAGCAATGCCGCGACCGCGATGAGCGCGTGGCGTACGCCCAAATGGTTACCGAGAAAGCCGATCAGGGGTGGGCCGGCGAGAAACGCGGCGTAGCCGATCGACGCCACGACACTCACCCGCGCCGCGGCGTGGGACGGGTCGTCGGACGCCGCGCTCATGCCGACTGGAAAACCGAGCGAGGCGCCGAGCCCCCACAAAAGCGCGCCGATCATCGCGGTGGGGATCGTGCCGGAGAACACCACGAGGACTAGGCCGACCAACGCGAGGACCGCGGACGATCGAAGCATCACCACCCGGCCGTGCCGGTCGATGAGGCCCGGGCCGAACCAGCGCCCAATCGTCATCGCGCCAACGAAAACGGCAAAGGTGAACGACCCGATCGCCGGTGCGGAGTGATAACCGTCGATCATCGCCACGCCGAGCCAGTCGTTGCCGGTGCCCTCGGTGAACGCGAAGCACAACACAAACACGCCGACCAGCAACGTGCGCGGCTCGGTCCACGCTTTGAACGGGCTGCGCGGCGCCGCGCCGTCCGCGGCGGGAGGGTGTTTCCCGACCGCCAAGAAATTCCGGACGCCGAGTGGGACCGCGACGGCGATCAACGCAGCGACCACAAGCAGTTGCGGGGTGACGCCGACGTGGACCGCCACCAAGAGGGCACCGATGAGCGCTCCGATGAACGTGCCGATGCTCCAGCCGGCATGGAACCGCGGCATGATCGCCCGCCCAAGCCGCTGCTCGACCGCGGCGCCTTGAACGTTCATCGCGACGTCCCACGTGCCGCTGCCAAAGCCGGCGAGAAACAAGCCGATCACCGTCGGCGTGACGCCGTGCTGATATCCGATCGCCACGGTCGCCACACCGGCGGCCATCACAAGCGACATGAACGCGACGGCGCGGGCCGTGCCGATGTGGGTGACCACCCAGCCAGAAAGCGGCATCGCGATGATCGAACCGCACGCCATGGCGAGCAGGATCAGGCCGAGCTGACCGGGGTTGACGTCAAGCTTCGTGCGCACCTGTGGGATGCGCGCCGCCCAGCTGGCGAAAGCGAACCCGTTGGCGAAGAACGCGACGTAAACCCCGAGGGTGGCCCGGCCGACCACCGCGTCGACACGACCCGGGCTCGGGGCCGAGCGCGCGCTTCGGCTTGAGCTCGCGTTCCGGCCTGAGCTCGCGTTCCGGCTTGAGCTCGCGCTCGGCTCGGAGCTCTCGCTGCCGTTCATGCCTGCCCTTCGGTTGGCGGTGAGAACGTCCGCACCCTACGTCGTGGGAACGCTCCCACAGCGTAGCTGGCAAGCAGCGGACGCGCACCGCAATACCGCCCGAAATCGGCGTGCCGGCAGCCGGGTCCGGACTGGTCAAACGCCTAACAACGGATGTTTCACCGGCCCGCGAGCGTTACGCTTGGCGCTATGACGCTCACCGCGGCGGCGATCCCGACCGACGTCGCCAGTTCTGACGCGGCCTTGCGCCGGTTCCTTCATGGCCTTCCCGGCGTCGACCAGGTTGGCGCCGACGCGCGCGCCGCCGCCCTCGGCACCCGTTCGATCAAGACGACGGCGAAGCGGTGGGCAATCGACACCGCCATCTCGATGATCGACCTGACCACGCTCGAGGGCCAAGACACCCATGGCAAGGTCAAAGCGCTGTGCGCAAAGGGCGTCCGGCCCGACCCCACCGACGCCACGTGCCCGCGAGTGGCCGCGATATGCGTCTACCCCGACCTCGTCGCCATCGCCAAGGAGCAGCTAGGCGACAGCGGCGTGAAGGTCGCAAGCGTCGCCACCAACTTCCCAAGCGGACGTGCCGCGCTGTCGGTCAAGCTGGCCGACGTCCGAGCCGCTGTCGCTGACGGCGCCGATGAGATCGACATGGTGATCGACCGCGGCGCGTTTCTCTCCGGTCGCTACCTCGAGGTGTACGACGAGATCGTGCAAGTGAAAGCAGCTTGCGGAGTCGCGCATCTGAAAGTCATTTTGGAGACCGGGGAGCTGGCCACGTACGACAACGTCCGACGCGCGTCGTGGTTGGCGATGCTGGCCGGCGGCGACTTCATCAAGACGAGCACCGGCAAGGTCTCCCCCGCCGCCACCTTGCCCGTCACACTGGTGATGCTGGAAGCGGTCCGTGACTTCCGCGAGGCCACCGGTCGTCAGATCGGCGTCAAACCGGCTGGCGGAATTCGCACCACGAAGGACGCGATGCGCTACCTGGTGATGGTCAACGAGACGGCCGGTGACGATTGGCTGACTCCCGATTGGTTCCGCATCGGCGCGTCAGGTTTGCTCAACGACCTGTTGCAGCAGCGGCACAAGCTCACCACCGGTCATTACGACGGTCCCGACTACGTGACGATCGACTAAGGGGCTGATCGAACGATGGGCAAGCTCTTCGACTACGCGCCCGCGCCCGAGTCGCGCGCGATAGTCAACATCGGAGCCAGCTACGGGCTGTTCATCAACGGCGAGTTCGTCGATCCGGTTGACGGCGAGCCGTTCAAGACGGTCAACCCCGCCAGCGAAGAAGTGCTTGCCGAGGTCAGCGCCGCTGGACCGCAGGACGTCGATCGAGCGGTCACCGCCGCCCGGCGCGCGTTCGACACGACCTGGTCCCGAATGCCTGGCCGCGAACGCGCCAAGTACTTGTTTCGAATTGCGCGGATCATCCAGGAGCGGGCGCGCGAGTTGGCGGTGCTTGAGTCGCTCGACAACGGCAAGCCGATCAAGGAGTCGCGCGACGTCGATCTGCCATTGGTCGCCGCCCACTTCTTTTATTACGCGGGCTGGGCCGACAAGCTGAAGTACAGCGGGTACGGCGAAACGCCGCTCGGCGTGGCGGGCCAAGTGATCCCGTGGAACTTCCCGTTGCTCATGCTCGCGTGGAAAATCGCGCCCGCGCTGGCATGCGGCAACACGGTCGTCTTGAAACCGGCCGAGACGACGCCGCTCACAGCACTCGCGTTCGCGGAGATCTGCCAGCAGGCGGAGTTGCCGCCTGGGGTCGTCAACATCCTCACCGGCGCGGGCGAGACGGGGCGAGCGCTCGTTGAGCATTCCGGCATAGACAAAATCGCGTTCACTGGCTCCACCGAGGTCGGCAAAGCGATCGCGAAATCCGTTGCCGGAACGCGAAAGCGCCTCACCCTCGAGCTCGGCGGCAAGGCCGCGAACATCGTCTTCGACGACGCGCCGATCGACCAGGCGATCGAGGGCATCGTCGGGGGCATCTTCTTCAACCAAGGCCACGTCTGCTGCGCGGGCTCGCGACTTCTGGTGCAGGAGTCAGTGGCGGACGACGTTCTGGAGCGGCTGCGCCGCCGGATGTCGACGCTGCGACTTGGCGACCCGTTGGACAAGAACACCGACGTCGGCGCCATCAACTCGGCCGCCCAGTTACAGAAGATTCGCGAGCTTTCGCAGATCGGTGAGGACGAAGGAGCCGAGCGCTGGTCGGCGGCGTGCGAGATTCCCGACCGCGGTTTCTGGTACCCGCCAACGGTTTTCACCGGCGTCACGCAAGCCCATCGGATCGCGCGCGAGGAGATCTTTGGGCCGGTGCTTTCAGTGCTCACCTTCCGCACCCCCGACGAAGCGGTCGAGAAGGCGAACAACACGCCGTACGGGTTGTCGGCCGGCGTCTGGACCGACAAGGGCAGCCGAATTCTCTCGATGGCCAATCGATTGCGCGCCGGCGTGGTCTGGGCGAACACCTTTAACAAGTTCGATCCCACCTCGCCGTTCGGCGGTTACAAAGAGTCGGGATTTGGCCGCGAGGGCGGTCGGCACGGGCTGGAGGGATACCTGCGATGAGCGACCCCTCCGGCGAGCGGCTCGCCGTCCGTAAGACCTACAAGCTCTTCATCGGCGGCGCCTTTCCGCGCAGCGAGTCAGGACGCAGTTACGTCGTCACTGACACACACGGGAACTTCCTTGCGAATGCGGCCCTCGCCTCGCGCAAGGACGCGCGCGACGCCGTCGTCGCGGCCCGCGCCGCGGTCAAGCCGTGGTCGAAGGCGCCCGCGTACAACCGCGGCCAAATCCTTTACCGAGTCGCGGAAATGCTCGAGGGCCGGCGCGCGCAGTTCGTGACCGAAGTGTTAGACGCCGAGGGTGTCTCGTCGTCCGAGGCTGCCCGTCTCGTCGACGCGGCGATCGACCGCTGGGTCTGGTACGCAGGATGGGCAGACAAGTACGCTCAGGCGCTTGGCTCGTCGAACCCGGTCGCCGGCCCGTACTTCGACTTCTCGACCCCTGAGCCAACCGGGGTCGTCGCCGTCTTGGCCCCCCAGAGCTCGAGCCTGCTCGGCCTGGTCTCAGTTGTCGCGCCGGTCATTGTGAGCGGCAACGCAGCCGTCGTCGTCGCGAGCGAGCAGCAGCCACTGCCCGCAATCACGCTGTCGGAGGTGCTCGCGACGTCCGATCTGCCTGCCGGCGTGGTGAACCTGCTGACGGGTCTCACCGCGGAGATAGCTCCGTGGCTCGCGTCTCACCTCGACGTCAACGCGATCGATCTCACCGGCGCGCCACTCGAGTTGTGGCCAGAGCTCGAGCGGGCGGCAAGCGACAACGTCAAGAGGGTGCTTCGGCCGACCGAGACCGAGGCCGAGTGGTCCGCCGATCCTGGCCTGCGCCGAATCTCCACCTTCGTCGAAACCAAGACGGTGTGGCACCCCATCGGGGTGTGAGGTCGACACTCCGGCGCGCGCTTAGGCTTTGAACGGCGCGCTGGTAGTTCCGCGGAAACTCCTTTCCGCCAACACGACGGCGGTGAACTGCGCGGCAGACACAAGTGTCGCGCGCGACACTTGCCCGTGGGGCGCTGGCGGACGACTAGGCCGGTGGCCTTCCGCCTGCAGTGGAGATCGCCACCGCCGCCGCACGCAGGCCCGCGCCAGCGGCTTCGATCGGATCGACGCCCCGCAGCCAGGCCGCCAAGAACCCCGCGCACAACGCGTCGCCAGCACCGGTGGTGTCTCGCACCACGCCGAGATGGGCTGGCAATCGCACCGGCGGCTCGCCGCGCTGGGCGACGACGACACCCGCGGCGCCAAGCTTGAGGACGACGACCGGGTAGTGCGCGGTGAGCGACTGCGCGGCCGCGTCGGCATCGGCGCAGCCGGTGAGCACCATCGCCTCGTCGAGGTTCGGAAAGCAGATAGCAGCCCCCGCCGTCCAGCCGAGAAAACGCTTGGCCGCAGGGAGAAAAGCCGCGGAGCATGGATCGACCGTGAGCTGGATATCTCGACGTCGAGATTCGTCGATGAGTGGCAGCATCGCCTGCTGCCCCAAGTGGGAGAACAAGGCGTAGCCATTGACGTGCAATAGGTCGACGCCGTCGAGCAGCGACAGCGGCAGGTCGGCGACGTCCAGCCGCGCGTTTGCGCCGCGGTCGGTGTACATGTTGCGCTCGCCGTGCTGCCCCAACACGATGACGATCGTTCCGGTCGGCGTCTCGTCGTCCGGAAGTAGCAGCGGCTCCGCACCAAACGCGGCGAGCGCCGCCCGATGCCGCTCGAGGTCCGCCCGGCCGACCCGACCCACGAACCGCACTGACGCCCCGAGCGACGCCAGCCAGGCCGCCTGGTTGGCCGCCGACCCACCGGGTGATCGGGTGATGCGCGAGAGGGTGTCGCTGTCGACGATCATAGGCGACGAGGGCTGGACGACAATGTCGTCGATAACGTCACCGACGATGAGAACAGTCACCTGCGTTCAGGGTGCGGCGTTGACTTGCGCGAGTTGCGACCAAGCCTTGGCGATTTCGGCCGCGAGTGCCACGTTGTTGGCGGCCAGGTCGAGGTTTACCTGAAGGCTTCGGCCACCGCTTTCGCGTTGGAAGAAGTCGAGCAGGAACGGGCTGACCGCCTTGCCACGCAGTCCGGCTTCGTCCGCGGCGTGCATCGCCTCGATCAGCAAACCATCGTGCACGTCAGGATCCAGCTGCTTGTCGACCGGCACTGGATTGGCGACGACCACCGCCCCGCGACTGCCAAGCTGGTCGCCAGCCTGCATGATGGCTGCCACCTCCGCCGGTGAGTCGACGCGCCACTCCAGCTCGTGGCCCGAGTCGCTGAGATAGAAGGCGGGGAAATGATTTGTTCGGTAACCCACCACCGGAACGTTCAGCGTTTCCAACCGCTCCAGCGTCGCGGGGATGTCGAGAATCGACTTCACTCCCGCGCACACCACGGTGATCCGGGTGCGCGACAAGGTCACCAGGTCGGCGGACTCATCGAACGACTCGCTCGCCGCTCTGTGCACGCCGCCAAGGCCTCCGGTCGCAAAGACCCGCACTCCGGCGAGAGTCGCGAGCGTCGATGTGGCGGCGACTGTGGTGGCGCCGCTCGCGCGGCGTCCGACCGCGACCGCTAGGTCGCGACTGCTGACCTTCACGACGTCATCGGAGAGCGCGATCCGCTCCAATTCCTTGTCATTGAGGCCAACAGTCGGGACGCCGTCGATGACCGCGATGGTGGCCGGCGTCACTCCGGCGTCGGTGAGCTGCGCCTCGAAGTCGTGCGCGGCCTGCAGGTTTTGCGGCCGTGGCAATCCGTGAGCAATGATGGTCGACTCCAAGGCGACCACCGGTCGGCCCTCAGCAAGCGCAGACCGCACAGCTTCCGACACCTTCACCGGGTTGGGCACTCGTTTACCCCTCGTTCTCGCGCAACTCGGCGTAGCGCGGTTTCACAACGTCGTTGATCAGCGTGAGTCGCTCGTCACACGGGATGAACGAACTCTTCAGCGCGTTGATGGTGAACCACTGTAGGTCGTGCAGCCCGTAGCCGAAAGCCTCAACCAGCCGCTCGAATTCGAGGTTCATCGACGTCCCGCTCATCAACC
>JAICYF010000284.1 GCA_025934355.1 Acidothermaceae bacterium
CTCGACTCGCGGATCGGTGGTCGCTTTTTGCACGCCGGCTTGGGTTTTGGCGGCGGCTGCCTACCGAAGGACATCCGAGCCTTCATGTCGCGGGCTGAGGAGCTCGGCGCCGGCGACGCGGTCGCGTTCTTACGTGAGGTCGACGCGATCAACCTGCGTCGACGAGCGCGGATGGTCGACCTGGCGCGCGAGCAGTGCGACGGCAAGTTCGCCGGCCACAAGGTGGGCGTCCTCGGCGCCGCGTTCAAGCCGAACAGCGACGACATCCGCGACTCGCCCGCGCTTTGGGTGGCCGACACCATCCGCCAAGAGGGCGCCGAGGTGACGGTGTTCGATCCCGAGGCGATCCCGAACGCGCGCAAGCTCTACCCACATCTCAGCTACGCCGACTCCGCGGTCGACGCGTGCAGGAGCGCCGACGTGGTGCTGCACCTCACTGAGTGGGCGGAGTTCCGCGAGATGGCGCCCGAAGTTTTGTCGGACGTCGTCGCCAAGCGCCGCATCGTGGACGGCCGCAACGCGCTCGACCCGGCGAAATGGCGCGACGCGGGCTGGACGTATCGGGCGCTCGGGCGGCCATAACGCCGCAAACCCGGCGCGAACCGTGTGACTCCGGCCCCCCGCGGGTAGTCGAGCGAGGTGACGACACCGATGTCGCCGTCGGGAAGCAGCGGCGACGCGACGACGTTCGACAACGTGCAAGACGTGTGGCGGGCCCTCGGTCACGGAGTCGAGACCCATCGAAACTGACCGGCATCGCCGCCACGCCCGCGCGCGTTAGCGAGAGGAATGCCGAATGAGCGACCAGTACCGCGACCCGTCGGTCATCGAGCGGGTGCTCGCCGACACATCGGTGTGGGCGGTCGTCGGGCTCGGTGACGACCCGAGCCGCGCGGCGTACGGAGTGGCCGCTTTTCTGCAGGCGCACGGCAAGAAGATCGTTCCCGTGCACCCGCGCGCGAACACCACCTTGGGCGAACCGGTGTATCGCACGCTCGCCGACATTCCGTTCGCCATCGACGTCGTCGACATCTTCCGGCGCTCCGAGCAGGCCGGCCGCTTCGTCGATGAGGCGATCCAGATCGGCGCGCGGGCGGTCTGGTTGCAACTGGGCGTGGTCGACGCCGCCGCCGCGAAGCGCGCCGCCGACGCCGGTCTGGACGTTGTCATGGACACCTGTCCGAAAATCGAGTGGCCCGCACACGGACCGCGCGTCGGCGCCGCCGGATAGCCGTTCAGCTTTCAACGAATCGTGCCGATGCTGCGCGCGTGAAGTGGGCCCAGTTGTCAGCGCGGTTCTCCAGCCGGCCACGCCCACTTGACCATGGCACCTCGGCACCGACGCGGCTGACCGCGCGCGAAGTGCCCGACGCGATTCGGGCCGCACTGCTGGTCAGGGCCGGCAGTCCGCGCGGACTGGTCAGCTACGACGAAGCCGTCGCAGCCGTCTGCGAGGCGACCGGCTGGCCGATTGGCCATGCCTGGCTGTTAGGCCCGACCGGGTGGCGGTCGTCCGGCGCGTGGCACTGCTCCGGAAACCCAACGGCGTCGACGACGCTTCGCGAGACGACCGCGATGACCGACCTCGGGTCCGGCCGCGGCATCGTGGCGGCCGTGCTGCACTTGCAGTCCTGCCGGTTCTTGCCGGGCCTTGAGGGCCTCGGATCGCCGTTGCGGCAAGCACAGGCCGCGGCACTTGGGCTGCGCGCCGTCGTCGGCGTGCCCGTACACAGCGGCGCGGGTTCGAGCCGGCGGGTCAGCGGAGTGCTCGAGTTCATCACCGTCGACGAGGTCGAGCCGGACGGCGGGCTCGCGGAGGCGCTGCTCGAGGTCGCGGCGCACACCCGGCGCCGGGTCGCTCCGAAACGCAAGCCGACCTCGACCGCAACGCAACCGGAACTCGACGAGCTGCGCGACGACCTCGCCGGCTGAGACTGCTGCTGGCTGAGGCTGCTCAGTTGAGCTTGCGCTGCAGCGCGTCGTCCTTCTCGCGTACCACGTCGACCATCGACGCCTGGAACGCCGCGTAGCGCTCGCGCAGCGCGTCGTCCGAAGCCCCCAAAATGCGGACGGCGAGCAGGCCGGCGTTTCGCGCTGCGCCGACGCCGACCGTTGCAACCGGCACGCCGGCAGGCATCTGAACGATGGACAACAGGGAGTCGAGACCGTCGAGGTGTTTCAACGGCACCGGCACGCCGATCACCGGCAGCGGCGTCGTCGAGGCGACCATGCCGGGGAGGTGCGCGGCACCGCCAGCGCCGGCGATGACCACTTTCAGCCCACGGCCCACGGCCGACTCGGCGTAGTCGAGCATTCCGCGCGGGGTGCGGTGCGCCGAGACGACGTGCACTTCATGCTCGACACCGAACTCGGTCAGTGC
>JAICYF010000212.1 GCA_025934355.1 Acidothermaceae bacterium
AGTTCGCGCATCGCCCGGTCGACGGTGTCGACGGACTTCTTCCGCATCCGCCGGGCTAACGTGGCGCGTCCGGGCATCCGCGATCCGGAGGACTGCCCATACCTCAGCAGCACCGCGTACAGGCGGATCGCGACGTCGGACACGTCGGCGTCCAGCAGCCATTCCGGCACGATCGCGAAACGCTCCTCGACACTTAGAACGCCTGCGGTAGCGTCGTTCTCGTTGTTCTGGATGTCAGGCATGGCGCACCACCGAAACACCCTCTGCGCTCACAGCTCGCCAACGAACGCCCCGACACCAACCCGCACCAGGCCGCACCACTTGGACGAGACGGAGGACGAAACCGCACGTCAGCGCACGTGCGAGCACCAGCAGGAACCACGTGGACGAGTCGTGGTCTGACTTGAAAACCGCTAGGAGCGCAAGCTTCTCGTGGGTTCAAATCCCACGCCCTCCGCGTTCGTGTCGTCTCGTCCGGCTTGGTCCACGACTAGTTGGTGAACGCACGGCCCACTTTGCCTCGCCATACGTCGTCTCGTCCGTGTGGGCGCAGAAACGCGGGACGTGGCACTGTACCGGCGTGCTGCCACACGCCGCCGACAACATTTATCGGGTGCTATCCGAAGGTGCCGGCGAGCGCGAGCACGAAGCTAACTTACGGCACCGCGTTGGCCGGTGACTCGCACCGCCAACTTGTTGATCACCGCCGGCAGGCGGTGATTGCTGGCGCGCTAACCTCAGCGCGTGATGGGAACGGTGCGGTGGCGTTGTCTTAAAGCTTCGTCGCTTGTCGGCGCGCTTGTCGTCGTCGCGGGGCGGCGGTGGTTGTGACGTCGTGTAGCGCGCCTGACAAGTGCGGTCGCTCGCCCGTCGTGAACGCGACCTGGCCCGGTCACAAGGTTTTGCTCTACCAGTGTGGCGGCGCGTTCTTTGCGATGCCGTCCCCTCCGCCTGCACAGGTCCTCGGCGTCGGCCCGCCGGACATAGAGATGGGCGTTGGCCAACGGCTCACGCTGACCAAAGGCGCTGGTTGGTCGGAGTTCTCGGCGTCCGACCCGTTTTCGGACGCGCCGGGGGTGCTGCGCCTCACCACCGGGCCGAGCGGTTCGCGTATTGGCGTCTATGTCGCGGTCGCGCCCGGGGTCGCGGACGTCGGGGCGCGCAGCGGCGTGTGTGGTAACGCGGCTTCGGGTTGCCTGTTCGGAGTGGTGCGGGTAACCCCCTGACCGGCCGCTGGCCATTCGCGGTTTCGGTTTCGCCGTACCGGCGAGGCGCTGGCGTCAGCTGACCGGAACCCCTGGCGCACAGCCGTTCGACCATTCCGCTCTCGTCTTGTTGCCACGTCGCCGCCTGTTCGGTCTCAGCGTTGACGATGATCGCGAAGTAGTAGTGCGGCAACAGGTAGAAAGCTACGCGGGTTCGCCGCGGACGTCGGGCATCGAGGGTAAAAGGCCACCGAGGGCTCCGCCGTCTGCCGTGCCTAGAGCCAGGCCGGAGTAGGAGATGATTTCGATCGGGCTGGGGCCCGCGGTGAGTTGCTGAGCCTTGCTCATGACCTGTGCCTTGGACAACGCGGTGTGGATATTCCGCGGTGGCGAGGCGCCGTGAGCGTGGCGACGGCTGTTGGCGGACCCGCCGCGATGGGTCTCGTCGTCCTCGATGCTTCGAATGTCAGCTACCGCGCGGCGCCGCAACACCTGCGGCGCTTGACGCCGCACTCTCCGCCACTACGGACGTGACCGGCGCGGTCGACGTCAGGACCCTTCCGCCCTCGGTTTCCCACACCTCCAGCCGGACCTGATCCAATGCCGAGTCAGCCAATGCTGTGTCTCGAACTAGCGTCCACGACATGGTTTGCCTCCGATAGTCTGCGGCGGAGCGTCAACGCTGTGGGCCGCACGTTGCGCAGGTGATTCAGCGCCATCGAGTAAGAGTCGAACAAGGTCGTTTCGCAATAAGGGATGCCCCTCGCGGCGCAGAATCTCTTGACCAGCGGCTGGCATCGGCGCAGGTTGCGGCTCGGCATGCTTGGGAACAGATGGTGCTCTATCTGATAGTTCAGACCACCGAAAATCGTCGCGACCAAGCGGCCACCCGTCACATCGCGCGACGTTAGCACTTGACGCCGGAGGAAATCGGGCGCGGACGCATCATCCAAGTTCGGCATTCCTTTGTGGTTAGGCGCGAAGCTGCATCCGAGGTATATCCCGAGCAATGACTGCTGGGTGGCGACGAACGCCAACGCTCGAAGTGGCGAGAGCACCAGCAGCAGCAGGGTCAGACAACCGACCGTGTGCGCGAACAGCAGCGCCACCTCAAGGAGCCACCCGCGCCTCCGCACGAGCAGCGTTCGCACGCTCCCGAAGTGCAGGTTCCAGGCCTCGAACAGCAACAACGGGAAAAAGAACGCGGCCTGGTGAGCGGCGATGAATCGGAGCAGTCCGCGTTGGCTGTCCGCCTGCGCATCACTCCAAGCAAGCACATTTCGTTGAACATCAGGGTCGCGATCGAGGTCGTTCGGGTGCCGGTGATGCCGATTGTGCTTGTCCACCCACCAGCCGAAGCTGAGTCCGACGCCGAGATTCGACACCACGACGCCGACCGCGTCGTTCCACCCCCTGCTGGCAAAGAGCTGCTGGTGCCCCGCGTCGTGACCGAGGAAGCCGAGCTGCGCGAATACGACCGCGAAATAAGCAGCGACCGCCAGTTGCCACCAAGACTGACCTAGCCACAGGAATCCAGCAATTCCTACGGCGACCAAGACGCCCAGGCCGAACATCCGCGGAACGGAGGCAATGCCCGACCGCTTCAACAGGCCCGCGCGTCGCACTTCCGTCAGCAACGTCGCGTAGTCGCTGGGCGGTCGCTTGGACAGTGTGCTCGCTGGAATCGCCGTCATCGTCGTACCCGTCGCAGAAGTGGGACGGGCCTCGGAATGCGGGGTCAAGACAGCCCAGGGCTCGAAAGTAGATCCACACTACGCTCCCTTTTGCCATTTGCCCACGGACCGAATGGACCGGCTGGAGCCGAGGACGCAGGTATCCTCAGCGCTCGCGACGTGCGATACTGGGGGCACTAGCGCGCTTGGACCGTCCGGACCGTGTGCTCCCTCGCCGCTCTTGGTTTCTAGGTGAACACGGCGGCATCATGACTAACTCCTCTTGCACATACTCCAGGTCGCTCGGGTTCTCGCCCGAAGACGCTCGAGGGCGTGTTCTCTCGTGACGCAGGCATCGCTGCATGTCACGACAGCTAAGGACGTTGCACTCGTCGAACGCGGGTTGGGGACGCACCAGCGTTGTACTTGTGGGCATCCGCGCGACGAGCACGACCCCATCGCGACGCGGTACTGCGCAGCGACCGCAACGAACCAACTGCGGCGCGGGTGCATCTGCATGGCACCGGAGCCCCGCTGATGCGGAGCGATGCGAATTGTGTACCGCGGTTCCTCCCTTGCCATGCGACTAGGAAGCGACAACCGTGAGCCTCGGCTCGGACGGTGATCTGCGGGCGGCCCTCGTGGCGGTTCTCACCTCAGGAGCGCGGGGTCCTGCTGCGGCGGACCGGCTGTGTGCGGCGTGCCTTCCCTTACTCGGCGTCGATGCGGCGGCGATATCCCTGATTGACGAGGGGCAGAGCCGAGGCACCTTCGGCGCCAGCGATGCCGGCGCGCGCGCACTTGACGCGCTTCAGTTCACCTGCGGTGAAGGGCCTTGCCTAGAAGCGACGCACACGATGGCGCCGGTCATGATCCCGGACCTGCAATCGCCGCAGGAGCAACGCTGGCCGGCGTTCCGCGACGCGGCGGAGCGAGCAGGCGTTCGTGCGGTGTTCGCGATCCCAGTGCGGGTCGGCAGGATCGGTTTGGGCGCGTTGGACTTGTTCCGCTCGGTCCCCGGTCCCTTGTCATTCACCCAGGTTACGGACGCCGCGCTGATCGCTGACGCCGGTGCGCAGATCCTGCTCGACCTGGTCGACGACGGCGGAGATGGCGCGGCTCGGGCCGCGCCACTCGAGCAATGGGCGCAGGTCGCTTCGCTGGCGCGGATCGATGTGTACCAAGCCACAGGGATGATCATGGCGCAGCTCGAGATGTCCCCGGTCGATGCGCTAGTTCGGTTGCGGGCCTACGCTTTTGTGCACGACCTGAGCGCCAGCGAGGTCGCTCAACTCGTCATCTCGCGCCAGCTTCGCCTGAAACCATGAACACGTGCCCGTACGAAATCGACTGCGACGTTTGAAGGGGAGGACCGATGACAATCGACCCCTCGGTCGCGCGTGAGCCGGAAGTCACAGCCACGCTGATCAGGCTCGCCGACAGTCTGGTCGAGGATTTCGACCTGGTCGACGTGCTCGACGAACTGGCTCGCGACTGTGTGCGGCTGCTCGGCGTGACCGCGGCCGGTCTACTGCTGGCCGGGCCGACGGGCGACCTGCACGTGATGGCCGCGTCTTCCGAGCAGACGCGTCTACTCGAGCTGTTCCAGTTGCAGGGCGAGCAGGGCCCATGCCTCGACTGTTTCCACTCCGGCGAGCCGGTCAGCGCGACCGACCTCGCGACCCAGTCGCAACGATGGCCACTCTTCGCCCGAGCTGCGCTGAACACCGGCTACCGGTCGGTCCACGCGCTGCCG
>JAICYF010000063.1 GCA_025934355.1 Acidothermaceae bacterium
TGGCGTTGGTCCTCGGACTCGCCGCCGCGGCGCTCAGCGCCTGCACCTCGAAGGCCAAGAACGCGAGCCCGCCGCCGTCGTCGTCCGCGCCGGTGACGGCGCCCACGCCGTCCGCGCCTGCGCCGTCGTCGTCGGCCCCGCCCGAGGCGGTGCTGCCGAAGGGTTGCTCGCAACTGTTGCCGCTGGGGGTGGTGCAGCAGGCGCTCGGTGTCGGGCTGGTCGGAGGCGTCACCTATTTGCGGGCCGCGCCGGTGCCACAGTCTGGCCGTACCGGTCGGGTCACCTGCGGCTACGGTACGCCGATGTCGAGCCCGGCCGCGTCAGGCGCGTCGCCGACGCCGACCGGCAAGCCGCTCGTCGAGGTCTCGTACATCACGTACACCGACGCCGACACTGCGGCCGGCCGGGTGGCGCTCACCGTGCAGACCGACGGCGCCACCTCCACCATTCACAAGGTCACCGTCGGCGGCAAACCGGCGTCCGTGTTAACCGGCAAGGACGGGAACGAGCTGTTGATGGCTGACGGCGCGCGAACCGTCGTCATCGTCGTCCAACCGACTGTGCTGACCGCCGAAAAGGCACCCGCCGCGTTGACCGCGATGGCAGAGAAAGTGTTGCAGTTCGGCGCCGCCACGACGTCGCCGCCCGCGTCCGCGCCGGCCAGCAGCTGATGACGCTCGTCGTCGGACTCACCGGCGGGATCGGCTCAGGGAAAAGCGCCGCGCTCGACCGGTTTCGCGAACTCGGCGCTGTGGTCATCGACTCGGACGACGCCGCGCGCGAGGTGGTCGCTCCCGGCACGGACGGCTTTGCCGCCGTCCTCGCGCGTTTTGGCCCGTCGGTCGTTCGCGTCGACGGCACGCTCGACCGTCCGATGCTCGCCACGATCGTTTTCTCGGACGACGCCGCGCGCGCCGACCTCGAGGCGATCGTTCATCCGCGGGTGCGGGCGGAGGTTCGCCGGCGGGTGAGCGCCGCGTCGTCCGACTCAATCGTCGTGAACGCCGTGCCGCTGCTGGTGGAGACCGGTATCGCGGGGGAGTACGACCGGATTGTGGTTATCGAGGCGCCAGTGGAGCTGCGGGTGCTGCGGCTGGCCAGGTCGCGCGGGATGAGCCGTGACGACGCGCTGGCGCGAATGGCGGCGCAGGCCTCGGACGAGGAGCGCCGGGCGGTCGCCTGGCGGGTCATCGTCAATGACGGGCCGCTTGACGCGCTGCGCGACGCGGTAGATGAGGTGTGGGCCGAGCTGGTCGACGTCTGACGGTCTCTATCCCGGCGAACGTCTACCAGCTCGAGGGAGCACCGCCGGTTCAGCACGAGTGTCGGCGGGCGCACGTACCTTGGTACCCGTGAGACCTGTCACCGATCTTGAGCGCCGCGTCGCGCCATTCCAAGTTGTCAGCGAGTTCCAGCCGTCCGGCGACCAGCCGCAGGCGATCAAAGAGCTTGAGGAGCGGGTGCGCCGCGGCGACCGCGACTCCGTGCTGCTCGGCGCCACCGGCACCGGCAAGTCGGCCACCACCGCGTGGCTGATCGAGCGGCTGCAGCGCCCGACCCTGGTGATGGCGCCCAACAAGACGCTCGCCGCCCAGCTGGCCAACGAGCTGCGCGAGATGCTGCCGCACAACGCCGTCGAGTACTTCGTCAGCTACTACGACTACTACCAGCCCGAGGCCTACATCCCGCAGACCGACACCTACATCGAGAAAGATTCGTCCATCAACGACGAGGTCGAGCGGCTGCGCCATAGCGCCACCAACAGTTTGCTGACCAGGCGTGACGTCGTGGTGGTCGCAAGTGTCTCGTGCATCTACGGTCTCGGCACGCCCCAGGAGTACGTCGACCGCATGGTGCGGCTGAAGGTCGGCCAAGAGATCGAGCGCGACAAGCTGCTGCGCAAGCTGGTCGAGATTCAGTACACCCGCAACGACATGGCGTTCACCCGCGGCACATTTCGGGTGCGCGGCGACACCATCGAGATCATCCCGCAGTACGAAGAGCTCGCCGTGCGCATCGAGATGTTCGGCGACGAGATCGAGCGGCTGTCGACGTTGCATCCGCTCACCGGCGAAATCATCACCGAAGACAAGGAGTTGTACGTCTTTCCGGCGTCGCACTACGTCGCCGGGCCGGAGCGCATGGAGCGCGCGTTGCGCGGAATCGAGCAGGAGCTCGAGCAGCGGCTGGCAGAGCTTGAGAAGCAAGGGAAACTCCTTGAGGCGCAACGACTTCGCATGCGGACGACGTACGACCTCGAGATGATGCGGCAGGTCGGCAGCTGCTCCGGCATCGAGAATTACAGCCGGCACATTGACGGCCGCGGCCCGGGCACGCCGCCCAACACGCTGCTCGACTACTTTCCCGAAGACTTCCTGCTGGTCATCGACGAGTCGCACGTCACGGTGCCGCAGATCGGCGGCATGTACGAGGGCGACATGTCGCGCAAGCGCAACCTCGTCGAGCACGGCTTCCGGCTGCCGAGCGCGGTCGACAACCGTCCGCTCAAGTGGGAGGAGTTCGTCGACCGCATCGGGCAAACCGTCTACTTGTCGGCCACGCCTGGCCCGTACGAGCTCGGCCGGGTGAAGGGCGACGTCGTCGAGCAGGTCATCCGCCCGACCGGCCTCGTCGACCCCGAGATCGTGGTGAAGCCGAGCAAGGGCCAGATCGACGATCTGGTGCACGAAATCCGGCTGCGCGCCGAGAAAGACGAGCGGGTGCTGGTCACCACGCTCACCAAGAAGATGGCCGAAGACCTCACGGATTACCTGCTGGAGCTGGGAATTCGAGTGCGCTACCTGCACAGCGAGGTCGACACGCTACGTCGTGTCGAGTTACTGCGCGAGCTGCGCATTGGCGAATACGACGTGCTAGTCGGCATCAACCTGTTGCGCGAAGGTCTCGACCTGCCTGAGGTGTCGCTCGTCGCGATTTTGGACGCCGACAAGGAGGGGTTTCTCCGCTCCGACCGGTCGCTCATCCAGACGATCGGCCGCGCTGCGCGCAACGTCTCGGGCCAGGTGCACATGTACGCCGACACCATGACCGACTCGATGGCCCACGCGATCGATGAGACGAACCGCCGTCGAGCCAAGCAGATTGCCTACAACGAGGAGCGGGGCATCGACCCGCAGCCGTTGCGGAAGAAAATCGCCGACATTCTCGACACCATCGTGCGAGAGGACGCCGACACGCAGACGCTCATCGGTGGCGGCGGTCGGCAGATCAGCCGCGGCAAGGCCCCGGTGCCTGGGCTGTCGTCCCGAGGTGCCGGCGGCCATGCGCGCGAGCTGGCCGGCATGCCGCGCGAGGAGTTGTCGTCGCTCATCGAGCAGCTCACCGAGCAAATGCACGTCGCCGCCACCGAGCTGCAATTCGAGCTCGCCGCTCGGTTGCGCGACGAGATTCACGAGCTGAAGAAGGAGCTGCGCGGCATGGAGGCGGCCGGCGTCCGCTGAGCTATCGTGATCAGCCACAAAGTCGGGTGGACGGGGAGGTTGTCATGGACTCGCACACGGCCATTGGCTACACGATCTCGCGCGGCGCCGAGCACTTGTTGGTCACCGGCCTGTTGTTCCTGCTGGTGAGCTTTGTCCTGATGCTCGCGTTGACAAGCGCCGACAACGGCGGCACCGGCACCGCGGTGTTGTCGTGGTGCGAGAACACCGCGTTCTGGCTCGGCATCGTGTTCGTCGCTGGCGACGTTGCCGCGCGCGCCTTGCGTCGTCCGGACGCCGAAAAGGCGGAGCAGGCGTGAGCCGTGACGTCGTCCAACTCAACGACTTGCTCCGCGGGATGGCCGAGCTTTGGGCGCCGCACCGGGTGGCGACGGTCAACGACTATGACGTGAAGGTCGCGAAAATCCAGGGCGATTTTGTCGAGCACGCGCATGACGAGACCGACGAGTTCTTCCTCGTGCTCGACGGCGAGCTCGTCATCGAGTTGCCCGACCGCGAGGTGCGGCTCGGTCCACACGACGTGTTCGTCGTGCCTAAAGGCGTGCGGCATCGGCCAAAAGCCGCCGTCGAGACGACCATCCTGATGTTCGAGCCCCGCGGCACCGTCAACACCGGAGACGCCGGTGGCGCCATGACCCGCGAGCCGATAGACGTCTGACCCTGCGAAGCTAGGCCGGGCGAGACGGCCGCTTCACAAGTCAAATGCAGGCTTCACCGACGCGCTCACAGCAGTTGGGCACGCGTTTGGCGTGTGAAGCGCCGGGCGGGCGGACGCATTCGCCGCTAGGCGAGACCGAAGCCAGCGCGGACCGCCGGCAGTTGATCGTCGGCGACCAAGATGCCGACCCGATGGAACCTGCTGCCGGTGACCAGGCAGTTCCGTAGTCCAATCGCGCCGACGACCTGTTGACGTCCGTGGGCTGGCCACAAAACTGCGTCGGCGTCGCCCGTCCAGTGGCAGTCGGTCACCTGGGTGTCGCCGAGCAGCACGACTACCGCCGGCCCGACCACGTCGCAGTTTTCGAACGTCAACCGCTCGAGCACGTCGTCAACGGTGGTGAGATCGGCGAGCCGGACCGTCTGGTCTCGATACACGCCAATGTCGTTCAGGTTGTCCACGCGCCAACCGTAGGGGACGGCGGCCCTGCGGGCGACCCGATCAGAGTCGGACGACGCGCACCCGTCACCAACCGCGCTCTCGCCACTCCGCCAAATGTGGCCGCTCGGCGCCGAGCGTGGTGTCGCCGCCGTGGCCCGGATACACCCACGTCTCGTCAGGCAGCCGAGCGAAGACCTTCGTCTCAAGGTCGTCCATCAAGGAGGTGAAGTCGGCCGCGTCGCCGCGCGTGTTGCCCGGGCCGCCGGGAAACAGCGAGTCGCCGGTGAACAGATGCGGCCGCTCAGGGTCGCCGGTGTACAGCAGCGCAATGCTGCCCGGAGTGTGGCCGCGAAGGTGGATCACCTCGATCGAAGCGTCGCCAAACGAGATGACGTCGCCGTCGACCACCGTTTGAGTGACCGGGATCGGCAGCCCGCCCGCGTCGTCCGGATGGGCGATGACGTTCGGCTGGGTGATGCCGACCATCGCTTCGAGCGCCTGCCAGTGGTCGGGGTGCTGATGCGTGGTGACGATGGTGATCAGCAGCCCGTCGTCGCGCGTCTCAAGCAGCCGGTCATGCTCGGCCGCGGCGTCGATGAGCAGCGTGTCGCCGGTGTTCGAACAGCGCAGGAAGTACGCATTGTTGTGCATCGGGCCGACCGCCAGCTTCGTGATCCGCAAGCCCGGCACCTCGCGCACCTCGACTGGACCGCCGACCTTCACCTCACCCGTGTAGCTCGCCATGCCCGCCATTCTCGCCGAGCGCGGTTACTTCCACTCGGGGGGAGTGGGCAAAGCGCCCCCGGTGGCGGTCAGGTCGGCCGTCGAGCCGCGACCCAGCAACCAGCTGGTCAGCGCATGCGCCGGTCCGCTCACTTCGACGTCCGAGCCGCCGTTTGCCTGCACGACGGCGTCGACGTCAGTGGGGCGCAACACGCAAGGTGTGAGACCGCGCGCCTCAAAGGCCGGTAACGCGGAGCGCAAGATACGCAGCGCGAACTCCGGTTCCCAGTGTTCGAAGCCGAAGCCGGCGTCGAGGTCGACGTGATGAATCGCCACCTCGCGCAGCCGGGCGTCGAGCACCTCGCGAGCGGGCCGGCGCTGGCCCGCGGTGCCCCACGACAGCTCAAACTCCCATGCGGACGAGGGCATCGCCGCGACGGCGCTGACGAATCGCTCGTGGGCCGCTGCGATGTCGGCCCGCTGCTCCTCGATCGGACGACGTGCGCCCGCCTCGATGTCGTCGTTGCGGGCCTCGCGGCTGGGATAGGCGCTGCGCGCCACGCCTTCCGCCGCGCCTTCGAGGAGGTTGCGAAGGCCGTCGGCGTTGCGGGCAAGGTGTGCCAGGACGTGGCCGCGAGACCAGCCGGGCAGCAGCGACGGGCCCCGCACGTCGTCGTCCGGCATCGAACGAACGGTGGTCATGAGCCGCTCGGTCGCGCGGTCGATCTCCGCGGAAGTTTCTGTCGGATCGAACTGTTCACTCATACGCCGAACCTATCCGGACGTTGATCGTCGCGGCTTCGGATTTCCGGGCTGGCGGTTCTGTCGCCGGCGCCACTTACGATGGACCGCGCCTGCGGCGAGCGGGCCGAAGATCAAATATCGGAAGGCATGGGATCGCCCAACCATGAGCCCGTCGGTGAGCCAGTTCGCGGCCGATCGCCTCGTCGTCCGCGGCGCGCGCGAGCACAACTTGAAGGACGTGTCGCTCGACCTGCCGCGCAACGCGCTGATCGTGTTCACCGGTCTTTCCGGTTCCGGCAAATCCAGCCTCGCCTTCGACACGATCTTCGCCGAGGGGCAGCGCCGCTACGTCGAGTCGCTGTCCGCGTACGCGCGCCAATTCCTCGGGCAGATGGACAAGCCGGACGTCGACTTCATCGAGGGCCTCTCGCCGGCCGTCTCAATCGACCAGAAGTCAACCTCCCGCAACCCCCGGTCGACCGTGGGCACGATCACCGAGGTCTACGACTACCTTCGGTTGCTCTACGCCCGCATCGGCCACCCGCACTGCCCGGTCTGCGGCCGGTCGATCTCACGGCAGACGCCGCAGCAGATCGTCGACCGCATCCTCGAAATGGAGGAGGGCACCCGGTTTCAGGTGCTCGCGCCGCTGATCCGGGGCCGCAAGGGCGAGTACGCCGACCTCTTCGCCGACCTGCAAACCAAGGGGTTCGCCCGGGTTCGGGTCGACGGCGTCGTCTATCCGCTCACCGAGCCGCCGAAGCTGAAGAAGCAGGAGAAGCACACCATCGAGGCGGTCGTCGACCGGTTGGCCGTGAAGAAGTCTGCGCAACGCCGGCTCACCGACTCCGTCGAGACCGCCTTGAAGTTGGCGAACGGTTTGCTGACGCTCGATTTCGTCGACCTGCCAGAAGACGACCAGCATCGCGGGCGGGTCTTCTCCGAGCACCTCGCGTGCACCTACGACGACTTGTCATTCGAAGAACTCGAGCCTCGCTCGTTCTCGTTCAACTCCCCGTTCGGCGCCTGCACCGAGTGCACCGGCCTTGGCACCAAGCTTGAGGTCGATCCCGAGCTGATCATCCCCGACCCCACCTTGTCGATCGACGAGGGCGCGATCTCGCCCTGGTCGGGCGGTCACACCTCTGACTACTGGGTGCGGTTGCTCGACGCGCTGGCCGACACCGTGGGCTTTTCGACGTCCACGCCGTGGGAGAAGCTGCCGGCCAAGGTGCGCAGGTGCGTCTTGTACGGCCACGACGAGCAGGTGCACGTCCGCTACAAGAACCGTTACGGGCGCGAACGCTCGTACTACACCAGCTACGAGGGCGTGGTGCCGTTCATCGAGCGGCGGCACGGCGAGGTCGAAAGCGACTGGAGCCGCGAGAAGTTCGAAGGGTTCATGCGCGAGGTGCCCTGCCCAGAGTGCGACGGCAAGCGGCTCAAGCCGGTGTCGCTGGCGGTCACCATCGGTGACAAATCCATTGCGGACGTCGCGGGTCTCGCGATCGGTGACTGCGCGGCGTTTCTACGCAGTCTCGAGCTCAACGCGCGAGAGCGGCACATCGCCGAGCGGGTGCTGAAAGAAGTCAACGCCCGCTTGGGATTTCTGCTCGACGTGGGGTTGCACTACCTCACCCTCGACCGCGCGGCCGGCACGCTGGCCGGCGGTGAGGCGCAACGGATCAGGCTCGCGACCCAGATCGGCTCCGGCTTGGTCGGAGTGCTTTACGTGCTTGACGAGCCGAGCATCGGTTTGCACCAACGCGACAACCATCGGCTGATCGAGACCTTGATCCGACTGCGCGACCTCGGCAACACGCTCATCGTCGTCGAGCACGACGAAGACACCATTCGCACCGCCGACTGGGTGGTCGACATCGGCCCAGGCGCAGGCGAGCACGGTGGTCAGGTCGTCGTCTCAGGCACCGTCAAAGAATTGCTGGCCAGCAAGGACTCGTTGACCGGCCAGTACCTCTCCGGCCGCAAGTCGATCGACGTCCCGATGATCCGCCGGCCCACCGACCCCAAGCGGCAGCTCGTCGTCAAGGGCGCCCGCGAACACAACCTGCGCGGGGTCGACGTCGCGTTTCCGCTCGGCTGCTTCGTCGCCGTCACCGGGGTTTCCGGCTCGGGCAAGTCGACGCTGGTCAACGACATCCTGTACGCGGCGCTCGCTCGCGAGCTCTACGGCGCCAAGACCATTCCCGGTCGACACGTCCGCATCACCGGCCTCGACCACGTCGACAAGGCGATCCACGTTGACCAAAGTCCGATCGGCCGCACCCCGCGATCCAACCCCGCCACCTACACCGGCGTCTTCGACAACATTCGCAAGCTGTTCGCCGAGACCACAGAGGCGAAGATCCGCGGATATCAGCAGGGCCGGTTCTCGTTCAACGTCAAGGGTGGCCGCTGCGAGGCGTGCGCCGGCGACGGCACGATCAAAATCGAGATGAACTTCCTGCCCGACGTGTACGTGCCGTGCGAGGTCTGCCATGGCGCGCGGTACAACCGGGAGACCCTCGACGTCCACTACAAGGGCAAGAACATCTCCGAGGTGCTCGAGATGCCCATCGAGGAGGCGTCGGAGTTCTTCGCCGCCATCCCGGCGATCTCCCGTCACCTCACCACACTGGTCGAGGTCGGCCTTGGCTACGTGCGGCTCGGCCAACCCGCCCCTACGCTGTCGGGTGGCGAGGCGCAGCGGGTGAAACTCGCGTCAGAACTGCAAAAGCGATCGACCGGGCGCACGGTTTACGTGCTCGACGAGCCGACAACCGGCCTGCACTTCGAAGACGTGCGAAAGCTGCTCGGCGTCCTGCAGTCGCTCGTCGACAAGGGCAACACGGTGATCGTCATCGAGCACAACCTCGACGTCGTCAAGACCGCTGACTGGATCGTCGACATGGGTCCGGAGGGCGGCTCTGGTGGCGGCACCGTCGTCGCAGAGGGCACCCCGGAGGAGATCGCGGCCGTCGAGAGCAGTCACACCGGCGTGTTCCTGCGCCACATGCTCGATGTCGGCGTCGCACCGGTCGGCAAGAAGTCCACGAAGAAGGCGACCAAGATAGCGACCAAGACGCCGCCCAAGGCACTTGTGTCGGTCAGCACGCGATAGACCGCGTGCTGACCGAGACAACTGCTCGCCGCGAAGGCGTCGTCCGCCTCGACTACGCTCGGCAAGCGTGACTGACCCGGCGTCGTACCGGCCCGCGCCCGGCTCCATCCCCGACTCACCCGGCGTGTATCGATTCCGCGACGAGCGCGGCCGGGTGATCTACGTCGGCAAGGCGAAAAGCCTCCGGTCGCGGCTGAACTCCTACTTCGCTGATTTCGCCACCCTGCACCCCCGCACCCAGACGATGGTCGCGACCGCTTGTCGCGTCGACTGGACGGTTGTCTCCACCGAGGTCGAGGCACTGCAGCTGGAATACAACTGGATCAAAGAGTTCGATCCGCGGTTCAACGTCAAGTACCGCGACGACAAGAGCTATCCATTTCTGGCGGTCACCATCACCGACGACGTGCCGCGGTTGATGGTCTACCGCGGCGCGAAGAAGAAAGGCATCCGATACTTCGGACCGTACGCGCACGCCTGGGCGATCCGAGAGACGCTCGACCTCTTGTTGCGCGCCTTTCCGGCGCGCACCTGCTCCGCCGGCGTTTACCGGCGAGCCGAGCGCACCGGTCGACCTTGCCTGCTCGGTCACATCGGCAAATGCAGCGCCCCCTGCGTCGGCTGGGTCAGCAAGGACGAACACCGCGCGATCGTCGACGACTTCTGCAACTTCATGGCCGGCCACACCAGCGCGTACCTCAAGCGGCTCGAAAGGGAGATGCGCGCCGCCGCCGACGCCGAGGAGTTCGAGCGGGCCGCCCGGCTGCGTGACGACGCGGCCGCGCTAAGGCGGGCTATCGAGAAGCAGGCCGTCGTCCTAACCGAAGACACCGACGCGGACGTCGTGGCGTTCGCCGACGACCCGCTGGAGGCCGCCGTCCAGGTGTTCTTTGTGCGCGGTGGCCGGGTGCGCGGTCAACGCGGCTGGGTGGTCGAGAAGGTCGAAGACCTCACGACGTCCGATCTGGTTGAGCATTTTCTGCTGCAGATCTACGGCGAGGCGGGCGACTCAGAGACAGGCGTCGTGGGAGAGGTGCCGCGCGAGGTGCTGGTGCCCGAGCTGCCGCCCGACGCGAACGCGATGTCCGAATGGCTGTGCGAGCGCCGGGGTGGACGCGTCGATCTGCGCGTCCCGCAACGCGGCGCCAAGCGTGCGTTGATGGAAACTGTCGCGCGCAACGCCTTGCAGGCGCTGGGCTTGCACAAGACGAAGCGAGCGACCGACTTGACCGCGCGGGGTCGCGCGTTGGAGGAAATCCAGTCCGCGTTGGGGTTGTCGCAGGCGCCGCTGCGCATCGAGTGCTACGACATCTCCAACCTGCAAGGCACGAACGTCGTCGCGTCGATGGTGGTGTTCGAGGACGGCCTCGCGCGTAAGAGCGAGTACCGCAGGTTCGCGATCAACTCGGTCGGAGACGCCGCCCTCGGCGGCGACGATCGCGCGGCGGCTCACAATGTCGCGGCCCAGGCCGCGACGGCTCACAATGTCGCGGCCCAGGCCGCGACGGCTAATGACGTTGCGGCCATTCACGAGGTCATCAGCCGGCGGTTCCGCCGATACCTCGACGAGCGTTCGACCGACGAGTTGCAGATGGACGACCCGACCGACGACGACTTCGAACCGGCGGCTCGCATCGACCCCGTGACAGGCAAGCCGAAAAAGTTCGCCTACGCGCCGAATCTGGTGGTCGTCGATGGCGGGCCGCCGCAGGTCGCCGCCGCACAACGCGCGCTCGACGAACTCGGTGTCGACGACGTCGCGCTCGTCGGTCTGGCGAAACGGCTCGAGGAAGTGTGGAAGCCGGGCGAGCCTGATCCGGTGATCATGCCGCGCACGAGCGAGGGCCTCTATCTGTTGCAGCGGGTGCGCGACGAGGCGCACCGGTTCGCGATCGCGTATCACCGTGCGAAGCGGTCGAAGTCGATGACCCGTAGCGCACTCGAGGGGATTCCCGGCCTCGGCGCCACCCGGCGGGCCGCTTTGCTGAAACACTTCGGATCGGTGAAGCGGTTGCGCGCCGCTTCGCTGGACGAGGTCGCGGAAGTGCCAGGCTTTGGACGACGGACCGCGGAGCTCGTGGTGGCTGCTTTGCGCAAACCTGACGGCCGCCCCGGCACGGCGGCAGACGCGGAAGACGCGGCAGAGGTGGAAGAGGGGAGCTCGACGTGACGGCGGCAGCCTTACCGGCGCACTCCGCGTTGCGGCTGGTCGTCATCACCGGTTTGTCGGGCGCCGGCCGCAGCACCGCGGCCAAATGCCTGGAGGACCTCGGCTGGTTCGTCGTCGACAACCTGCCGCCAGGGCTGCTCGACACGATGGTCGAACTCGGCAGCCGCAGCGCAGGCACCATCACCAAAATCGCCGCGGTCGTCGACGTCCGCAGTCGTGGTTTCACCTCCGACCTGCAAGGTGCCTTGGCCGCGCTCGAACGTCGCGGGGCCGAGCTTCAAGTCGTGTTTCTCGAAGCGGCCGACGACGAACTGGTCAGGCGTTTCGAAAACGTCCGCCGTCCGCATCCGCTGCAAGGTGACGCGCGCATCATCGACGGCATCGCGCGCGAACGCGAGCTGCTCCGCGACGTCCGAGGTGAAGCCGACCTGGTGCTCGACACGACCCGGCTCAACGTTCACGAGTTGCGGGCGAAAATCGTCGCCGCGTTCGCCGACGTCGACGAGCCAGGACTGCGCGCCACCGTGATGTCGTTCGGCTACAAATACGGGCTTCCGGTCGACGCCGACCTTGTGGTCGACTGCCGGTTTTTGCCAAACCCGCACTGGATTCCGGAGCTTCGGGGGCTCACCGGTCGCGACAGCGAAGTCCGCGACTACGTGCTCCAGCAGCCGGGCGCCCGCGAGTTCCTCGACGGGTACGAGAAATTGCTGCGCATCGTCGTCGATGGATATCGCAATGAAGGGAAGCGCTACATGATGCTCGCCATCGGGTGCACCGGCGGCAAGCATCGCAGCGTGGCGATCGCCGAGGAGCTGGCCGCGTCGTTGCGCACCATGGGCGCCGATGTCGCGGACGGCCACGGCGGTGAGCCGATCGACGTCCAAGTCACCCACCGCGACTTGGGCCGCGAATGACGTTCGACAACGCGAGCCGCGTTGACGCACCGCAAAGTGGACTTAAGGTCGTCGCGCTCGGCGGCGGTCACGGTCTGGCCGCCTCGCTATCCGCCTTACGTCGTATTACGAGTCGGTTGACCGCGGTCGTCACCGTTTCGGACGACGGAGGGTCGAGCGGCCGACTGCGCAAGGAATTCGGCGTGCTGCCACCGGGGGATCTGCGAATGGCGCTGTCGGCGTTGTGCGGTGACGACTCCTGGGGGCGCACCTGGGCCGAAGTCGTGCAGCACCGCTTCAAAAGCGCCGGCCCGTTGCACGACCACGCGCTGGGAAACCTGCTCATCGTCGCCATCAACGAACTGCTCGGAGACCAGGTCGCCGCGCTCGACCTCGTCGCCGAACTGCTGCGCGCCCAGGGGCGGGTGTTGCCGATGTCGGTGGTGCCTCTCGACATCGAGGCTGATGTCGCCGGGCTCGACCCCGACCAGCCGCGGCTAAGTCGCACCGTGCGCGGCCAGGTGTCCGTCGCCACCGCACGCGGCGAGATCCTGAGCGTGCGGCTGGTGCCGGCCGATCCGCCGGCCTGCCCGCAGGCCGTCACCGCCGTTCTTGAGGCCGACTGGATCGTGCTCGGTCCCGGGTCGTGGTTCTCCAGCGTGATCCCGCACCTGCTCGTCCCGGAGTTGGCGGCGGCGCTCGTTTCGTCGTCCGCCCGGAAGTTGGTGGCACTGAACCTCGCGCCGCAGCCGGGGGAGACGGCGAACTTCTCCCCGGAGGCGCACCTCGACGTGCTCGCGGCCCACGCGCCCGGGCTGTCGGTCGACGTCGTCCTCGCTGACGAAGGGGTTGTTGCGCACACCGATACGTTGCGTTCAGCGGTGGCTGACCTCGGAGGTCGGCTGGTGTTGGCGCCGATCGCGATGGACGACGGGACGCCGCGCCACGACCCGAAACGGTTGGCCGCGGCATACGACGGCATTCTTGCCGGGCAGTTTGCCGGGTTGGATGAAGGGAGCGCCTGATGGCGATGACGTCGGCGGTCAAAGACGAGTTGTCGAGGCTCGCGGTGACGAAGACCTGCTGCCGCAAAGCGGAGACGTCCGCGCTGCTGCGTTTCGCCGGGGGCCTGCATCTCGTCGGCGGCCGGGTCGTCGTCGAGGCTGAACTCGACACCGGCGCGTCGGCCCGTCGGCTTCGAAAGGACGTCGCCGAGCTTTACGGCCACAGCTCCGACGTCACGGTGGTGGCGCCGGGTGGCCTGCGCAAGGGCAGCCGCTACGTCGTCCGCGTGGTGAAAGACGGCGATCTGCTGGCCAAGCAGACCGGCCTCATCGACGGGCAAGGTCGGCCGATTCGCGGCTTGCCGCCGCAGGTCGTGTCGGGCGGGGTGTGCGACGCCGAAGCGGCGTGGCGCGGCGCTTTTCTCGCCCATGGCTCGCTCACCGAACCCGGGCGATCGTCGGCGTTGGAGGTGACCTGTCCCGGGCCGGAGGCGGCCCTGGCGCTCGTGGGCGCCGCCCGTCGGCTCGGGGTGCCGGCGAAGGCGCGGGAGGTGCGCGGCGTCGACCGTGTCGTGATCCGTGACGGCGACGCGATCGGGGCCCTGCTCACCCGGCTCGGTGCGCACGACAGCGTGCTGGCGTGGGAGGAGCGCCGGGTGCGGCGCGAGGTGCGCGCGGCGGCCAACCGGCTGGCGAACTTCGACGACGCCAACCTGCGGCGGTCAGCTCGCGCTGCGGTGGCCGCCGGTGCGCGGGTCAAGCGGGCCCTGGAGATCCTCGGTGACGAGGCGCCTGAGCACCTGGTCGCCGCTGGCTCGCTCCGGGTCGAGCACGCGCAGGCCTCACTTGAAGAGCTCGGCGCGTTGGCCGAACCGCCGATGACCAAGGACGCGGTGGCCGGCCGGATTCGCCGGCTGCTCGCGATGGCCGACAAGCGGGCCGCCGAGCTCGGGATCCCAGGAACCGAGTCGGGTCTGACCGCAGACATGCTGGTGCCCTGAACCCTGCCGGAAACAAGCCCTGCCGGTTGATCACGTTTCGGACCTGTACGGGTCCGAGGACAGGCCTGTGGGGGTGTCCTGGGGCTGGTACGGGTACGAAACGTGATCAACCCGAGGCGGCGGGGCGGGCGCCGACGGGCGGAAAGGCCGAAGGTCATGGCCTCCTAGGGCCATATCCCGCTAGCGGGGCGGACCACCCGATCGGTTAGGGTTTTACCGCCGACTCGCCCCGGCGTCCGCCGAGAAACTTGCGGTGCGACCGCGCCCGGGCGCCCGCCGGCGGCGTTGATCAGTGTCGATCAGCGACAGATCACCACGACGATTTCGGTTCTCGATCGAACGAGGAGCTCTCGTGACTATTCGCGTTGGCGTCAACGGTTTCGGACGCATCGGACGCAACTTCTACCGCGCTGTGGCCGCCTCGCAGGGCAGCAACATCGAGATCGTCGCGGTCAACGACCTGACCGACACGAAGACCCTGGCGCACCTGCTCAAGTACGACACCGTGCTTGGCACGTTCGGCGGCACGGTCAAGGCCGGCGAGGGCACGATCACCGTCGACGGCAAGGAGATCAAGGTTCTCTCCCAGCGCGACCCTGGTGCGCTGCCATGGGGTGACCTCGGAGTTGACATCGTGGTCGAGTCGACGGGCCACTTCACCGACGCCGAGAAGGCGAAGGCGCACATCTCCGCAGGCGCCAAGAAGGTCATCATCTCCGCGCCGGCCAAGGGTGAAGACGCGACCTTCGTGCTCGGCGTCAACGACGGCGACTACGACTCCGCCAAGCATCACGTCATCAGCAACGCGTCGTGCACGACCAACTGCGTCGCGCCGCTCGCCAAGGTCCTGCAAGACACGTTCGGCATCGTCAAGGGCTTCATGACCACGGTGCACGCGTACACCAACGACCAGGTCATCCTCGACTTCCCGCACAAGGACCTGCGCCGCGCCCGCGCCGCGGCGGTCAACATCATCCCGACCACCACCGGCGCCGCCAAGGCGACCGCGCTGGTGCTGCCGGAACTGAAGGGCAAGCTGCACGGGATGGCCATGCGGGTGCCGGTCCCGGACGGGTCGGTCACCGACCTGACCGCCGAGCACAAGATCGTCTCCAACGCTTCGTGCACCACCAACTGCCTCGCACCCGTTGCGAAGGTGCTGAACGACGCGCTCGGCATCGAGCGCGGGCTGATGACCACCGTGCACGCCTACACCAACGACCAGAAGATCCTCGACCAGATCCACAAGGACCTCCGTCGCGCTCGGGCTGCCGCCATGTCGATGATCCCGACCACGACCGGCGCCGCCCGCGCCGTCGGCGAGGTGCTTCCCGAGCTCAAGGGCAAGCTCGACGGCTCAGCCGTCCGGGTTCCGGTTCCGGACGGCAGCCTCGTCGACCTGACGTTCACCCCGGGCCGCGACACCAGCCGCGAGGAAGTGAA
>JAICYF010000033.1 GCA_025934355.1 Acidothermaceae bacterium
CAGCCCGTGCACGACGCCGGACTTCTCGTAGCGGTAGACCGAGCCGAACTCGAACAGCCGCAGCGGCAGCTCCCGGTAGCTGCGGCCCCTGCTCTTGTAGACCAGGACGTGCATCGGGCAGTTCATGGGCTTGAGGTAGTAGTTCGCGCCCTCGAACTCCATGGGCGGGAACATGGTGTCGGCGTAGTACGGCAGGTGCCCGCTGGTGAGGAACAGGTCCTCCTTGGTGATGTGCGGGGTGTTGACGAAGGAGTAGCCGGCCTCCTCGTGCCGGCGCCGCGAGTAGTCCTCCATCACCCGGCGCACCGCCCCGCCCTTCGGGTGGAAGATCGCCAGCCCGGAGCCGATCTCGTCGGGGAAGCTGAACAGGTCCAGCTCCGCCCCGAGCTTGCGGTGGTCGCGCCGCTCGGCCTCCTCGAGCATCGTCAGGTGCGCCTTGAGCGCGTCCTTGCTCTCCCAGGCGGTGCCGTAGATGCGCTGCAGCTGCGAGTTCTTCTCGCTGCCCCGCCAGTAGGCCGCCGCGGTGCGCATCAGCCGGTACGCCGGGAGATCCCGGGTGGTCGGCAGGTGCGGCCCCCGGCACAGGTCGGTCCAGGCCCGCTCGTCGCCGCGCAGGTTGTCGTACATCGTCAGCTCGGTGCCGCCGACCTCGACCGACGCGCCCTCGGTGTCGCCCGCGTTGCCCTTCAGCCCGATGAGCTCAAGCTTGAACGGCTCGTCGGCCAGCTCGACCCGCGCGTCGGCGTCACTGACCAGCCGACGGTGAAAAGTCTGGCCCTCCTTGACGATGTCGAGCATCCGCTTCTCGATGCGGGCGAGATCGTCAGGAGTGAACGGCGCGTGCGGCGCGAAGTCGTAGTAGAAACCGTTCTCGATCGGCGGTCCGATCCCGAGCAGGGTGCCCGGAAAGAGCTCCTGCACCGCCTGCGCCATCACGTGCGCGGTCGAGTGCCGCAGGATCGAGAGCCCGTCGGGTGAGTCGATCATGACCGGGTCGACCGCCACGCCGTCCGACAAGACCGTGGCAAGGTCGCGCACCGCGCCATCGATCCGGGCGGCGATCACCGACCGGTCGCCGTCAAAAAGTTCGGACGCCGTCGTGCCCGCCGGCACCGATCGCGCGTCGCCGGCGACAGTGACGGTTAACTCGGACACGGAAACACTCCTGCGATAGCGGTTGGCCTAAGGCCTCGATGCTATCGGCGCGCGACCGGTCGACGGCTTCCCGCCTCGCGTGCTTGATCACCCATTGCGGACGTTACCTGTCCGAGGAGACCTCCACAGGCCTGTCCTCGGACCCATAACGGCCCTGAACGTGATCAACCAGAGGCCCGGCGGTCAACCAGAGGCCCGGCGGTCAACCAGAGCCCGGCGGTCAGCGGACGGGCGAGGGCTTGTCGTCGTCGACGGGATACAGCGGCGGCAGGTCGAAGACGGGGATGTGCGGCGCGCTCACGTCGCCCGGCCCCTTGTCGGTGGCCCGCCGTCGCGGCGGGAGCGACGGCCGCCCTTCTGGCGACAGCGACAGCGACGGCGACGGCGAACCAGCCATTGCGCGACAGGCCATGAACTCGATCGCGCTGCGCACGTTGCGCCGCGCCTCGGCGAGGGTCGGCGCGGAAAGCCGATGGACGACGGCGAGGTCCGACGCGCCGTCGGCGACCACGGTGAACATGCAGGCCCAGCTCACCCCGCCGTCCGGCGTACGGGTGCGGGTGTGCCGGGCGACGACGTGCCCGATGCCGTGCATCGCGAACTCGTCGACAACAGCGCCTGCCTCGACCCGCACGCACTGATAATCGCGCCCGCTAGGCCAAATCGGTAGCGCCCGTTCGGGTCAGTTCTGCAGGATCTCCTCCGTGACCGCTGACCCGAACGCCTGGTACGCCATGCCCCGACTCGTCGGCGAACTGGTCGTTCTTGAACCGTTGGCCGCCGAGCACGCCGCCGGCTACCTCGCTGCCGCGGGCGTCGGCGACGACGCCGAAGAGGTGTTTCGCTGGCTCACCTCGCTCGCCCCGCCGCGCGACGTCGGTGCGGCGGCCGGGCAGGTCGCCGCGGCGCTCGCCGCGCGCGCCCGCGGCGAGCGGCTCCCCTACGCCCAGCTCGACGCGCGCACCGGCGAGTTCATCGGGACGACGTCGTACTACGACGTCAACCCGGCGGCCCGCGCCCTCGCGATCGGCCACACCTGGCTCGGACGACGTTGGTGGCGCACCGGCCACAACACCGAGTCGAAGTTGCTGCTGCTCACGCACGCGTTCGAGAGCCTCGGCGCGGCCCGCGTGGTGTGGCACACCGACCTCCTCAACACCCGATCACAAGCCGCGATCGAGCGGCTTGGCGCCACCAAGGAGGGCGTCTTCCGCAAGCACCGCATCAGACTCGACGGGTCATGGCGCGACAGCGTGCAATATGCGATGACGGACGACGATTGGCCCGGCGTCCGCAAGGCGTTGACCGAGCGCTTAGCCCTGGGCTGATCGGCCAGCGCGCGACCGGCCTTGCGCCGCGTGCGCCAGCAGGAAGAACGCTTGCGCCTCCGCGGAGACGCCAGGGCGGTCGAAATGAGGCGCTCCGCACACGCCGGTCACGAACCCCGCGTCGTCAACCCGGCGATCCGACGTGGCCAACAGCGACGTCGCGGTGTCCGCGTAAGAGTCGGGCAGCCAGCCGTCGGCGACGCCCGTGAAACACCCGTAAGCGAGCAGCTGGGCAAGGTTCGCCTCGCTGAACGTCGTCGGGTCGTCGACGACGTTGTGGAAGAGCCCGTCGTCGGCGCGCTGCCGCAAGCACCCGTCGATCACTTGTCGCGCGTGCTCGGCCGCCTCGACGCGGAACTGCGGCGCCCGCGAACCCAAATGTCGCAACGCCCGGGCGATCCCGGCGACCACCCAGCCGTTGCCGGTTCCCCAGTGCGCCGGCATCACGAGCCGGCCGCCGGCGTCATCCCAGCGCGCCGCATACAGGCCGCTCGGCTCGTCGAACAACCGTCTCCGGTGACCAGCGAGCTGCGCGGCCGCCTCGTCGACGAAACCGGCCAGCACGAGCAGCGGAACCACCATGTAGACGGTGTCGACCCAGACCTCGCGCGCCCGTTCGAGGTGGAACAACGTGCCGTCCGCGCCTCGTGGGCACCCGATGCGCAACCAACTCAGCTGGCGGTCGAAAGCCGCGGCGAACCCCGGGTCATCGGGAAACGCATGGGCGGCCCAACAGACCACTTCGCCGGCCGCGCCGCAGTTGACCGCGCCGACGTCGCCAAGGTCGGCCAGCTTCCCCGACTCCGACTGCCTCGTCACCGAATCGCGGGCCACCGCAATGGCGAGGTCATCTAGCCCGAGGTCGAGAAAGGCGTGAGAGGCGACGCCTTGCTCCCAGGACTGCCGCTGCATCGCGAGCAACGTACACAACACCCGTTCGCCGACGTCGTCGAGCCGAACCGACGCGCACCCGGTGACGTCAGCCATGCACTGGATGCTAAAGCGGCGGCGGCCTCTACGCTTTGCCTCATGGCCGTGCGCAACAGCGGAGTTCGGCAGCAGAGCATCTGGGCCAGCGTCGTCAGCGACGACGCGCCGGCGCTTCTTCGATGGCTGCTCGCCCTGGGGTTCACTCAGGACCTGCTGATCCCCGGCGAACGCGACGGCGCGATCCACCACTGCCAAGTCGATTGGCCGGAGGGCGGGCGGGTGATGCTCTCCAGCGCAGGAGAGCGCGAGACTCCGTGCCGGCCCGGAACGAGTTCGCTGCACGTCGTGACGGCCGATCCGGACGCCGTGCTAGCCCGCGCTCGCGAGCTCGGCGCGCTGCTTGTGCATGAGATCACGGATCAAACCGACTATCCCTCGCGGGACTTCACAGTGGCTGACCCCGATGGCAACCACTGGACTTTCGCGACCTTCGCCGGCTAGCCAACGCGCCGCTCGATTCAAGTGGGATCGGGTGGGATCCGGCTGGGATTGGAGTGGATTCGCGCGGATTCACGTGGAATCTGACTGGACACCGGGTGGGCGTACGTGGTTTCGAACCACGGACCTCTGCCGTGTGAAGGCAGCGCTCTCCCACTGAGCTATACGCCCCAGCAGCCGGTCACTCTACCCGACGGGCGGCGACCGACCGCAGCGGCTTTGCGGCGTGCCTGTGCGGCGTGGGTTAGATGCCCAAAAGATGGGGGATTCCTCCACCGATGACAGCCCTCGCGACCAGCCCGCGACGAGGCTCTTGACACGCCCGGACGGGCTCAGCACGAGGACCGGTGGTGGGAGTGCAGACCGACAACGTGGTCTCCGAAATGGAGTTCGCCCTCGTGGTCGCGGACGCGGAGCCGATCAAGGTTGGAGCTCATCTTCGCTATGACGCGCACGACCCGTTCGCGGTGTGTGTGAGCTTCGACGCGGGCGCCTCCGACCGCATCGAATGGACGTTCGCCCGCGATCTGCTCGACCAGGGCCTGTGGCAGGCCACCGGCGAGGGTGACGTCAAAATCTGGCCACGCGGCGGGGCCGTGTTCCTCGCTCTGTGCTCGCCGTCGGGCCGCGCGGTGCTGGAAACGCATCGACCCGCCGTGGCCGATTTCATCGAGCGCACGCAACGTCTGGTGCCCGCCGGCAAGGAGTCGGAGTTCATCGACCTCGACCGCGAGCTCAACGCGCTGCTGTCGTAGCGGCGGTCGTCGCGGCGGTCGTCGCGCCTGTCGTCGCGCCTGTCGTAGCGCCTGTCGACGCCAACCCGAGCAACCGGGTCGCTTTGAGCGTCGTTTCGTCCCATTCCCGCGCGGGGTCTGAACCCCAGGTGATGCCCGCGCCCGCGCCGAAGCGCAGCCGGGCGCCCCGGCGCCCCACGTCGTCCAGCCAGAACGTTCTGATCGCGACCGCGAGCACAGCCTCGCCGCGGACGTTGTCGACGTAACCGAGAACGCCGCAATACGGCCCGCGCGGCTCGGGCTCAAGCTGGCTGATGACCCGCAGCGCGCTCGACTTCGGCGCCCCCGACACCGACGCCGGCGGAAAGGTCGCGGCAAGCAAGTCCGCCCAGCCGACCGCTGGTCGCAGCGCCGCCCGCACCGTCGAGACCAGCTGCACCAGGCCCGGATACCGCTCCTCCTCGCACAAGCCACTGACCCGCACGGTGCCGGCGACCGCCACCCGCCCGAGGTCGTTGCGGGCCATGTCGACGATCATCACGTTCTCGGCGCGGTCCTTCTCCAACATCTCGGACGACGTGCGCGCGGTGCCTTTGATCGGTCGGGTCACGACCTGATCGCCGCGGCGGGCGAGGAACAACTCCGGGCTGGCCGAACAGATCCTTAAGCCGGCGCTGGGCAGCTGGAGCAGCGCGGGGTGGCGGCTCGGGTGCCGGTGAGTCAGCAGCATCGCGAGCCCGACCAGGTCGGTCGCGTCCGACGGCGCCGAGAGCGTGCGACACAGGTTGACCTGGTAGACCTCCCCCGCCGCGATCCGCTCGCGCACGGTATCGACCGCGGCCAGGTAGCGCGGTTGGTCGAGGGACGACGTCCACTGCTCGGCGCGCGGTCCGCGCCATCGCGGGGCGGCCGCCCCGCCGTCGTCCAGGCTCATCGTTTGTAGGTTGGTGTCTCGGACGTCGGCGAACCGCGCGCAGGTGAACGCGCCTTCGAAGGTGGCGGCGACGACCCAGAAGCCGGGACGGTCGAGTGCGCTCACATCGCCGGTGACCTCGCGCAGGCCAGTCGCGAGGCGACCCCCGACGTGCGCGAAGTCGGAGGTCATCGGGCCGGCCACGCGGCGAATGCTGTCACGCGCTTGGACGCGCGGGGAAGCTCCAGTTTCACTCGTCCTCGGGCATCGGTTAGAGTGCTCTGGCACCGGTAGACCGGCGCATGCGGACGTGGCTCAGTTGGTAGAGCATCACCTTGCCAAGGTGAGGGTCGCGGGTTCGAATCCCGTCGTCCGCTCGGAGGCGTCTATCGACGTCAACAGGGCCTAGGTTCGCAACAGTACGGTCGGGCCCACCGGCGGAGTGGCCGAGTGGCTTAGGCAAGGGCCTGCAAAGCCCTGTACGCGGGTTCGATTCCCGCCTCCGCCTCGACGGACGCTTAGCTCAGCGGGAGAGCGCTTCCCTGACACGGAAGAGGTCACAGGTTCAATCCCTGTAGCGTCCACCAGCAAGACCGCCGTCTGGCCGAACCGTGGCGGCTGCCCGCGAGGATTCTCCGAGTGGCTGAGCCGTCCAGCGGCTCCGAAGCGCCCGAATGGTCCAACCAACGCCGACGAAACGGCCAGCGGCTACGCCGCCAGGCGGGTCTGTGCGGGCATCCGATCCATCGCCACCATGTGATCTATGGCACGCGCCTGCGGTCAGGGGATCGCCGCATGATCGAACTCGCCCACCGGTTCATCGCCGTTCTCGGCGCCACGTCGCGGCGCCAACTCGTGCTGCGGCTGACCCTCGCCGTCCTCGCCGTCGCCGCGTTCGCCGGCTTCGTGATTTCGACAATCCCCGGCGTTCGCGCCCACAGCGGTCTCGACGGCTTCTTCGACAACATCCTCGATCCGATCGCGTACGAGGTGAGCGCGATCGTCTGTTTGCTGCGGGCGAACCGGTCGACCGCCTACCGACGCAGCTGGCGGGTGCTGGCATTCGGGCTCGCGCTCTACGGACTCGGTGACGTCTACCTCGCCGCGTTCGGCGGCCGCGTCCTCCACGGCAGCAAGGCCGTCAACAACGCTGACGACTTGGCGAACGTCGTCCCCAACGTGTTTTGGATCGGCTTCTACGTCTGCGCGTTTGTCGCGCTCCTGCTGGTGATGCGCGACATCGCCGAGCGGCTGCCGCTTAGCGTGTGGCTCGACGGCATCGTCGGCGGCCTCGCGGTCGCCGCCCTTGCGGCTGCGCTGGTCGGACCCGTCATGTCGAAAGACGCGAGCGACGCCGTGAGCGTTGTCGTCACGGTGGCCTACCCGATCCTCGACATCTTGCTGTTGCTTGTCGCGACCGCGGTGCTCGCGATGTTCAATTGGCGGCCGCCCGCCGGCCTGTGGTTCTTCGTCGGTGGGCTCACCCTGTTCGGGGTGGCCGACATCGCGTTCGTGTTCATGGTCCAGCACAACGAGTACACGCCCGGGACGGTGCTCGACGCCGCCTGGCTGCTGGCGACCGCGGTGATGGCCCTCGCGCCCGGCCGCTCGCGCAAGCCGACCGGGGCGCCACTGCCGAACATGGTGCTGCTCGGCATTCCCGTCGGCGCGACGCTGTGCGCGGTCGGCCTGCTGGTGTACGGCCACAGTCATCCGCTGCACTCCGTCGCCATCGGGCTCGCCGCCGGCACCGTGGTCGCCGCGATCGGCCGGCTCGTCGTCACCTTCGGCGAGGTGCGGCTGCTCTCACACAGCCGGCAGCTCGCGCTCACAGACGAACTCACCAATCTGGCCAACCGCCGCGCGTTCTACGAGCACGTCGAGACCTACCTCGGCCGCCGGGGCGACCACCGCGGCGCGTTGCTGCTGCTCGACCTCGACCGGTTCAAAGACATCAATGACTCGCTCGGTCACCACGCCGGCGACGACCTACTGCGCCAGGTCGCCGGCCGGCTTCGGGAAGCGGTGCAACGCGAGCATGACCTGCTGGCCAGGCTCGGCGGCGACGAGTTCGCCATCTTCGCTGTCGACGTGGACGACGTCGGCGCCGCCACCTTGGCCGGCCGGATCAGCGCCGCGCTGCTCGAGCCTTGCGTGGTGGACGGCGTGACCGTGCGGGTCGCCGTGAGCATCGGCGTGGCCGTCTTCCCCGCGCACGGCGAGGAGGTCTCGACGCTGCTGCGTCGCGCCGACATCGCGATGTACGCGGCGAAGGGCATGCAGGACGGCTACCGCATCTACAGCGAGGCCTTCGACACCCTCGGCGGGCATGACCGGCTGCGCACGCTCGAGCAGTTGCGCGAGACGATCTACTCCCGCCAACTCGTGCTGCACTACCAACCGAAGGTCGACTCGAAGACGGCCGCGGTCTCCGGCGTGGAGGCGTTGGTGCGCTGGAAGCACCCGGAGCGCGGGCTGCTCTCCCCCGACGTTTTTCTGCCGCTCGCCGAGGACGCCGGTCTCATGCGCGAGTTGACCATCGCGGTGCTGGAGCAGTCGCTCGACCAGGTGGTCAGGTGGCGGGCGGCCGGACGACGCCTGTCGGTTGCGGTGAACCTGTCCGCCTCGTCGCTGGTCGACCTTGAGCTGCCGGCCCGGGTGCGAGCGCTGCTCGCCGAGCGGGCACTTCCGGCGTCCGCCCTCGAACTAGAGATCACCGAGGACTTCTTGATGGGCGACCGCGAGCGGGCGCGGGAGATCCTCACCCACCTGCGCGAGCTCGGCGTGAAGGTGGCCGTCGACGACTTCGGCACCGGCTACTCGTCCCTCGCTTACCTGCGCGAGCTGCCGATCGACGAGCTCAAGCTCGACCGCTCGTTCGTGCAGCCGATGGCCGACGACCCGAAGGCCGCGGCGATCGTGCGATCGACCATCGCGCTCGCTCACTCACTCGGCATGCGGCTGGTCGCCGAGGGCGTCGAGAACGAGATCACCGCGGGGCACCTGGCGGCGTCCGGCTGCGACGTGTCGCAGGGCTACTACTTCTCCCGCGCGCTGCCGGCTGAGGAACTCGAGGCCTGGCTCGACGACCGGCCCAAGCTCAAGCTGGTGTCGCGCACCGCCTAGGCGGTGGCACCCGCGCTCGGCGACGCCGGCGCGGAACTCGCAGGACCGTCGTCGACCGCGCTGCCGGCGAGCCACTGCTCCCACGACAGGTTCCAGTCGGTCCAGCCGTTTTGACTCTCGAGTTTGCGCGGTGTGTTCAACACCTGCACGATGTCGCCGCGCCGCGAGAAGTCGTAGAACCATTGCGCATCGGCGGTGCTCGCGTTCACACAGCCGTGGCTCACGTTCTCCCGACCCTGGTCGGCCACCGACCACGGCGCCGCATGCACGAACTCACCCGACCAGGAAATCCGCACGTCCCACAGCACGGTCTCCTTGTAGTAGTCGGGGTTCCCCTTGGGGATGCCGACGGTGGCGGAGTCCATGACGATCGTCGGCGTCTTCTCTAAAACGACGTGAATGCCGGACGTCGTGGGGTACTTGTCACGGCCGAGGCTGACCGGGACGGTCTTCACCGTTTGGCCGTTGACCTGCACGGTCATCCGATCGGTCTTCGCGTCGACCGTGGTGATGTGCGAGTCACCGACCTGGAAATGAACGACGCGATCGTTGACGCCCCACACCCCGTTGCCGGCGTTGACGCCCTTGATGCCGACCGTGACCGTGACGTTCTCACCCGGCGGCCAATATTGCGCAGGCCGGTAGTGCACCTCGGTGTTGCTGTACCAATGCCACGCGCCAAGCACCGGGGTCGACTCCTCGACCTTCAGACGCTTCTCGACGGCGGCGCGGTCGGTCACGGGCGCGGTGAAGTAGACGACGATCGGCATGCCGACGCCGACGGTCTCGCCTTCGAGAGGGGCGACCTTGGAACCCAGCACCTTTGACGGCGCGGCGGTGGTGAACGTGCTGGTGAGCGTGGTCGGGTCGCCCGCGGAGTTCTTGGCGGTGGCGCTGACCTTGTAGGTGGTCGAAGGGATGAGCCCACCCGCGCTAACCCAGACGCCGCCCGCCGCGGCCGCACCCGGAACCTGGTTGCCGTCGACGTCCTCGACGGTCACCTCGGTGAGTTTGCCGCCATCGGCGCTGACCTTGACCTGCTGGTCGATACCGACGCCGGTGGCGCCGTCCGCCGGATCGACCGCGACGGTGGCGGCCGGGACAGGGGCGTGACTGGACGGCGCGACGCTCTTGGATGGCGGGGCGTCGAAGCTGGCCGACGAGCCGCTTTGACACGCGGCGAGACCGGCGCCGAGCACGATCGCCAACGCGGCCGGCACCACCCGCCGGGCCATGACGGCGGGCCCCCGCCTTTGCTCACGCACTGTTTCGCCGTCCGTTCCGTCGTACCGAGAGAGCACCAGTCTGCGGCAACGGCGACCAACCGTCGCCGATTTGGCACATTTGATCACTGTTGTGTGTCGGCGCCGACCGCGGTTTCATTGACGCCTCAATTGACGCTGATCAGCGTCGTTGGGTTGCTGATTGCGCCCGGCCACTTAGGGGCAGGTTGCCAGCGGCTGACCGCGGCGCCGAGCACTCGATGACCTTCGGCGGTTGGCCTGGCTCCCAGACCGCAGGATTGAATGGCAAACATGAAGATCGAGACTTGGCCCGGCACGCCCTACCCGCTCGGCGCCACGTACGACGGCGCGGGCACCAACTTCGCGGTGTTCTCCGAGGTGGCCGACTCAGTCGAGCTGTGTCTGTTCGACGCCGCTGGCGCCGAGACCCGGGTCGAACTGCCCGAGTACGACGCGTTTGTCTGGCACGGGTACCTCCCCGACGTCGGACCCGGCCAGCGGTATGGCTTTCGGGTGCACGGCCCGTACGACCCCGGCCAAGGGCAGCGCTGTAACCCGAACAAGCTGTTGCTCGACCCCTACGCGAAGGCCATCGAAGGTCACATCGACTGGGACGAGTCGCTGTTTGGCTACCGCTTCGCCGCGCCGGACGAGCGCAACGACGACGACTCAGCCCCGCACATGATGACGTCGGTCGTGATCAACCCGTACTTCGACTGGCGCAATGACCACCAGCTCAAAATCCCCTATCACGAGTCGTTGATCTACGAGACGCACGTGAAGGGTATGACGATCAACCACCCCGACATCCCCGAGCGGATCCGCGGCACGTACGCCGGGCTCGCGCACCCGGTGATGATCGAGCACCTGACCGGGCTCGGGATCACGGCGGTCGAGCTGATGCCGGTGCACCAGTTCGTCACCGACAGCGGGCTGCACGACAAAGGGCTGGCGAACTACTGGGGCTACAACACCATCGGATTTCTCGCTCCGCACAACGGCTACGCGTCCTCCGGCGACCGTGGCGAGCAGGTGCAGGAGTTCAAGGCGATGGTCCGCACCCTGCACGAGGCCGGCATCGAAGTGATCCTGGACGTCGTCTACAACCACACCGCCGAGGGCAACCACCTCGGCCCCACTCTGTCGTTTCGCGGCCTCGACAACACGGCGTACTACCGGTTGGTCGACGACAACCAAGCCATCTACATGGACTACACCGGCACCGGTAACAGCCTCAACGCGCGCAACCCGCATGCCCTGCAACTCATCATGGACTCACTGCGGTACTGGATCGTCGAGATGCACGTCGACGGGTTCCGGTTCGACCTCGCCTCGGTCTTGGCGCGTGAACTGCACGATGTCGACCGACTGTCGGCGTTCTTCGACCTCGTGCAGCAAGACCCGGTGGTCAGCCAGGTCAAGCTGATCGCCGAGCCGTGGGACGTCGGCGAGGGCGGCTACCAGGTCGGCAACTTCCCGCCGATGTGGAGCGAGTGGAACGGCAAGTATCGCGACACCGTCCGCGACTTCTGGCGCGGCGAGCCAGCGACCCTTGGCGAGTTCGCGTCGCGGCTGACCGGCTCAAGCGACCTGTATGCGCACTCCGGTCGTCGTCCGATGGCTTCGATCAACTTCGTGACAGCACATGACGGCTTCACCCTGCAAGACCTCGTTTCGTACAACGAGAAACACAACGACGCGAACGGAGAGGGCAGCCAAGACGGCACCGACGACAACCGGTCGTGGAACTGCGGCGCGGAGGGCCCGACGGAGGACGTCGAGATCCTCGCGCTGCGCGAGCAGCAGAAGCGAAACTTCCTCACGACTCTGTTGGTCTCACAAGGCGTGCCCATGCTGCTGTACGGCGACGAGTTCGGTCGCACTCAAGGCGGCAACAACAACGCCTATTGCCAAGACAACGAGATCTCGTGGGTCGACTGGTCGATGCGGTCGCGGCACGACGTGCAGCTGAACTTCACGTGCAGCCTTGCGAAACTTCGCAAGGAGCATCCGGTGTTTCGCCGCCGACGCTTTTTCGACGGCACTCCCGTGCACGTGAAGGGTGAGCAACTGCGCGACATCGCCTGGTTCACACCAGCAGCCGCCGAGATGGCCGAGAGCGACTGGGAAACCGGTTATGCAAGGTCGTTGGCGGTGTTCCTCAACGGCGACGCGATCCCATCACCAGATCCGCGCGGCCAGCAGGTGAAGGACGACTCGTTCTTGCTGCTGTTCAACGCGGCCGACACGTCGATCGAGTTCACCCTGCCGTCGTCCGATTACGGCGAACGATGGGAAATCGTGGTCGACACGACCAGCCCGCTCGACGTCGACCGGCCATCCCTGAAGGCAGACGGGACAGTGGAGGTCGAGGCGCGAGCAGTATTGGTGCTGCGTCGTGCCGTCTAGCCCGACCGATCCCGCACCGATACGGTCGACGTATCGGCTCCAGCTCGGGCCGCAACTCAAGTTCGCCGACGCCGCAGCCCTCGCCGATTACTTGGCAGAGCTTGGGGTTACGCACGCCTACCTGTCGCCGATCCTCGGCGCAGGCGCCGGGTCGACGCACGGCTACGACGTCGTCGACCACTCGCGGATCAACCCCGAACTCGGCGGTACTCGGGCCTTTGCGACGCTCGCGAAGGCGCTGCGCGCGCACGGCGTCGGAGTTGTGCTCGACATCGTCCCGAACCACATGGCGATCCCGGTTCCCGAATCGCTGAATCGCGCGCTGTGGGCGGTGCTGCGCGACGGGCAAGACAGCGAGTTCGCCAAGTGGTTCGACATTGACTGGGCCGCTGGTGGCGGCCGGGTCGTGCTGCCAGTTCTCGACGGGCCGCTGGAACAGAACTTGTCGCGGCTCTCCGTCAAACGCCGTCGGGGCGAGCCGATCGCGGTTCGCTACTTCGACCACCGGTTCCCGTTGGCCGAAGGCACCGGCGACCTGCCGCTGGCAGAACTGCTCGACGCTCAGCACTACCGGCTCGCCGACTGGCGCGCGGCGGCGTCCGATCTGAACTACCGCCGATTCATGGACATCACCACACTCATCGGCCTGCGAGTCGAGGATCCCGCGGTCTTCGCCGAATCACACGCCGTCGTCATTGACCTTGTTCAGCGAGGCCTGGTCGACGGCTTGCGCGTCGACCACCCTGACGGTCTGGCCGATCCCGACGGTTATCTAGCGTTGCTCGCCGACGCCACCGACTCGACGTGGACCGTCGTCGAGAAGATCCTGGCCCACCACGAACCGCTGCCCGCCGACTGGCGGGCCGCGGGCACCACCGGCTACGAGTCGCTCACCATGGTGAACTCGTTGCTGGTCGACGCGCGCGGCGAGCGGGCGTTGTCGAACATCTACACCGAGATCACCGGCGAGACCTCGGAGTTCGACGTGGTCGCCCAAGAGGGCAAGCGACTGATCATGCGCGAGGTGCTCTCGCCGGAGCTCAATCGGCTGGCCCGATTGTTGTGCGCCCAAACCGCTGACACGCGCGAAGAGTCGGTGCGCGCCGCGCTGCATGAGGTGTTGTGCCGCCTTGAGGTGTACCGGCCGTTCGCGAGTTCGCCGTTCACCCTCGAGGCGTTGGAGAACGCGACATCTCGTGCCGTCACAGCGAACCCTTCGCTCGCTCGCGAGATCTCGCTGGTGTCGACTCACGCCCTCGACGGCGGCGAATTCGCCACTCGATTCGCGCAAGCCGCGGCCGCGGTGTTCGCGAAAGGCGTCGAAGACACCGCGTTTTACCGGTACGCGCGATTGCTTTCCCTAAACGAGGTCGGCGGAGATCCCGGCCGGTTCGGCGTGAGCCTCGACGACTTCCACGAGTTCGCCACCAGGATGCACGATCGCTGGCCCACCGCCATGACCACGCTCTCGACGCACGACACCAAACGTTCAGAGGACGTACGGGCCCGCATCAGCGTCCTTTCTGAGCTGCCCGACGAGTGGTCTGCCGCCGTCGACCGGTGGATGTCGGTCGGCGAGAAGCTCGGCTGCCCTGACGCCCGCACGGGCTACTTCTTCTGGCAAACCCTCATCGGCGCCTGGCCGCTCGACGTCGAGCGAGCCACTCGTTACATGGAGAAAGCCACCCGTGAGGCGAAGCTCGCGACAAGTTGGCACTCGCCGAACGAACGCTATGACCGCGCCGTCCGTGACTTTGTAAGTGGCGTGTTCGACGACGATGGACTGTTGGCGGACGTCGGCCTGTTCGTCGCGACGATAGAGCCGGCCGCAGCAGCGAATTCGTTAGCGCAGAAGCTGATTCAACTGACCATGCCCGGGATCCCCGACGTGTATCAAGGCTGCGAGTTGGCCACCTTCACGTTGGTCGACCCCGACAACCGCGGTTCGGTCGACTTCGGCGTTCGGCGTGAGGCACTCGACTCGTTGCTCGACGACAAGTTGCGCACAACCGCCCTCGCGTTGCGGTTGCGCCGCGACCATCCCGAGTGGTTCTCGTCGTACGCGCCGCTGAGAGCGAATGGCGCGGCGGCCGAACACGTTGTCGCGTTCACCCGCTCCGAGCACCTGATCACGGTCGCCACCCGCTTCTGCGCGCGGCTACGTCGCGAGGACGGTTGGCGAGACACCATGCTCGCGATCCCCCGCGGCGCCTGGGTCGACGCGTTGAGCGGCCGTGAGCATGCCGGCGGCGAAGTCTTGCTGCACGACCTGCTCGCGGGCTCATGCGTCGCATTGCTTGTCCCCGCCGTCAGCGTCACCGCATAGAGGGCAAAGGAGTCCGGCGTGTTTCTCCAGATTCGGCGGCGCCGTCGGCCGCTCGGTTGTTTTCTTCCCTTGCTTGTCGGCTTGTTAGGCGCGCTTGCCGCCGTGCGGGCGCACGGCCGCCGTCCATGACACCGTTCTCGGTATGGGCGCCAAACGCGCAACGGGTTGAGCTGCTGATCGGCGGCGAGCGATTGGCGATGGACCACGCCGGTCATGGCTGGTGGCTCGTCGAAGCGCAGGTCTCGGCACCCGTCGATTACCAGTTTTCCTTGGACGGCGGGAATCCGTTGCCCGACCCGCGGTCTGGGTGGCAACCGCAGGGCGTGCACGGCCCTTCGAGGCTGGTCGACCACACGTCGTTCGACTGGCGCTGCGACTCGTGGCAAGGCGCCGATTTGTTGGGATCGGTGATCTACGAGCTGCACGTCGGCACCTTCGCGTCCGAAGGCACATTCGACGCCGCAATCGAGCGCCTCGACCATCTGGTGTCCCTCGGCGTCGACTTCGTCGAGTTGCTGCCGGTCGCCGCTTTTCCAGGCGCACGCGGCTGGGGATACGACGGTGTTTTCCCTTACGCCGTCCAAGATTCTTACGGCGGACCTGACGCCCTGAAGCGATTCGTCGACGCCTGCCACTCTCGCGGGCTGCGGGTGGTGCTCGACGTCGTCTACAACCACCTCGGACCCGACGGCAATGTGCTGACGCGGTTCGGCCCGTACTTCACCGACAAGTTCGCCACGCCGTGGGGTCAGGCGGTCAACTTCTCCGACACCGGCTCCGACGAAGTGCGCCGCTACGTCGTCGACAACGCCTTGATGTGGCTGCGCGACTACCGGTTCGACGCGTTGCGACTCGACGCCGTGCACGCGATCGTCGACGCCTCGGCGACACATGTGCTCGAGGAACTTTCGGTGTCAGTCGAGGGCCTCGCGCGCGAACTGAGCCGTCCGCTATGGCTTATCGCAGAATCCGACCTCAACGACCCGCGGCTCATCTCGCCGCGCGAGATCGGCGGCTACGGGCTCGATGCCCAGTGGAGCGACGATTTCCATCACGCGCTGCATTCTGTGGTCACCGGGGAAACCTTCGGGTACTACGAGGATTTCGGATCGCTTCGGGAGCTGGCGACCGCGTTGTCGCGTGGCTTCGTCTTCGCGGGAAACCACTCCGCTCATCGGGGCCGGCGACACGGCCGGCCGCTTCCGTCGTCCGTCGCGTCAACCCGATTGCTCGGCTACGCCCAAAACCACGACCAGATCGGCAACCGGGCACGCGGCGAGCGAATCGCCGACCTCACGTCGTCCGACTTGGTGAAGGTGACGGCGGCGCTCGTGCTGCTCTCCCCGTTCACGGCAATGCTGTTCATGGGCGAGGAGTGGGCCGCCTCGACGCCGTGGCAGTACTTCACCGACCACCAGGATCACGACCTCGCCGAGTCGGTACGGCGCGGGCGGCGAAATGAGTTCAAGGCATTCGGGTGGGAGCCGTCGCAGGTGCCCGACCCCCAAGACCTCGAGACGATGCGGCGCTCGGTGCTCGACTGGGAAGAGCTCTCGCGCGCGCCCCACGACGACGTGTTGCGTTGGCATCGCCAGCTTGTCGAGCTGCGACGTGCGAACCCGGTGCTGCGTGCCGGCCGGTTCCCGTCGGTGACCGTCGACGACGAAGCGCGGTTGCTGACGCTCGACTACGGCGAGCTGGTCGTGGTGGCCAACTTCAGCGAGAGCGACGCAGCCCATGCGATCTCGGCCGACGAAATCTTGCTGGCCTCAGGACCCGCCTCACTCGGCGACGACAGGTTGCGGCTTCCCCCGACGTCGGTCGCAATCCTCGCGCGCCAGACCGCGGCGGGCTGATTGACTGTGGGCATGCGGCGACTGCTTCCCGATCCGGTCGACGACGTCGACGTGGTCGCGGCGTACGCGTATCCGGCGCAACGACCGTGGTTGCGGGGCAACATGATTGCGAGCGCCGACGGCGCCGCGACGCTCGACGGTCACGCCGGCGGTCTCGGAAACCCCACGGATCAACGAATTTTGGGCTTGCTGCGGGCGTTGTCGGACGTCGTGATCGCGGGCGCTGGCACGGTGGTCACCGAAGGCTATGGCCCGGCGCGGGCGCGCGAGGAGTACCAAACGGTGCGCGCCGAGGCTGGCCAGCCGCCCGCGCCAGTGATGGCCGTGGTTTCGAACCAGCTGCGGCTGGACTTCTCCGCGCGATACTTCGCCGAGGCGAAGCAGCGACCGATTGTCGTCACCTGCCAGGCGGCGCCGCAGGATCTGCTGCGAGCAGCGCGCGAGGTGGCGGATGTCGTCGTTGCCGGGGCTCGGGTCGTTGACCCGGCGGCGATGGTGAGCGCGCTTGCCGAACGCGGATTCACCCGGTTGTTGTGCGAGGGCGGCCCGTCGTTTCTCGGCTCGACCGTCGAGGCCGGCGTGCTCGACGAGTTGTGCCTCACGATTTCGCCAATGCTGGTGGGGGGGCCGGCGCGGCGTGTTCTCGACGGCCCGGTGATTTCGCCGCCCGCGCCGATGCGACTGACCCAACTGTTGATCGACGACGACGACCTGCTCTACGCGCGATACGAGGTGCGACGTTGAAGTTGCCAGTAATGCCGCCGGTGAAGCCAATGCTGGCAAAGTCGCAATCGGCGATCCCACCAGCGTTGGTGTACGAGCCGAAGTGGGACGGCTTTCGCTGCATCGTGTTCCGCGACGGCGACGAGGTGGAGTTGGGCTCGCGCAACGAAAAGCCGTTGACCCGCTACTTTCCCGAAGTCGTGGAAGCGGTCAAGGCCAACCTGCCGCAGCGCTGCGTTGTCGACGGTGAGATCGTCATCGTCACCGGCGATTCTCTCGACTTCGAAGCATTGCTTCAGCGCATCCACCCGGCAGACTCGCGGGTGCGCAAGTTAGCGGTCGAGACGCCGGCGTCGTTCGTGGCGTTCGACCTGTTGGCATTGGGCGACGAGTCGCTGATGGGTGAGCCCTTCTCAAGACGACGCGCGTTGCTGGTCGACACGCTCGCGTCGTCCGACTCCCGGGTGCTACTCACGCCCGCGACCGACTCGGTCGAGTTGGCGCAACGCTGGTTCGAGGTTTTCGAAGGCGCCGGGCTCGACGGCGTGGTGGCGAAGGCGCCGCAGCTTACGTATCAGCCCGACCAGCGGGTCATGGTGAAAATCAAGCACGAGCGCACGGCCGACTGCGTGGTGGCCGGTTTTCGGTGGCATCGCGCCTCAGCCGCGGGCACCGCGGTCGGATCGCTGATGCTCGGCCTGTACAGCGACGGCGAAGTGCTGCAGCACGTCGGTGTGTGCGGCGCCTTCTCAGCCGCGCGGCGCCGCGAGTTGATCGCCGAGCTGGAGCCGTACCGAATGGACGAGTCGGCGCATCCATGGGGCTCGGGCGTCACCGCCGACGTCGGCGATCGTCGTCCGGGTGGGGTGACCCGCTGGAACGCCGGCAAGGATTTGAGCTGGGTGCCGTTGCGGCCCGAGCTGGTCTGCGAGGTCGCTTATGACCACATGGAAGGCGGACGGTTCCGGCACACCGCGCAATTCCGGCGCTGGCGGCCCGATCGCGAGCCGACGTCGTGCACGTACGAGCAACTTGAACGCCCGGTGCGCTTCGACCTCGCCGACGTGCTGTCCGGCGCCTGAGCCGTCGCGTGACAGCCGTGACTGCTGAGACTTATCGGTTCAGCTGAACGGGTCTTTCCACAGGGCCTTCAAGCGTTTCGTGTCGCGAGCCGATTAGCTGGGATGTGAGTGAGGACCTGGCCAGCGCGACGTCGGCGGCGGCATCCGCGCCAACCTGGACTCCGACGTTTCCCGCGCAGTCGCATTCACCGCACGACCCAAAGGACCCGTCGACCTGGATTCCGGCGACGCCATGCACCGGATTCGACCGACATGCCGTGAGTGTCACCCCGCGTCAGACCGCTCTCACCGGACTGACGGGAGCGGTATGGACCGCTCTTGACGTCTATTACCGTGTCCCCAGCCGCAGCATCGGTGTCGGTCTCGGGCTGATGATCGTTCCCCTTATCGCCGTGTTGTTTGCCCGCTGGGTTGACGGTCCGGTGTTGTACTACCGCAACGGCGGCGGGGTGCGGCAGCTTCGGCTGGACACCGTCACCGACGTGACCATCGGGAGACCGTCCATCGGGTCGGCTTCGGTGTTGCTCAAAGCGCCAGGACTCGCGAAGCCGCTTACCATCAGCTTGCGAAGCCGCGGCTACCTGATGCCGCCAGCCGCGCGCGACCACCTGCGCTGCTGGATGAGCGCGCCGTCCGTACGCTGGTCGCCCGCGGCGGAGGCGCTCTTCGACGCCCACACAACTCCGAGCACCGCGCCCGCACGGCGGCGTCATCAGGCACTCGCCTCGTTGTTGAGCATCGTCCTCCCGCTGGCGGCGCTCGGCACGCGGATCACAATCGGCTACGAACACCAGGCCGCGCGAGCGATACCAGGGGCGGCTGGCTACTACCGGCTCGGCGGGTCGCACGGCAAGCTGCTCGCCGTCGGCAGGCCTTGGGGAGCGGCCTGCCAGCCGCTTCGATTCTCCGTCGAGCCGAACACTCCGGACGACGTGTACGCGCAGATCGCGGGCGTCGTCGACGAGGCTCGAGCAGACGGGCTGAACGTAACGCTCGACAGCCGCCAGTTCACCTGGCTCCCGCAATCGCTGTATTACCCGCCGGGGCAGACAACGGCGTCCGTTCAGCGCGTGCTGATCGATTGGGAGACGGGCCAACCGCCCCAGCTAAGTGGCGGAAACCGCGAACGGATCAACCTCGGTTGGGACAGCAGGCTCGATCCCGACGGACGGCACGAGGATCTCAGCTACGTCCAGGGCCAACTGTGGATGCAGTCGCTCACGGGTCAACCCCAGGCGGTGCGCCGTTCGGTGCGGCAGTTGATCGCGATGACCCAAGGCGTGGAACGGACGACCCGAAGCGATTCCGGAATCGCGAAAGGCACCGCGAACGACAAGTTCAGTCCGAATGACGTCGCCGCGATGAGGTTGATGAGCGGGTGCGGCGACCTCGTCCCGCCGGTCAGTTGAGCACACGGCCCGGAGAACAGGCAGGTGCTCCTAGAATCGCTGCCACTGGAACGCGGTTCTCGACGAGGGATGGCATATGGCGGACTCCGACTGGGTGGTCGTCGGGCTCGACAACGGCGGCACCTGCAACAACGCCACCGTGCTCACCGAGGACGGCGAGTTCTTGGTTAGCCAGCTGGTCGAGAACGCGAGCCGGGTCAACGACGGACCCGAGGTAGCCGTCGCCAGCCTGGCAGAGAGCTTCGAGCGGGTGCTCGACCTCACCGGCACGCCGCGCGCAGTCGTCCGGGCCATCGGGCTCGACACACCGGGCCCGGCCAGCGCCGACGGCGTCATCTCATCGAAAGGCGCGACCAACTTCTCCCAGCCGGAGTGGCGCGGCTTCGACTTCCGCGGCGCGCTGGAGAAGCACCTCGGCGTCCCGGTCGTTTACAACAACGACGGCAACGCGGCGGCGCTGTACGCGCACTACGCGTTCTTCGGTGACCAAGCGATCCGCCACTCCTCGGTGTCGGCGATCGTCGGTACCGGACTCGGCGGCGGCGTCATCGACGCGGGCCGGGTCATCCGCGGTGCGGCAGGCATGGCCGGCGAGCTTGGCCACGTGCACATCCCGATGGGCGGTTTGCTCGACGACGGGCAGCCGACTCCCAGGTGCAACTGCGGCTTTTCAGGGGACGTCGAAAGCGTCGCCTCGCTGACCGCCATTGAGAAAAGTTTGCTGCCGTATTGGCTGACCCGATTCCCTGGCCACGAGCTGGCCGGTCTCGACCTGCACACCGCAGCGAAGAAAGTTCGCTCGCTGGGCGAGAAGGGCGACCCACTCGCGATGCGCATCTTCGAGCAACAGGCGATGGCGCTCGGCCGGTTGTTCACCATCGCCAGCAACTTCACCGACCCGAGCGCGTACTTCATTGGCGGCGGGGTCGTTGAGGCCTCCCCCGATTTCCGCGAGTGGTTCCTTTCCCGTGTGAAAGCGCACACCGCGTTGCGCGCCGAGCAGCTTGACGTCGCGCAGTTCGCCGTGGTGCCCGACCTCGACATGGCGGGCGCGCGCGGCGCCGCAATCGCGGCCCGCACCATCGTGCTCGACGACTAGTCCTTCTTGCGCGCGCGGCTCGGTTGCACGCGGGCCGGTTCGCCTTCCATCTTCGGGAAATTCGGTGGGTACGGCGCGTCGCCAAGGCCAAGCTCGCGTTCGTCTCGGTCGGCCATCTCGACCAGCGGCGTCAAATCGTGCGCCACGTCGTTGATGTGCTCATGCAACTCACCGACTTTTGCAAATCGCTCGGGCACCGTCGCGATCGTGAAGTCGCGCGGGTCGACGTCGTCCAACTCATCCCAGGTCACGGGGGTCGAGACCGTCGCGTCGGGGAAAGCGCGCACGCTGTACGCGGCGGCGATGGTACGGTCACGCGCGTTTTGGTTGTAGTCAAGGAAAACTTTCTCGCCGCGCTCCTCCTTCCACCACTTGGTGGTGGCGAGTTCGGGAACGCGTCGTTCGACCTCGCGCGAGAACGCGAGCACGCCGCGGCGGACTTGCGTGAAAGTCCATTCCGGCCGCAACCGCACGTAGATGTGGATGCCCCGGCCACCGGACGTCTTGGGAAACCCGACGTATCCAAGCTCGTCAAGTAACTCCCGGACGACGCGAGCCAGCCGGCGGGCGTCGTCAAAATCGGTGCCCGGCTGCGGGTCGAGGTCGATACGCATCTCGTCGGGGTGCTCCGTGTCAGAGCGCCGCGATGGCCACGGGTGGAAGACGACCGTGCCGAGGTTCGCCGCCCAGGCGACCGACGCGATCTCGGTGACGCAAAGCTCGTCGGCATGCCGCCCACTGGGGAAGCTGACCCGCGCCGACTCCACCCACTCCGGACGACGATCAGGCACCCGCTTTTGGTAGATCGCCTCGCCGGTCACCCCGTCGGGAAACCGCTGCATCATGCAGGGCCGCTCATACAGCGCGCGCACGATGCCTGGCCCCACGCTCAGGTAGTAGTTGACCAAGTCGAGCTTGGTCTCACCGCGGGTCGGAAAGTAGACCTTGTCGGGATTGGACACGCGGACGACGCGCCCCTCGACGTCCAACTCGATCGCGGGCGTGGCTGCCATGCACGCCACGCTACCGGCGCCGCGCTCGCGTACGCTCGACGATATGTACGAGGTTGAGAAGACGGACGACGAATGGCGGGCGGAACTGTCCCCCGAGGAGTACGCGGTGCTCCGGCAAGCCGCGACAGAGCCGCCCTTCTTGGGTGAGTACACCGACACCAAGACCATCGGCGTGTACCGCTGCCGAGCGTGCGACGCCGAGCTGTTCCGCAGCAAGACCAAGTTCGAGTCGCATTGCGGGTGGCCGTCGTTCTACGCCCCCACCGATGACGACGCGGTCGAGCTAGTGCCCGACAACACCCTCGGCATGCGGCGCATCGAGGCTCGCTGCCGGCGATGCGGCTCCCACCTGGGCCACCTGTTCCACGGCGAGGGTTACGACACCCCGACCGACGACCGGTACTGCATCAACAGCATCTCGTTGACCCTCGAACCCGCCGGGGTCGACGCCGACTAACCGCCGGCCGGCTCGGAGCAGCTGGCCGCTGCGACCGCTGGCCGACCGCTGGCCGACCGCTGCCGCCCCGCGCTGCCTCTGATCCACGATTCGTGACGTCTACTGTTGCTGAGCAACAGCAAACGTCATCAACTCCTGTCCACCGGATCAATACCGGCCGTCCACCGCTGCACTTCTGCACAGCAACGCCCGGCCATGCAGACATCACGCTGGCGGCATGGATCATGTACTTGCCAAGGTGGCTCGATCACAGTCCGGCGTCTTCAGCCGCACGCAAGCGCTCGAGAGCGGCTATTCACCCGAGCGGATCCGCACGGAACTCCGCAGCGGGCGCTGGTTTGCGGTTGTGCCCGGTGTGTATCGGCTCGCCGGAGCGCCAGGCGGCTGGAACACCCGCGTGTGGTCGGCGCTTCTCGCGGCCGGTGCGGGCGCCGCGCTCGCGGGCCGACCGGCCGGGCGACTACACCGACTCGATGGCGTGCCCTCATACGACCGACTCGAGGTTGCGGTGCCAATCAACCGACGGCCGCGTCTGCGCGCCGGCGGCATCGTCACCCGCACTCCTCTCGCCGCCGGCGACACCATGCGCCGTAGTGGCATTCCGGTCTTGACGCCGGCGCGCGTAGTGGTCGACCTGGCGCGTAAGGAGCCGCTCGAGGTAGCGACAAGGATCATCGCCGACGCGTTGCGCGCGGGTGCAGCAAGCGAGGCGCAGGTCGCCAAGCAGCTCGACGCGGCAAGGAGACGCGATGGCTTTCCACAGGCGGCCACGGCGTTCGCACTGGCCGACCCGGCTCTTGAATCAGTGCTCGAGGGCGAACTCCTTCAACTGCTCGTCGGCGCGGGCCTGGTCGTTGTGCCGCAGTTCGAAGTCGTGCGGTTTGGGGCATTCATTGCCCGACTCGACTTCGCCATCGAGGAACTACGGCTCGGCTACGAGGCCGACGGGTACGGCGTGCACTCGCTGCGCCCTGCTTTCGAGCGCGACCGGGAGCGCCAAGCGCTGCTGCAACTGGCCGGTTGGACGACGCTGTCGTTTACAGCAACCCAGATTCGGCGGCGACCAAACTGGGTCCAAGACGTCGCACGCCGGATGGAACAGCAGCGACGGCTGGATCTGGGCAAGGTTCGTGACGCTTACTGTGGCTGAGCAACAGCAAACGTCAGCAATCCCGGGGAAACGCACTCACGCGGGCGGCCAGGGCCGTGGACGGGGCGGCCAGGGGCGGCGGGCGGGCAGCGGCGCGGGGCCGGGGGCGGGCGATCGGCGGGGCGCTCTTACGGCAGCGACGCGACGATGTCGGCAACCGGCAGCCGCGGCCCGGTGAAAA
>JAICYF010000274.1 GCA_025934355.1 Acidothermaceae bacterium
CGCAAGCTCACGTTTTGGGGCCGACTAGCAGCATCAAACGCGAATGATCGTCACGTTTGGAGCGCCATCGAGGGCGGCGAAGTCGTCATCCTGGGTGACGACGGGCAGTCCTTTGGATGCCGCGATGGCCGCGATCCACAGATCATTGACCCGCACCCGCCGCCCGGCCTCGGCTAGATATATCCGCAGCCGCGCCCACATTCGGGCGGCGTCGTCGTCGACTGGCAGTGTCTCTATGTCCGCAACGGATTCCAGTGTCGCGAGACGCTGAGCCCGGATATCGGACGCCTTCGCGGCCAGCACGCCGGCGTGCAGCTCGGCAAGCGTGACGAAACACCGAGGTATCGAGCACCCCGGCCGCCCGCGTCGCAGTCATCGGATCGGCCCGAGATCCTCGGTCGTGTCGCTTGCCAATATTGCGAGGTCCTGGCGTAACCCGGGATCGGCTTGAGTGCGACGCAAGCGCGAGAGCAACTCCGTCTTACTCAGCCAACGGCGTCGCTGCGTGCCAAGCGCGGTGAGAACCGCGACGGGCCGGCCATTTACCGTGATGGTGACGACCTCCCCATCACCCACGCGCCGCAGCACCCCGGCCGTATTGTTCCGCAGCTCACGCGACGCCACCTCAGACATGCTACCAGCGTAGCCGGTGGCGAATTGCCGACTAGGCGCTGCGGAAAATCCCTTCCGAGAGAACGACTTTGGTAACGGGCGACCGCTGGGACCGACTGCGGCACTGGCCTCCCGCCACCGCTCGCGGTCATGGCGTCGCCCACGACATTCGCGGGCTGCTCGCCTGAGCAGACAACAACGCGGCCAGGCGGTCGCTAGCCCGCGTCGGCTTGGCCTCGCGGAGAGACGACCGGTAGCCCGTGCGATTCGGCGGCCTTAAGCAGCCGGCGATCGTATGCGCAGAAGGCGGTAAGGGTCTTTCGATGGATGTGCGCCGTGGCGAGGTGTATCGCGTCGAGGGTGCGCAGTTCGAAAGGCGGGGTCGTGGCTGCCGCTGAGGCGATGGCATTGGTCAAGACCAAGGTGTCGACCGTTGACGCGACATTTCGTGCGAGCGATACCGCGTTGGGTCCTATTCGTGCGGCCGCTCGTATCAACTCAATGTGACCGAGAGCGCTGGTGACGAGGTTTTCGTCGGCGTGTGCGTTGAGCCAGTCAATCAGGGCCGCCGACTCTTCCTCAGCCGCCACGAGTTTCACTGTGGCCGAGGTGTCCAGGTAGATCAACGTTCCGAGCGTTGTTCGTCCAGCACGGAACTGAGCGACAAACCCTCGATGAGGTCGGCAGCGCTCAGTGGGAGCCGCCGCCCCGCCCGCAAACGTCGGCAAGCGCGGTAATCGGACGCATGCCAGGTCGCCGGGATCTATCCCGGCCCGGATCGAGTCTGCGCCGGCGTGGACAGCATCGCGGCGCTGACCTTCGGCTGTACTCCCGAAAAACGGCGGGACGGCCCCTCCCGTGCTGACGATCGGATATTCATCGGACCGTAATAGAGACCACGATACGGATCGTTCCCGGATACCCGGCTCGGTGGAACGTTGATCGGCGATGTAACTGAAGCTGATCGTGTCCGAGCGTCCGCGAACCAGATGAGCAGCGAGGTCATCGCCGATATACACATCAGCCTCGGTGATGTTCCGTAGATCGAGGCGGCCGGACTTGGTCATTCAGCCGCCACGCTCACGTCGATGCGCATGCCCAAGACCTCGGCGATCGCGACGACGGAGCCGAACTTCATTGAGCCGCTCGCCCGCTCGAGCGCCTGGACGCCGGAGCGAGAGACGCCGGTCAAGTCGGCCCGCCGGACAATTGGCGGCTGTCAAGCCTTCTATGCTTGACTTTTCATGCTTAAGGTATTTTGGCAATGGCGTGACGCTCGCGAGGCCCCGACGCCGGACCGCCAAGCGACTCTCAAAAGCGCTACTACATCCGCTAGCACATTCGAGAAGCGCTTCATCGTCGCGAAGCCGTTACCCATGTGACCCATGAGGCCTGCGTAGCGGATCGAAATACCGTTGCACCCCTGACGATTACGACGCCGTCGCGTACTGCAGCACGGGCTCCGACGAATCGACGTGACCGTAGCTGATGATCCGCAGCCGGTACGGACGCACCTCGTAGACGACGCCGTCGACCGGATTGGTGACGTCGAACCCGTCCCCGACGCGCTCGGCGTTGGAAAGCTCGATGTTGGCGCCATCGCGAATCCGCTCGCCGCGGTAGTAGTAAGTCCCGCTGAGGTTTTGGCACACCACCGCCAGCGACTTGGCGGTGCGCACCACGGCGGCCGGCGGATTGCCGGTATCGCAACGGGCCGTCTCGCCGACGAACCCCAACCCGTCGGCACCCTTCACCGGGCGCGAGAGCGTCGGCGTCAGCGGTGGCGGCGGGCTCGACGGGGCCGGAGGCGCGGCCGCCTTAACCTCCGTCGACGGCGGGGACGCCGAACTGTTGCGATGAGCGCCCACAACGGATTTGACCGACAACACCAGCCCGGCGATCAACATCACCGCCGCCACCGCCGTCACCACGAGCGGCACGCGGCCCACAGCCAGCCGACGCGCCGCCCGCGACGACGCAGCAGGCACCGAGCCGCCGTCGCCCGCGTCGGCATCGGGAAGCGACACCACCGGCAACTGGCGCGTCCGAGGGGGACTGGGGCCCGCCGCACCCGAAACCGGTTCGTA
>JAICYF010000177.1 GCA_025934355.1 Acidothermaceae bacterium
AGGTCGCTGCGGGCTTGCTGCGCCATCCCGCGCAGTTGGCGGAGCATCCGCCCGGCGTCGCGGGCGACCTGCGGGAGCTTGTCGGGGCCGAAAACGAGCATGGCGATGACGCCCAACACCAGCAGTTTCGTGATGCTGAGGTCGAACGGCACGATGCCTCCAGCCCGCCTCGGAACTTCTGTTTCTCCAGGCTAGGCCATCGGGCGCGAGTGCGGGTCGTGACCGGTTCGATCCCGCGTTCGATCAAGCTGTCGGCGTTCCGGGCTAGTGGCCGGCGGCGCGGTACTGGTCGATCACCGACGTCGGGATCCGGCCGCGGTCGGGCACGCTGATGCGATTGGCGCGGGCCCACGCGCGCACCGCTCGCGGGTCGGCGGCGACATCGACGTGGCGCTGCACAACAAGCTTTGAGCGACCGCGGCCTCGGGTGTGCACCATGCGGCGTCCGGCGCCGACGTACGGCGCGAACACCGCGCGCAACCGATCCGCGTTGCGCTTGCCCAGGTCGATCTCGTAGGTGTGGTCGTCGATGCTGAACGTCAAGGTCTCGACCGCCTTGCCGCCGTCGAGATCGTCGACCAGGTCGTACGTGATCTTCTGCACCATCGCGTTCGTCCTTTGATTTTCTGGAATCCGGCTCCCGTGATCACCGACCATCATGGCAGCCGGCATCCCACAGGACCTCGCAGGCGCACCGCGGCCGGGCGCGCCCGGTTGCGCCGTACGCCCGCCCGAACCGTCCCATTAGTTAACTGTTCCTGGACATTCGGATGATGCGAGTGGATTTCACTCATAGGCAGACTTGCCGACAAGCAAGCAGGAGGTGTCGGCTAAGTGATCGCGGATCAAGCGCCGGAGGAGTCAGCACCCGGGCCGGGTGGGTCGACTGGCGTGGACCCAGAGGTCGCCGGACACCGGTGGCGCGATGCCGCGGCCCGACTCGAATACGCCGAGCGTCACGGCGCGCCGGCTGATGAAGTCGAGCGACTCGCGGACGAAGTGATCGAGGCGCGGGTAGCCATGTTCCAAGCCGGCGTGAGCACTGGCTGGCAGCTTCCTGCGTTTTTGCAGGCGGCGCTTGAGCGCGACCGGCACCTGCTGCAAGCGTGGCCTGGCGCGTGGGACGACGCGCTCCTCGGCTTGCCGCCTGCGTGAACACCCGGGCGCCCACGTCGGCCATGGCCTAGTTCATGGCCTAGTTCATGGCCTAGTTCATGGCCTAGTGCGGAGGCTGGCTGGGAAGATCCCCTGTCGTGGCGCTTCAGCTGATCAAACCGATGCTCGCGGTCGCGGGTGAGTTGCCTAGCTCGCGCGTCGAGGAGTGGGCAGCCGAAATGAAGTGGGACGGCGTGCGCGCCGTCTCCTACGTGTCGGGCGCGCAGGTGCGGGTGTTCAGTCGAAACGACCGCGACGTGAGCGTGTCGTATCCCGAGCTTTCCGTCCTGGCAAGCGCCAACCTCGACGTCGTGCTTGACGGAGAGATCGTCGCCATGGACGACGACGGCCGGCCCAACTTCGGACTGCTGCAATCGCGGATGCACATCGCCGACCCGGCGAAAGCGAAAAAGCTCAGTGAGCAAATCCGCGTCGACTACTTGCTGTTCGACGTCCTGCGGGTCGACGGACGTGACACGCTGCAACTGCCCTACTCGACTCGTCGCGAATTGCTTGAGCAGCTCGGTCTCGACGACTGCGAGAAAATCGCTGTGCCGCCGGCATTTCAAGGCGATCCCGCGCACGCGCTTGAAGCAAGTCTGCGGTCAGGGCTTGAGGGTGTGGTGTGCAAACGACTCGACTCGGTGTATCTGCCCGGACGGCGGTCGGCGACCTGGCTGAAGGTGAAACACCAGCGGATGCAGGAGGTTGTGCTCATCGGCTGGGAACCGGGGGAGGGTCGACGCGCTGGCGAGATCGGGGCATTGCTGCTGGGAGTCAACGTCGACGGGCGCTTGCGTTACGCGGGTCAAGTTGGCACCGGGTTCACCGAACGCACATTGCGCGACCTCAAGGCGAAACTCGTTCCGTTGTCGGCAAAAACCGCTCCGGCGGACGACGTTCCCGCGGAGCACGCGCGAGTTGCGAACTGGGTCCGGCCCAACTTGGTCGGCGAGGTCTTGTACGGCGAGTGGACGCGAGACAACCGGCTGCGCCACCCGTCGTGGCGCGGACTGCGGCCAGACAAGGACGCCCGCGACGTCGTCCGCGAACAGGCCTGAGAGTCGTGTCGGCGAGCACGCGGTCTATCGCGTGTTCGCCGACGGAAGTGTTGGTACCGGAGCGGTGTTGGCCTATCTCAGGCGGAGGTCGACGGCGGGCGATGGGTGTCTCATAGCCCCGCCTACCCGCGTGGTTGCGGGGTGCGTCAGCATGGCCTGCGTGACGTCCGTCGAGCAGTTCACTGACCCGGTTGCCTTCCATGCCGAGGGTCCGGTGTGGTCACCCGCGTGGGGTGGCTTGCGTTACGTCGACATGTTCGCGGGCGATGTGCTCTCGGTAAGCAACGACAACTCGGTCACCCGCCGGCACGTCGGCAAGGTCGCCGCAGCGCTGCGGCCGCGAGCCAGCGGCGGAGCGGTGATCGCCGTCGAGCGCGGCTTCGTGCTTGAGGAAACCGACGGCAGCTTTCGCGAGTTGTCAGAAGTGTGGGACGATCCGACGCTGCGCATGAACGACGGCGGTTGCGATCCGCAGGGTCGGTTCTTTTGCGGCTCGTTGGCCTACGGCTTCGCGCGCGGCCGCGGCTCTATGTACCGACTGGATCCTGATGGTTCCGTGTCGTTTGTGTTCGCCGGCGCGACGATCTCCAACGGTCTCGACTGGAGCCCTGACGGACGACTCGCGTACTACAACGACACGGCGACCCAGCAGGTGTTCGTCTTCGACTACGACGCGCAGCGAGGTTTTTCGAACCGGCGCACCCTTGTTGAAATCCCCAACGACAAAGGGTCGCCCGACGGCCTGACCGTCGACTCCGAAGGCTGCGTGTGGGTCGCGCTCTATGCCGGCTCGGCGGTTCATCGCTATCGACCTGACGGCGCGCTGGACGGCGTCGTGGAGTTGCCCGTCACACAAGTCACCGCGTGCACCTTCGGCGGCGAAGACCTCGGCACCTTGTTCATCACGACCACACGCGAGAACCTCCCTTCCGACGTGCAGCCGCAGGCGGGGGCGGTTTTTTCTTTTCGGCCCGGCGTTCGCGGCCGGCCAGCTAACGTCTTCGCCGGTTGATCGATGCCACGTCGCGAGTCGTACACGGAGGGCACGCCGAACTGGGTGGTGCTGCGTACTGCCGACGTCGCGGCGGCAAAGAGTTTCTACGGTCAGCTCTTCGGTTGGACGTATGAAGAAGAGCGCGACGCCGACGGGCAGTCGCTGGCCATCGCGCATAAGGACGACGGCATCGTCGCGGCCATTGGGCCGTTGCTGCCGCACGCCAACGAGCTGCCCGAGCTACCCGACATGCCCGAGATGCCCGAGCTGCCCGACATGGCATTGTCAGCGATGTGGAACACCTACCTCGCCGTCGACAACGCCGACACCGCTGTGGCGCGAGCAGTCACCGGCGGGGGACTCGTCGTCCTAGCGCCTTCCGAGGTCGGCGACGCTGGCGTCGCGGCGTTGATTAAAGACTCGAATGGCGCCGCAGTGGGTCTGTGGCAGGCGCGTGATCGAATCGGCGCGACCCTGGTCAACGAACCAGGCACGGTTATCTGGAACGAGCTTTCGGTCGACGACGTCGAATCGGCCATTACCTTTTACGATCACGTCTTCGGCCTCGGGGCCGAGGTCAGCGACCCGGGCGGCGGGCCCTACGTGACCTTCAAGTCAAAGGGCGACGCGGTGGCCGGGGCGTGCGCGCGCGGTGGATCAGGCGAGCCAAGTCACTGGCACGTCTACTTCGCCGTGGACGACGCCGCCCGCGCTGCCGCGCGGGCGGTTGAGCATGGTGGTGAGGTGTTAGCCGGACCGCTCGAGACGGCGATTGGGCCGATGGCCTCGCTGCGCGACGCGGTCGGGGCCATGTTCAGCCTTTTCCAGGCGCCCGAGGTCCCTGGCTGATTAGCAGCGGCCGACCGTGGCGAGCCACGCGGATTGCCGTTCCGTCGGTAGGCCTGGGCTGATTTCCAGAACGGTGGGCTGCACAGACTCGATCGTCCAACCAGCGGTGAACACTGTGTCGAACTCCTCGCGGGAGACGCGGCGCGGACCCCAGTCGCCCGGCGTTGCGGTGCTGAAGACGAGCGCGTGGCTTCGATTCCGCGTAGGCCTCGTCCCACTCGTGCGGCGTGTCGTTCATCAGAACAGCACAGTCGCTTCGGCGAGCAGCGCGCGCACGGTGTGGTCGCCCGCGATCTCGTACGCGGGCGCTGCGGCCCGCCCCGAAAGCAACCGGCAGTACTCCACGGCGTCTGTCTGCGCAGACGCGGTGGGCTCGCCTGCTCCGAGCAGCCACGCGCCGGCGCCGTACAACTCCAGGCGCACGGCTGGTCCGCGCCACGCGAGGTCAAGGTCGCGGATCACCTGTGCCACGACCTCGGCGTCCGTCTCGTCGGCGCGAAACGGCCGGGACGCCGCGCGCGCGATGTCGATCCGGTGCATCCACACGTCTCGCGGATAGATGAGGTCGAACAGGTATCCGACCGTCGTTCCGACGGGCGCCATGGAGGCCGGCAGCTTCCTGCGCCGAATGACGGAAGGGGTGCGGCGGCGCGCGGCCACTGCCCTTGGTGCGAAGCGTTCGAAGTCGGCGATCAGCTGGTCGGCGGGCCAATCGCGTCGATCGTCGACCTGCGTTTCGTTCAGCGCGTCGAGCGGGCTCAGATCTCGGTGCCGGTGTCTGCTGGTGACGGCGTGCCGGATCGCGGTGCGCAGTCGCGCGCTCTCGACCAAGGCGCCGACCAGATGCGCGACGATCTCGCGGACCGTCCATCGCGCGCAGTCGGTCGGTTGGTCCCAATCGCGGTCATCGAGGTCGCGAAGTAGCGCGAGCATCGCGTTGTGTTGCGCCGTGGCCAGCCTCGCCGCGTCGTGACGATCGGGCATCGGTAGCGCCGACGCCCGGGTGGCCGTCGTTTGTGCCGTCATCGCGCTCTCCCTTCGGACCGTAATGCGCGAGAAACATTGACGTGAGAGTGGGCAGCAGGGAGGTAAAGCGGCCGCGATCGAAGGTTTGCGTCGGCTCGTTCGACAGATGTTGGCTGATGACACCGGAAATGAGCACGGTCCACATCGTCGACATCTCACTTGCCGCGACGTTGCCGCGGACGACCCCTCTGCGCTGCAGTTCCGCGAACAGTTGGGTGCCACGGCGTGACATCTCGACGGCCGGAGCGAATGCGGCCGCGGATGGCTCGTAATGCGGCACCGGACGCCAGAACATGAGCTCCGCATATGGCCGGTTCTCCACCGCCCAGCGGGTGAAGTGCTGAGCGACGATGAGCAATAGCGCGGGCGCGTCGGCGGTGTTGTCGGTGTTGTCGGTGTTGTCGAGGCGCTCGCCCAGCGGGGCCATGGAATCGAGCAGCGCCGTCCAGCCCCTTGCGAACACCGCGTCGTAGATCGCGTTCTTCGAGTCGAAATAGACGTACAGAGAGGGCGGCTGGATACCCATCCGGCGGGCGATCTCGCCGATCGTCAGCCCGCCGGCTCCGTGTTCGGTCATCACCTCTACGGCGACGTCGACGATCTCCTCGATGGTTTCCTGCCTGCGTCGCTGGCGTCGGCCGATCCGTTCTGGCGCACCCATCGGGCACCTCCTATTTGCAGAAGGGTTGCCTAACATCATTAGGAAGTCAAGGTCTGATGTGACGCGGTTCCCCGGCCCTAAAGTTGGCGCCGATGACAGAGCCGATTTGGAGCCGCTTCGACCGCCCCACTCCCGCGTGGTTCACGGCGGCGAAGCTCGGAATCTTCGTGCACTGGGGCGCGTACTCCGTGCCGGCGTGGGCAGAGCCGACCGGAGAGCTAGGCGCGCTCG
>JAICYF010000166.1 GCA_025934355.1 Acidothermaceae bacterium
CTCGACCTCGACACGCTGTGGCGGTTGGCTCGTGGCTGGTACGAGGGCCGGTTTCAACGTGGCTACCAACGAATGGCGCCAGCAGACGCGACCGCATACCTCGACAGCGTCGGGCTTCGTGGCCCGTTCTGGCAGGACGCCGAGCATCTCTGATGAGCGCTACACACGCCAGTGTTGCGGTACAGGGCGCGCCCATGCCCGGCAGCGGTGCTAGTGGCGCCCTTCAGAACGGCTCATTCACGCCGTGACACGAACTCCGGACGACGCAGGCTCGCGGCCGTCGTGGCCACGTCCTGCGAATCGACGCAGTGGCGCTGGCGCCCACCAGTTCCAGGCACCAAGAATCTCCATCAGCGACGGGACAAGCAGCCCGCGAATGATCGAGGCGTCGAGAAGGACGGCGAGTGCGGTGCCAAAGCCAAGCTCTTTGATGAAGACGAGCTTGGAAGTGGTGAATGCCCCAACGGCGACGGCGAACAGCAGGGCCGCGGCCGTGACGATCCGACCAGTGCGTTCCAAACCAATGGCGACGGCTTCCCCATTGGGGATGCCGCTGTCACGGGCCTCCTTGATTCGAGACAGCAGAAAGACGCCATAGTCGGTCGCAAGGCCGAAGCTGATCGCGAACAGCAGTATCGGCTGGGTCGCGTCGAGCGCGCCGGTGCCTTGGTACGACAGCAATCCCTGAAGGCTGCCGTGTTGGAAGATCAAGACCAGCACGCCGTACACGGCGCTGAGGCTGAGCGCGTTCATAAGGACAGCCTTGACACCGAGGACGACGGACCCGGTCATCAAGAAGAACACCAACAGCGTCGCCGCAAACACCAGCGCCAGCGCGAACGGAAGATGCGAGCCGAGGCTGTGTTCCAGGTCGACGAAGCCGGCTGTCTCGCCCGCAACGCCCAGGTAGAACGGCGGGTGCAGCGCCCGTATCGCGGCGACGAGGTCTCGACTCGCTGTGCCGTACGTCGGCGTGGCCGATGCGACGTCGACCAGCGACATGTCGGGGCCAGCGGGTTGTGCGGAAGACAGCGCCGCCACGCCGGGCAACGTGCGGATTTCGGCCGTGAGCTCGGCTAGTCGCGGCGATCCCGCCGGTGCCCCCACTACGAGTTCTATCGGGGCGGTGCGACCTGGCGGGAAGCCGGCTTGGAGGCTTGCGTCGACTTGGCGCGCGCTGGCGCTGGACGGCAGTTCACTCGCGGTGACGGGAAGGAACTTGACGGCGGCAAACGGTACGCCGAGCGCGACGAGGACGGCCGCGCTCACGACTGCGATTCAGCGCGGGCGCGCGATGACGAAGCGCGAGAGGCGATACCAAAATCCCGACTCGGTGGCACGCGCGTCGCGATGAGCGGCTCGTTGGAGCCACCCCGGTGCGATCGCGTTGACCCGTGGGCCAAGTACCGCAAGCATCGCGGGCAGCACTCCGAGCGCGAGCGCGGCGGCGACGATCGAGACCACCGCGCCCGCGACCCCCATCGAATAGAGGAAGCTCTGCGGGAAGACTGCGAGCGACGCGAGCGCGCCCGCGACGGTCACCGAGCTGAAGGCGATGGTTCGGCCGGCTGTGGCGAGGGTGCGGCGCAGTGCTTCGACTCCGAATCCGGTAGCCGCCGTCTCCTCGCGGTACCGAGAAACCATGAAGAGGCTGTAGTCGATCGCGAGGCCCAGACCGAGACCGGTGACCGAGTTGAGCGCGAAGACTGACAGGTCGGTGAAGTTCGAGACGATTCGCAGCGCGAAGAAGGTGCCGAGAATAGCCAAGCCGCCGAGTAGCGGAGGCAGCAATGACGCGACGAGGGACCGGAAAAAGAGCAGCGAGAGGAGGAAAATGAACGGGAACGCCAACATCTCCGCCCGAGCGAGGTCTTGACCGACCTGAGTGTCGGCCTGCGCTCCGGCGATGGCGCTGCCGCCAAGCCGGACGTCGTCCTGGTTGGCGAACTGACGCTGCAGCCGGTTGGCGTCGTCCTCGATCTGTGCGTCTGATCGTGGCTTGAAAAAGGCGACGACGTAGCTCGCACGCCCGTCGCGCGCGACACTGGCCTGGTCGTGCGTGTCGTAATAGCTGGACACCGCCGCGACATCGGGCGCGGCTCGCAGTTGTGATTCGACCGCGCGCACGCGCTTCTGTGCTGCGGCGGATTGAACGTCGCCGGTGGTGACTACCGCAACTACGGCAGGGTCGATCTGCCGCCCGGTCGCCGCTTCGTACCGGTTGCTCGCTTGCACCGATTGGCTCGATGGATCCGTCGCGCCGTACGGACTCATTCGCTTCGCGACGCCGAGACCGAACCCTCCCGCGACAACGATCGCAGTGGTGGCAAGCAGGAGGACGCGCCGGCGATTCCGGTAGATGAACGACGCAAGCGTCTCGAACATTGGCTACGCGCTCCGTGAGACCGCGACGGCGTCGCCATCGTCGGCGGGAAGGACGGTTTCAACGAGGCCGGTCGCGACGTCGTAGACATGCCCCGACACGGTGACGCACGGAAATAGCGGGCGAGCTGCGCGAAGCCGGTTGACGTCGACCACAACGCTTGCGACGGGTTCAACAACGGCGAGGTCAAGGAGCGCGGCTTCCGTTACCCCGATCCGTTCGGCGAAGCGGTGACGGAACTCGTCATCGGCGAGGTTCGCCGAGCCACAATCGGTGTGGTGGATGATGGCGACCTCGAATCTCCCTTTACCTGAAGAGAAGTTCTCGACCAACTGCGCGATGAAGGCGACCGTCTCGATCGTCTGCTGGGTGACTCGCCCGCCGCCGTTGCGGAGAACTATCGCCTCACCGAGCTGAAGGCCGAGGATGTGGGCGGGGTCGACTCTCGGGTCGAGGCAGGTGATGACAAACGTCGTGACCGGGCCGATGGCGACTCCCTCGTGCCGCCGTCCGGCGGCGAAGGCGCGGTTGCGGGCGAGCGCCGATTGCAGCGTCGTCGCAGTCGCGGTCGCCGCCGACCGGCTCGGCAGCCCGTCGCCGCTGACGGTTTCGCCGCCCGCGCCTGCTGCTGTTTCGTTGGCCATCGGTCGTCCTCCAGTTGCTTGTCGGTCGGGCGCGGGTCGGGCGTCGGTAGTCCGGGCGAGGCCGCGAGAGACTCCTCGCTTGGATGAACCAAGTTCTATCTCGCTTGGATAATCCAAGTCAAACCGTTTATGCTCGGAGCGTGGCCACACCCGTCGGTTACCAGAGTTTTTGTCCCGTCGGCGCGGCGCTGAATGTCGTGGGGGAGCGCTGGGCGCTGCTGGTGATACGTGATTTGCTGCTCGGCCCCCGGCATTACTCCGAGTTGCTCAATGGCCTTGGCGGGATCGGCACCGACATCCTCGCGGCACGGCTGCGAAGTTTGCAGGAGCAAGGGGTCGTGCGACAAACAGGCGAGGGACGAGCGCGCCGTTACGAGTTGACCGAGTCTGGTCAGGCGCTTCGCCCGGTGCTCACAGCACTGGCGCGGTGGGGCTCTGAACGACTTCGACTACCACCAGACACAACGCAGATTCCTCCGCGCGTTCCGCTCACCTCGCTGCTTCTTGGTCCGGAATCGTTGCCCAGTAGGGCGCACGGCGTCTACGAGATCCGTGTCGAGGACGAAATGGTGCGCGTAGCCGTGACCGACGGGCGGTTGTTGCCAAGCCCGGATGCGGATCCAGACACGACAATCGAGCTCACCCGCCCGGGGCTGCGAGCACTCGTGCTCGGTGAACAGGTTGACGAGATCGAACGGTCGGGGGCGGTGTCGATCCGCGGCGACCGCCGCCGCGCCGTGGCGTTGCTCAACGCGGTGGCCGGCCCGCCGCTGCTCGATGGCTTACGCGCACGGCTTGAATCCGAGAGGGCCTGACCGCGCCCATATAATCGAGGTGGACGGCCGTTTCGAGGTAGTCGCGCGCGAGGATCGGGACGACGCGCCTCCGCTCGGTCAGGTCACATGACCAGCGGCGCGCGGTAAACCGTCCAGTGCTCGCAGCGGCGCGACTTAACCGCGCCCCGGCCATCTTCCGGCTGGGTACTAATGCCTTGGTCACAACTAGCAAGTCTGGTAGTCGTTACGGCTCGCCCGGCGATGCCCAACGTGTCGTTGTGGCAGAACGCGGCGGCCACAAAGACTAGCGAATTGTTTGGAACAGCTCCTGAAGTGCGTCCGACGGCTTCACGCATGTGAAGACGCGACCAGGTCGGCCCCTTTTTCCGCGATCATCATGGTCGCCGCCATGGTGTTTCCGCTGATCAGTCTCGGCATCACGGATGAGTCGATGACTCTCAGCCGCTCGATGCCGCGCACCCGCAGCTGTGCGTCGACTACGGCGGTTTCGTCGCTACCCATACGGCAGGTGCTGACCGGGTGGTAGTCGCATGACGCGTACTGCCGCACGTACGCCATGATCTCCTCGTCGGTCTGAGCATCGCGCCCTGGCAGCAGTTCCGCTTTGGTGAACCGTGCAATTTCCGGTTGTGCAAGCACTTCGCGAATCGTGCGAACCTGCACGACGGCCATGTCACGGTCGCGCTGTTCGGCGAGGTAGTTGGGGTTTATCAGTGGCTCGGCGTATGGGTCGGACGAAGCGAGCGTGATGCTGCCGCGGCTTTCAGGGCGGAGGAAGGTCGAGTTGATGGTGAAGCCATGCGCGCGAAGTCGAGTTTGGCCGCCACGGACGACGAGAGCTGGTGCGATGTGAATCTGCAGGTCAGGCCGAGATTCGCCTGGGCTCTTGAAGAAACCGCCCCCCTCGACGATCACGGAGGCCGCCGGGCCGGTCCGCCAAAGCAGCCATCGCATGCCTGGCCCGAGCATCCGCGGAAATCGGTCAAGCCCGTCGTAGCTGATCGGTTCCTTCAGGGCCGAATGCACATTCGTGTTGAGGTGGTCAGTCAGGTGCTTACCGACGCCGGGCAGGTCGTGCACCGGTTTGACGCCCAAACGCGATAATTCGCCCGCGGGCCCGATGCCCGATAGCAGCAATAGTCGCGGGGTGTTGATGGCGCCCGCGGCGAGTATCACCGCGCGTTCGGCGTGAATCACACGGGTGACGCCAGCCTGTCGAACCTCGACGCCGACCGCCTTGCCGTCGCTCACCATCACCCGTAACACACGAGCATTGGTCCTAACGGTCAGGCCGGGCCGTCGATTCGCCGGTCGCAAGAAGGATGTCGCCTGTGAGCGACGCATTCCCGCGCGGTACGTCACTTGGTACAAGCCGGCGCCGTACATTGCCGCGCCGTTGAAGTCGGGGTTGTACGGAAGTCCCCATGCGTGCGCGGCCCGCACAAACGACGTGCTTAGCAGGTGCGGAGACGTCTGGTCCGAGACCGCCTGGGGACCGCCCTGACCGTGGTACTCGTCAACAATGCGGTTGTTGTCCTCTGATTTGCGGAAGTAGGGGAGCACGTCGCCGTAGGACCAACCTTCGTTGCCGAGCGCCGCCCAGTTGTCGTAGTCCTCGCGTTGGCCGCGGATGTAAATCATCGCATTGATCGAGCCTGACCCGCCGAGCGTCTTCCCCTGGGGGTACCACACGCGCCGGTTGTCCAGGTGGGGTTGTGGAACGGTGTGGAATCGCCAGTTCACTCTGGGCCCGAACAACTTGCCCACGCCCCCGGGCACGTGAATCATCGGATTGAGGTCTCGCGACCCTGCCTCGAGCACCAGCACGCGCACACCTGGCGTTTCTGTGAGGCGATTCGCGAGTACGCAGCCAGCGGTTCCGGCTCCGACGACTACGTAGTCGTATGTCATGAACTGCCATCCTGTGCTGCCGCAGGGATCGTTGCTGTCGCCATTTCGAGCGCCTCTACGAAGTAGTACTCGCCCCACATCACACTCTCGTCAATCGCGATTCCATTGCGGTGGTGGTACGTGGCGTGCCGGAGAATGCCTTGCCAGCCAGCGGTGTCGACGGCAAGGAACTCCGTCGAGCACAACGTCGACAGGACCCGCAGCGCATAATCGCGATAGCGCTGAGCGGCACGGCGATCGGAGCGTTCTTCCAATTGGCGCGCGAGGTGCTGCATTCCGGAGGCCGCGATGGCAGCGGCGGACGCCTCCCGAGGGCACTCCGGCGCCGGATCGAGCCAATCGTTCGGCGGCACGCCGTCGGCCGCCGTGTTTTCGATGTAGTAGTCCGCCACGCGGCGGGCGGTGTCGAGCATGTCGATGTCGCTGGTGTGCGCGTACGCCGTCGTGAAACCGTAGATCGCCCAAGCCTGTCCGCGGGCCCAAGTCGAGTCCGATCGCCATCCCTGGTGGGTCGCCGCGCGCAAAAACTCGCCAGTCTTCGTGTCGAACCAGCCTTCGTGAACTGTGCTGCCATCGCCGCGAACGAGAAATCTTCGGCTCGTGCGGCAATGGGTTATGGCAGTCTTCCGCAAGTCGTCGTCTTCGGTGAACTGCGCTGCGCGGAAGACGATGCCTACGTTCATCATGATGTCGATGAAGGTGCTGCCAGGGTCGACCCAGGTGCGCAGGTAGCCGCCCCGCCTCTGCAAGCGCGCGGCCATCGTGCGGCCGGCGTCGATGAGCACCTCGCGCGCGTGCGGGTCGCCGTCACGGTCGTACCACCGACCCCAGCTCGGTTCGAACATGAAG
>JAICYF010000106.1 GCA_025934355.1 Acidothermaceae bacterium
AGCAGCTTGCTCGCCGGGCCCGGAAGCGCCGCCATCCCCAGCGTGACGAGCCCCTGTCGCTGATGACCCGGCGCCGTCAGCTCGTCGGCCGCCGCGCTTCCCGCCGACAACACGCCGCTGACACAGGCGATGCCCTCGGCGGCGCCAGCGGCCACTTCAAGGGGCGGGAAGAAGACTCCGCCAACCGCAAGCACGGCCGCCGCAATCCCTGCGATGACCGAGATTTTGCCGCCAATGTCAGCGAGATGTGACAGCGCGTCGTGCCACTGCGTCGCCGCCCAGTGCGCGGCAGTGTGTTTGAAGTGTTGCCACCACGACTTGTTGCGAATGCCTTCTCGCGACGCCTCTCTCAATGCGCCTGCCGCGATCGCGGCGGCCCGATCCCGATCGGCATGGGCTTGGGCATTCGCGCTGGCGGCGCGGTCACGCGCCGCCGCCGCGGCGTCAATCGACGCTTGGAAGCGGGGCGCGGTGGGCGTTGGAGCCGGCACTCCGGCCGCTGCCGCGGCGGCAGCCGCGGCGTCGTCCGAGGCGGCGGCGGAAGCTTGTGCGGCCCGCGCCGATTGCAGTTCGGCGTCCGCGCGTGCGAAAGCGGACGCTGCCGCGCGCGACCGCTCTTGCGCGTCAGTCAGCGTGTTGGCAAACCGCAGCAGCGCGGATCCGGCCGCCCCGTATGACGCCGTGACCTTGTCGAGCTTTGGCGGCAACGTGATTGTGCGGGCGTGCGCGCGACTTGCGGCGGCACCGGTCCACGACGAGCCGGACGACGCGATCGAGCGCAACCGCACCGCGTGGCGCGCGACGTCGTCCGCGATTGTTGTCAGCGTGCGGGCGGTCGACGCGACGGCAGCCGGGTCACCGGCGACGACGTCGGTCGAGGAAGGCATGGCCGTGAAGCTAGCCAGTTCGCCATCACCGAAGTCGTCGTGAGCGGCTCGCACTGTGGATAACCCGCGCGCGGTTCACGACCCGAGGCGGATGGGAGACTGCCTGTCGTGACCATTCTCGCGATCGTCATCGCCATCGTCGTCGTGCTGGCCGTGAGCGGCGCGCTGTTCTTGCGCTCCCGCGGTGGCCGCCAGCTGCCCCAGCCGCCTGCCACTACACCTCAGCCGCCCGTTGAGGCGCCGCAAGCCGATGAGCGTGACGCCCAGCTTGAGACGGCGGTTGCGCGTCCTGAACCAGACGCCCTTGGCGCCGACACCGCATTGCAGCCCGACGTCGCGGAGTCGCCCGCGCCCGCGGCCGGCCGAATGACGCGGTTGCGCGCGCGGCTTGCCCGCTCGGAGTCGACGCTCGGCAAGGGATTGCTTTCGCTGTTGTCGCGCGACACCTTGGACGACGAGACATGGGAGGAAGTCGAGGACCTGCTCCTCACCGCCGACGTCGGCGTCACCGCGACGACCGAACTGGTGGATTCCCTGCGCACACAGGCAAAAGTGCTTGGCGCCCGTACTCAGGACGAGGCGCGGCGGCTGCTGCGTGAGGGTCTGCTCAATCTCGTCGACCCGAAGCTCGACCGGTCACTGGCGACCGTTCGGTCTGATGGCAGCGGGCCTGCCGTCGTCCTGGTTGTTGGCGTCAACGGCACCGGAAAGACCACAACCGTAGGGAAAATGGCGCGCCTGCTCGTGGCTGACGGACGTCACGTCGTCCTCGGCGCCGCTGACACGTTTCGCGCAGCGGCGGCCGATCAGCTTGAGACGTGGGGACGACGGGTCGGCGCGACGACAGTGCGTGGTCCGGAAGGCGGCGACCCGGCGTCCGTGGCGTTTGACGCGGTGAAGGAAGGCGCCGACCTCGGCGCCGACACCGTGCTCATCGACACCGCGGGTCGGCTGCACACCAAGACTGGCCTGATGGACGAGCTGGGCAAGGTCAAGCGGGTCGTAGAGAAGCACGGTCCGGTCGACGAGACGTTGCTCGTGCTCGACGCGACCACCGGTCAGAACGGCATGGTGCAGGCGCGCGTTTTTGCCGAGGTGGTCGCCATCACCGGCGTGGTTCTGACCAAGCTCGACGGGACGGCGAAGGGCGGCATCGTCATCTCGGTGCAGCGCGAGCTCGGGGTGCCGGTGAAGCTCGTGGGGCTCGGCGAAGGTCCGGACGACCTAGCGCCGTTCGAGCCGGAGGCGTTCGTCGACGCGTTGCTCGGCGACTGATCAACCGCTGAACGTGACGTGGTCCGCCCGGGGCGGGATGGTTCAGCTGAACGCGTTTTTCCACAGGCCGGTGGTTGTTGTCGGGGGCCGATGGCAGGGTGGCCGGCATGACACTCTCTATGCACGGGCTGCGCACGGTCATCTATCCGGCGCCCGATCTCGCGGCGGCCAAGGCGTGGTGGTCCCAGCTGCTCGGCTTCGGCCCTTACTTCGACCAGCCGTTCTACGTCGGCTTCGAGGTCGGCGGTTACGAGCTCGGCCTGCTGCCCGACGCTGACCCGGCCCAGGGCGCGCTCACCTACTGGGGCGTTGACGACGCGGCCGCAGCCGTGGAGGAAGCCGTGGCGCTCGGCGCGGCGGTCCACACCGCGGCCTCCGAGGTGGGCGACGGCATCGTGACCGCCACCGTGACGACGCCGACTGGCTCGATCGTCGGGTTCATCTACAACCCACACTTCCGGGCTGCATGAGATTGGTTCAGCTGAACCAGTTTTTCCACATGCCGTTTCTGCCGTGAATCGCGTAATGAACGTGTAACGCGACGCGTCAGATTTGACCTGCGCGAAACGCGGCGGTGCGCCGCTGGTAACCCGTCCTGACGACATTGACTCCCACAGACCGGCCATCAACCAGCGCCGGCCATCGAATGGGGAGTGGGATGCCGAAGCTCGACGCCGGCAACACGGCGTGGATGATCGCCGCGACCGCCTTGGTGCTGCTGATGACACCAGGCCTCGCGTTGTTCTACGGCGGCATGGTGCGTGCCAAGAACGTGCTCGCGATGCTGATGCAGAACTTCGTCTGCATGGGCATCGTGAGCGTGCTGTGGGTCGTCGACCTGTTCAGCCTCGCGTTCGGCAAGGACAAGTTCGGGGGATTCGTCGGAAGCGCTGCAACCTACGTCGGGCTGCACCACGGGGCGGACATTTGGGGCTCCACGGGGGTGCCGACGTCGGTTATCGCGACCTTCCAGATCACGTTCGCCATCATCACCGCCGCACTGATCACCGGCGCGACCGCCGACCGGATCAAGTTCGCGCCGTTCGTGGTCTTCGTGACGGCCTGGTCGATCCTGGTCTACGCACCGATCGCGCACTGGGTCTGGGGCGGCGGCTGGCTGGCTCAGCACCACGTCGAGGATTTCGCCGGTGGCACGGTCGTGCACATCAACGCAGGTGTCGCGGGGCTTGCGTTGACCCTCGTGCTGGGCAAACGAGTCGGGTGGCCGAAGGAGCGGATGCGCCCGCACAACGTCCCGTTCGTCTTGCTCGGCGCGGGCTTGCTGTGGTTCGGCTGGATCGGCTTCAACGCCGGTAGCGAGCTCGCCGCCGACGCCACCGCGGGCTACGCGCTCATCAACTCGGTGGTCGCGACCGCGGCGGCGATGCTCGGCTGGCTGGTCGTGGAGAAGGTTCGCGACGGGCATTCAACCACGCTCGGCGCGGCGTCCGGACTCGTCGCCGGCTTGGTCGCCATCACTCCAGCGTGTGGTTTCATCTCGCCGGTGAGCGCGATCTGGCTTGGACTCGCCGCCGGCGCCATCTGCGCGATGTGCGTGGGCATCAAGTTCAAGTTCGGGTTCGACGACTCGCTCGACGTTTTCGCGGTGCACCTGGTTGGCGGCATCGTGGGCGCGTTGTCGATCGGGCTGCTCGGCGACTCCGCCATCAACTCGGCAGGCAGCGACGGGCTCTTCAACGGCGGCGGACTCACCCAGCTTGGCAGGCAATTCCTCGGTGTCGGATCGGTCATCGGCTACACGTTTGTCGTCACCTTCATCATCGCGAAAGTCATCGACAAGGTCATGGGCCTTCGGGTCAGCCGCGACGTCGAACTCGAGGGCCTCGACATCAACTTGCACGCCGAATCCGCCTACGACTACGGGACTCCGGCCACGCATGGCGGCGTCAGCATCGCCGCCTCAACAGCTAGCGCGCAGAAGGTGGACGCATGAAGCTCATCACCGCGATCGTCAAACCATTCAAGTTGGACGACGTGAAAAGCGCGCTCGAAAGCTTCGGTGTGACTGGCATGACCGTGAGCGAGGCAAGCGGTTTTGGCCGACAGCGGGGGCACACCGAGGTATACCGAGGTGCGGAATACGAGATCGACCTGGTGCCGAAAGTGCGGATGGAGGTTTTGGTCGATGATGACGACGCCGACGATGTCGTCGAAGTCATCGTGAAGTCCGCTCAGACTGGAAAGATCGGCGACGGGAAGGTGTGGGTCGTGCCGGTTGATGTGGTGACGCGGGTTCGCACCGGCGAGCGCGGGACGGACGCGCTGTGACGGGTCGCTTGTGACGACACCTGACGAGCGGGTGGTGTCCGCGCGCGCCGTACGAACGGCGCGCGCGGACGCTTGGTTAACCGAACTATTGTCGGACGTCGAGGGCGTCGCGCTGGTTGCCGTCGGCGGCTACGGCCGCGGCGAGCTCGGCGCGGGCAGTGATCTCGACGTCCTCATGCTGCACGACGGACGGCCCGACATCGTCGCGGTCGCAGACAAGGTCTGGTATCCGATCTGGGATTCCGGCCAGAAGCTCGACCACTCGGTGCGCACGGTGAAGGAGGCGGTCTCGGTCGCCGGGGCCGACATGAAGGCCGTTCTCGGCATGTTGCACGCGCGGCACATCGTCGGCGACCCGGACCTCACGGCCCGGCTCCGACAGCACGTCCTCAGTGAGTGGCGGTCCCGCGCGACGAAACGTTTGCCCGAGCTGCGGGAGATGGTTCGCGATCGCGCGGATCGCCTTGGCGAGGTCGCGTTCTTGCTCGAACCCGACCTCAAGGACGCGCGCGGCGGGTTGCGCGACGTGCACGCCCTCGAGGCGATTGCGGCCGCGTGGGTCGCCGCCGGCCCCGGCGCCACCGTGAAATCCGCCTATCGCACATTGCTCGACGTCCGCGACGTTCTGCAGGACGTCACGACCCGGGCGACCAGCCGGCTGGTCGCCCAGGAGCAAGCCGCCGTCGCCGAGCATCTCGGCTTGCGTGACGCGGACGAAGTTCTGCGGACTGTCAGTCAAAGCGGTCGGGCGATCGCGTACGCGAGCGACTTGACTTGGCGTAGCGTCGAGGGCGCGTTGCGACGTCGTCCGAAAGCGGCCAGAAAGCCTTTAGCAGCAGGAATTGTTGAGCACGACGGCGAGGCAGTGCTGGCACGCGGCGTCGACCCGACGTCAGACCCGTCGTTGCCGGTGCGCGCGGCGGCCGCCGCCGCGCAGGCCGGCCTGCCGCTCGCGCCGCCGACCGTCGAGCTTCTCGCCAGCCGGTGTCCGCCGCTGCCCGTGCCGTGGACTCCGGCCGCGCGTGACTCGCTTGTCGCCTTGCTGGGCGCTGGAGAGCCGACGGTCGTCGTGGTCGAAGCACTCGACCAGTCGGGGTTGATGAGCAAGCTCATTCCTGAGTGGGAGACGGTCCGCCACTTGCGGCAGCGCAATCCACTGCACCGGTTCACCGTCGACCGGCACTTGGTGCAGACCGCGGTCGAGGCGGCGACTCTCACCCGCGAGGTGGCGCGCCCCGACCTGTTGCTGCTTGGGGCGCTGTTCCACGACATCGGCAAAGGCGCCGACGGAGACCATTCCGAGGCGGGCGCCCGGATGATTCCACCCATCGCACGCCGCCTTGGCTTGACCGAACGCGACAGTGACACGCTGGTGAGCGTCGTCCGGTGGCATTTGCTGCTGCCGCAAACCGCGATCCGGCGCGATCTCGACGACCCAGCGACCATCGCTCTCGTCGCCGACGCGGTCGGCACAACCCAAACCCTTGAGCTCCTTCACGCGCTCGCGGAGGCGGACGCGCGGGCAACCGCCCCCGGCATGTGGGACGACTGGAAAGCCAGCCTCGTCAACACCCTCGTCGAACGGGTCGGCGCGCTCCTCACGGGCGGCGAAATTCCTTTGCCGGACGACGAATTGCCGGCGCCCGTGCTCGAAATGGCAAGGCGCGGGCAGCTCGCTGTGGTGGCCGAAGCCACCAACGAGGCGAGTCGGATCACCGTCATCGCCCCAGACCGGCCCGGATTGTTGTGCCGGTCGGCTGGCGTGCTTGCCCTGCACCGATTGGGAATTCGAGCCGCGACCGCGACGTCGGTCGGCGACACGGCGGTCACGATTTTCGACGTCGACCCGGCGTTCCTGGTCGAGATCGACGCCGGCCGAATCCGGGAGGATCTCCGCCGCGCGCTCGACGGAACGCTCGACGTCGGCCAGCGGCTGGCAAAACGGGCCGCCTCTGCCGCGTCCGCGAAAACCACGTTGCCCGCGCCGCGCGTTCTGCTGGCCACCCACGCTTCGTCGTCCGCGACGGTGTTGGAGGTGCGTGCGCACGACCAACCGGGCCTGCTGTTCACCGTGACCCAGACGCTGGCCGAGCACAAACTCGACGTCCGGTCGGCGCGAATCGAGACGCTGGGCGCCGAGGTGGTCGACGCTTTTTACGTCACCGACCAACGCGGCGCGCCGCTGCCGCCCGATCGCGCCGAAGCCGTCCGACGTGCGGTCGAGCAGGCGCTCGCGCCCGGGTGATCATGCAGTTAGGCGCAACGCGGCGCGCCGCGTGTTGCGCCTAACTGCATGATCACGGGGCCTTGGGGCGGCCCCGGTAGGCTGGCGGGCGTGTTCGACACCCTGTCCGACCGGCTCGAGTCGGTGTTCAAGTCCTTGCGCAGCAAGGGCCGGCTGTCCGAGGCCGACATCGACGCCACCGCGCGCGAGATTCGAGTCGCGCTGCTGGAAGCGGACGTCGCGCTCCCGGTGGTCAGGGAGTTCATCGCCGCGGTCAAAGAACGCGCCCGCGGCGCCGCGGTTTCGCAAGCGCTGAACCCCGCGCAGCAGGTCATCTCGATCGTCAACGACGAACTGGTCCGCATTCTGGGCGGCGAGACGCGGCGGCTGCGGTTCGCGAAGAACCCCCCGACCGTGATCATGCTGGCCGGTCTGCAGGGCTCCGGCAAGACCACGTTGGCCGGCAAGCTGGCGAAGTGGATGGCGGGTCAGGGTCACGCCCCGCTGCTGGTGGCCGCCGACCTGCAGCGACCTAACGCCGTCCAACAATTGCAGGTGCTCGGCGAACGGGCGCGCGTTCCGGTGTTCGCACCAGAACCTGGCTCCGGCGTCGGCGACCCCGTCGCAGTCTCGCGAGCGGCGATCGACCACGCGCGTCGGCAAAACCACGACATCGTCATCGTCGACACCGCCGGCCGACTCGGCATCGACGCCGAGATGATGCAGCAGGCGGTCGACATCCGCGACGCCGTCTCGCCCGACGAGATTCTCTTCGTCGTCGACGCGATGATCGGCCAGGACGCCGTCAACACCGCCCTCGCCTTCGAAGAGGGTGTCGGCTTCGACGGCGTGGTGCTGACGAAGTTGGACGGCGACGCGCGCGGCGGCGCGGCGCTTTCGGTCGCGTCGGTCACCGGCCGCCAGGTGATGTTCGCGAGCACCGGCGAAAAGCTCGAGGATTTCGATGTTTTCCACCCCGAGCGCATGGCGTCGCGCATCCTCGGCATGGGCGACATCCTCACCCTCATCGAGCAATCGCAAGCCGCGTTCGACGCCGACCAGGCCGAGGAAACCGCGCGCAAACTCACCGAGGGTGAGCTCACGCTCGAGGACTTCCTCGAGCAGATGATGGCGATGCGCAAGATGGGGCCGATCGGAAACCTCCTCGGCATGCTGCCCGGCATGGGTCAGATGAAAGAGGCCATCTCGCAAATCGACGACAAGGACGTCGACCGGATCGCCGCCATCATCCGGTCGATGACGCCCGCCGAACGCGACGATCCGAAAATCATCAACGGCTCACGTCGGGTGCGCATCGCCAAGGGGTCTGGCGTCACCGTCGCCGAGGTCAACAACCTGGTCGACCGGTTCTTCGAAGCCCGCAAGATGATGAAGCAGATGGCCGGCATGGGCATGCCCGGCATGCGGCGCGCCGTGAAGGCGACGAAGGGCAAGGGTGGCAAGAAAGGCAAGAAGGGCAGGAACGGCGGCCGACCGGGTGGGCGGCCGGCGTTGCCCCCGGGCTTTCCGACCGGCATGCCAGGCGGTCTCGGCGGCCTGCCTGGTCAACTACCGCCCGGCATGAAGATGCCCGACCTTTCGAAGCTGAAGTTCCCGTCGTCCGGCGACAGTGAGCAGTGACCTCTGCCGTGACCGGCACCGCCCTGCACGTCCGCGCCGTCGTCCTGCCTGACGGCGAACCACACGACGTATACGTCGTAGAGGATCGGCTGACCTTCGACCGACCCACGTATCTCGACATCGAGGCACTTGGCTCGGGCGGGTTCATGTTGCCTGGCCTGGTCGACGCGCATTGCCATGTCGGGTTGGCCGCGGAAGGCGGCATGCCGATCGACGTTGCGCGAGAGCAAGCGGTGACCGACCGAGACACCGGCGCGTTGTTGTTGCGCGACGCCGGCGTGCCGCAGACGTATTACGAGTTCGACGACGACCCTGAGCTGCCGCGCATCATTCACGCCGGCCAACATCTCGCTCGCACGAAGCGTTACCTGCGCAACTACGGGATTGAGCTGGAGCCCGAAGAGCTGCCCGGTGCGGCCGAGGAGCAGGCTCGGCGGCCCGGCGGACACGGCGCGCCGTGGGTGAAGTTCGTCGGGGATTGGATCGACCGCGACCTGGGCGATCTCGCGCCGTGCTGGCCGGACGACGTGTTGAAGGAGGCGGTCGCCCGGGCGCACGCCGCCGGAGCACGGGTCGCCGTCCACGTCTTCGGCGAGGAGGCGCTGCCTGGCCTAATCGCAGCCGGGGTTGACTCCATCGAGCACGGCACCGGCATCACCCCCGACTTGATCTCGGACGTCGCGGCGGCTGGCGCCGCCGTCGTCCCAACCGTGATCAACATCGGGAACTTCGACAAATTCGCAGACCAGGCAACGAGATATCCGGTGTACGCCGCGCGGATGCGTCGGCTCAAGCAGTCGGCGGCGCAGCGGCTGCGCGACGTGTTCGACGCGGGGATCCCGTTGTACGTGGGCACCGACGCCGGTGGTCAGCTGCCGCACGGGATCGTCGTCGAAGAGATGCTCGCGATGCGCGACGCCGGATTGCCTGCTCTCGACGTGCTTGCCGCGGGGTCATGGAAGGCACGCGAATGGCTGGGCTTGCCGGGCCTGGTCGAGGGCGCGCCCGCAGACTTCGTCGTGTACGACGACGATCCGCGCGCGGATATCTCGGTGTTGAGAAATCCCAGGCGGATCGTCGTGCGTGGCAACGTCGTGCGCTGAGCCGCCTCGGGCTATCCCGTGCAGCCTCCCGTGAGGTCGAGTGGTTGCAGCCCCGCGTGTATTCCGAACGCGTGGCCTGTGGCGGAGATGACCGGACCTTCGATCGCGGGCCATTGCTCGAGGATCGCGCCTGTCTTCGGGTCGACGCACGACAGCGTCTCGTCGGCGCCGTTGCGCACCCAAAGCACTTTTGCGCCAGCCCAGAGAATCGCGCCCGGTGCGACGAACGCACCCACCGGGCTGGTGCCGACGACCTTCAGCGTCGCGGCGTCGAGATGTTCGATAAGTGGCTTGTCGGTGTCGCCGTAGCCGCCGACCCAGACTTGGTCACCGATCACCGCGATCGACTCCTTGCCGACGCTGGTCTGCGGGCTGGTGGCCACGACCTTGCCGGTGCGCGCGTCGAGCGCCACGACCCGGACGCCGGCGTATGTGTTCGTCGGCGTCGGGCTAAGTGGCATGACGCCGACGAGCACCCGATGCCGGGCCGGGTCGGCGGTGACCGCGTAGGTGCCGCCTTCGACGTCCGGCACCTTGCTCGCGGCGAGCAGCGTGTCGCTCGACGCGCTAGCTGCCTGG
>JAICYF010000074.1 GCA_025934355.1 Acidothermaceae bacterium
AAGTCGGTGACATCTTGTTGCACAGCGCCTCTGTCGCGCTTGAGGTGCCGGTCGTCGTGCGTTTGACGAGGTTCGTCAAAATCCCCTACCGGACGGTGGTCCCACTGACCCGCCGTGGCGTGTTCCTACGCGACGGCGGGCGTTGTGTTTACTGCGAGGCGCCGGCGACGAGCCTCGACCACGTCGTCCCACGGAGTCGCGGCGGCCAGCACATCTGGGAGAACGTCGTGTCGTGCTGCCGCCGGTGCAACCACGTCAAGGCCGACCACACGGTGGCGGAGCTGGGTTGGCGGATCAAACACCCGCCGCGCGCGCCCACCGGCGTCGCCTGGCGGATCCTCGGCACCGGCCGCAGCGACCCGCGGTGGATCCCTTATCTGGACGGCGAGGTCTTCGGCCAGGGCATCGACCAGCCCGCCAGCGCGTAACGCGCGCCACCGGCCCGCGTAGGGTCGACAGACATGCTGGACGCATCGCTCGCCGAGCTCGCGCACGCGTACGGTGTCGCCACCGAATTCGGCGATTGGCGCGGTGGCGGCGCAACGCCGTCGTCCGAGGCCGTGATCGCGGTGCTTGCCGCGATGGGCGTTGAGGCGACCGAGCCCGACGCAGTTCGAAAATCCTTGGACGACGCTCGGCTCGCGTCGTGGCGGCGGATGTTGCCGCCGTGCGTCGTCGTCCGGGCTGGCCGCTCGTCGCGGGTGTGGACCCACGTGCCGCACGGTGACCCGGCCGCTGTCGTTCTCGAGCTTGAGGACGGCGGTCGCCGAGAGCTGACGCAACTCATGGTGTGGGTCGATCCGTGCGAGGTCGACGGCGCACTGATCGGTGAGGCGACCTTTGAAATCCCGGGGGATCTGCCTCTCGGGTATCACACGCTGCGCGCGACATCGGGCGACCGGCGGTCGAGCTGCGCGCTAATCGTCGTGCCCGACCGACTCGAGTCGACAGCCGGGCGGGCGTGGGGGTTCATGCTGCAGCTTTACGCTGTGCGGTCAAAAAACTCTTGGGGGATAGGCGATTTCGCAGACCTTCGCACGCTCGTGGAGTGGAGCGGGCGTGAGCTCGGTGCGGGCTTCGTGCTCGTGAACCCCGTGCACGTGGCGCAACCGGTGTCGCCGCTTGAGCCATCGCCATATTTTCCGGCCAGCCGCGCCTTCATCAACCCGCTGTACCTTCGCGTCGAAGAGGTGCCGGAGGTCGCCACCCTGCGCGACCTCGACGTGACGGTGATTTCCGCGCCGCTTAAAGCAAAAAACACCGTCGACGAGGACATCGACCGGGACGCGGTGTGGCTGGCAAAGCGGCGCGTGTTGGAGGCCGCGTTCGGGGCTCGTCGTGATCCCGCGCGTCAGAAAGCGTTCGGCGACTTCGTTGAGGCGGGCGGCGAGTCGCTCGTCGACTACGCGACGTGGTGCGCGCTCGTCGAGCGCCATGGCTCGCCATGGTCTGACTGGCCGGCTGCGTTGCGCGATCCCCACTCGCCCGAAGTGGTTGATTTTCGCGCCGCTGAAAGGGAATTAGTCGATTTCCACTGCTGGCTGCAATGGCAGTGCGCGCTTCAACTCGACGACGTCCAGAGCGCCGCGCGCGCTGCGAACATGCCGATCGGAGTGCTGCTCGACCTCGCCGTCGGAAGCAGCCCGACCGGCGCGGACGCGTGGGCCTTACAGCACTACTTGGCGCCAGGGGTAAGCCTCGGCGCCCCCGCGGACATGTACAACCAGCAGGGCCAGCGCTGGAATTTGCCGACGTGGCAACCGCAAAGCCTCGCTGACGCGGGCTTTGCGCCGTTTCGAGAGTTGGTGCGCGCGTCGCTTGCGCACGGCGGTGGCTTGCGGGTCGACCACGTCATCGGGCTGTTCCGGCAGTGGTGGGTTCGCGACGGCGCGCTACCGGCCGACAGCACCTACGTGCGCGTCGACCACGAGGCGCTCGTCGGCATCGTGTTGCTTGAAGCCACCCGCGCCGGCGCCGTCGTCGTGGGCGAAGACCTGGGCAACGTCGAGCCGTGGGTGCGCGATTACCTGCGCGAGCGTGGCGTTTTCGGGACCTCGATCCTGTTCTTCGAGCACGACGCCGACGGTCGCCCTCTCGACCCTGAGCGGTGGCGTGAGTTGTGCCTTGCCACGGTGACCACGCACGACCTCCCACCCACCGCCGGCTACCTCGAGGGCGAACACGTCGAGATTCGGGCCGAACTGGGCTTGCTCGAACGGGATCCCGCCGAGGAGCGAGCCGAAGACGAGCGGCACCGCGCGTCCTGGATCGACAAGCTGGCCGAGGTCGGTCTGCTCTCCCGAGACACTGCGGACGACGTGATCAACGCGCCGGCGCCGGGCAGCGTTTCACCGCGGCGCGCGCACTTCGCCGCGCGGGTCGACCGGCATGTCGAGGAGTTGGTCGAGGCGCTGCATCGCTACGTCTCGCGAAGTCCCGCGCGGCTGGTTGGTATCTACCTGCCCGACGTGGTCGGCGATCGTCGCCCGGTGAACCAACCGGGCACGGTCGACGAATATCCGAACTGGCGGGTGCCGATGACCGACGCGAACGGACGGCCCGTGCTGCTCGACGACCTCGTCGAGGGGCGGGCCGGCGACCTGGCCGTCCGGCTGGCCCACGTGGTCGGCGGCACGGCGCCATCCGTTACCGTTGCGTCCGTCGGCGACCTGCCGTCGTGACTGGGTTTCGAGTTCTGGCGAGGCGAGCGTGGGCGCGGGAACGTTAGTGGCGATCGGCGAGATCGGCGATCCTGGGCACGGGCTGACGTGGGTGCAGACCGTGCTGATTTACATCGGCATCCCGGTGGCGGCGGCGCTGATCATCACCTTTCTCGTCTACCTGCCCTCGCTGATCCGCGGCCCGCGCTACCGGCCCGGTCGGCCGTGGACCGCGGGTTCAGTGTGGTTCGGCGGGTCGACCGAGGCGGCCGAGGCGTTGAAGTCGGTCGACACCTTGCCAGCCGCGACGACCGAAGGAGGCGGCGCAAGTGCCCGTTGGTGACGCCTTCACCCAGCGGCAAGCCGACCAGATCCGGCAAGCGCTGGCTAGCGCCCGGGCGGAGACCGGTCTGCTGTTCTCGGTTTACATCGGCTCAGTCGAAGGCGAGGTGCGCGACCACGCGCTGCAGTTGCACGCCAGCTTGGGCGACGACGCCGCGTTCGCGGTGTTGACCCTGATCGAGCCGGAGGCGCGGCGAGTCGAGATCGTCACCGGCAACATCGCCCGCCGCTCGCTCGACGATCGCGCGGCGGCCCTCGCCAGCTTGTCGATGTCGACCTCGTTCGCGGGCGGCGACTTGGCCGGCGGCATCCTCAACGGCATCCGGATGATGACGCAGTCGGCCACCAGGCCCCCGGTCGCACACCAGCACGGCGCCGAGTAGGCCCCTTTCATCGGCTGGCCGAGTGGCTCGGCACCGCCGGCTTTCCCCGAAGCTCAACCCGCCGCGGCGTCGCGGGCACGGGCTCGTAGCGCCCGATTGATAGCGTCGCGGTTTTCCAGCAGGATTCGCCGCAGCCCGGCCGGCGGCTTCGCCTCGTCGAGATACGCGTCGACCCGGTCAATCGTCGACTGCTCGATGATGAGGAACGGAAACAGGCCTTCGGCGATGGTGCGAGCGGTGTCGCCGGTGCGGTGCTGCCACACATCCCCGATTGCGTCGAAATAGCGGTCGACGTAGGGCCGCAGCAGTTCGAGTTGATTGGCCTGCTGGAAACCGCCAATCATCGCGGAGATTTCCGCGTTGTGTGTGTCAGCGCGTTCGACGACAAGGTGCCACGCCTGCTCTTTTGCCGCGGACGACGGCAGCGCCGCACGTGCGGACGCCGCGTGCCGCCGGCCTGCCGCGGTGTCGTCGCGCGCCAGCTCGGAGTCGATGTCGGCGGTTCCGACCCGGCCGTGGGTGGCGAGCCGGACCAGCAACGTCCAGCGCAAATCGGTGTCGAGTGGCAGCCCAGGAAGGAAGGTCTGCTCGGCGTAGAGCGAACTCAGCATGTCGACATGCTGAGTCGACTGCGCGCTTGCCGCGAACGCGCGCAGGAACGCGAGCTGGAAGTCGCTTCCCGGCTCGGCAGCCAGCAAGTGCGCGTGCGTCGCGGCCGCCAGCATGTCGAGGCCGGTGGCGCGAAACGCGGGGTCTGACCAACGCTCGACGGCGAGTCTGGCTTGCCGCATCGCGCTTTGCAGCACGCCGATGTCGTGCTCGGCGTCGAGCAGGTGGATGACCATGCGCAAGTAATCGCGAGCAGCCATCTCGGCGTCGCGGGTCATGTCCCATGCGGCCGCCCAGCACAGTGCGCGGGGCAGTGAGTCGCGCACTTCACCAACCGAGTTGGCGACCGTTTCAAGCGAGCGGTCATCGAGCCGCATTTTCGCGTACGCGAGGTCGTCGTCGTTCACCACGAGCAAGTCGGGACGTCGAACCCCGACCAGGTCGGGCACCGGTGTTCGCGCGCCGACGACGTCCAATTCAACTCTTGTCTCTCGGACGATCCCGTCGCCGCGGCGGTTGTAGAAGCCAACCGCGAGGCGATGCGAGCGCAGCGTGGGATAGTCGGCGGGCGCTTCCTGCAACACCGCGAACGACGTGATGACGCCGTCGTCGTCGGTCTCGATCTCCGGTCGCAGCGTGTTGACGCCAGCGCTCTCCAGCCACTCTTTCGACCACGCCGATAAGTCGCGGCCCGATGCGTCTTCGAGGGCGCGGAGCAGGTCCTGCAAGGTGCTGTTGCCCCACGCGTGCGCGTCGAAATACCTGTGCAGGCCGGTGAAGAACGCGTCGCGCCCGACCCACGCCACCAGCTGCTTGAGCACGGCGGCGCCCTTGGCATAGGTGATTCCGTCGAAGTTGGTCTCGACGGCCTCGACGTCGACGATGTCGGCGGCGATTGGGTGCGTGGTCGGGAGCTGGTCCTGGCGCGCGGCCCAGGTCTTCTCCTCGTTGGCGAAGGTGGTCCACGCCTCGTTCCAGCGCGTTGCCTCGGCCTGCGCCAGGTTGGCCATGTATGTGGCGAAGGACTCGTTGAGCCAAAGGTCGTCCCACCACCGCATGGTGACCAAGTCGCCGAACCACATGTGCGCCATCTCGTGCAGGATGGTGCCGGCACGACTCTCGTAGGCGGTGTCGGTGACGCGCGACCGGAAGATGTAGTCCTCGAGGAAGGTCACCGCGCCCGCGTTCTCCATCGCGCCGGCGTTGAACTCGGGAACGAAGAGTTGGTCGTACTTTTCAAACGGGTAAGGGCGTTCGAAGACGCGCTCGAAAAAGTCGAAGCCTTGCTTGGTGACGGTCAGAATCTCGTCCGCGTCAAGATATTCGGCGAGGCTCCGTCGGCAGTAGACGCCGAGGGGAATCTGCGCTGCCTCGCCATCGTGCGAGTCGCGCACCACGTGGTAAGGCCCGGCCACGATCGCGGTGATGTACGTCGACAAGGGTTTGCTGGCCGGAAAGTGCCAGTGCGACGCTGACGCCGAAGGCTCGGGCTCGATCGTCGCAGGGGCTTGGTCAGGCGCGGTGTTTCCAACCACGAGCCAATCGGCAGGCGCGACGACGTCCAACTCGAACGTCGTCTTGATGTCGGGTTGGTCGAAGCAGGCAAACACCCGATGCGCGTCGGCGGTCTCGAACTGGGTGTAGAGGTAGACCCGACCGTCGACGGGATCGCTGAATCGGTGCAACCCTTCGCCGGTGTGCATGTACGAGCAGTCGGCCACTATTTCTAGGTCGTTGTCTGCGCGCAGGCCGGGCAGGGTGATCCGGTCGGCAGTGTGATGCGCGGCGGGATCGAGATCCTCGCCGTTGAGCCGGATCGAGCGGACGTGCTCTGCCACCAGATCGATGAACGTTGTGGCGCCAGGTTCGACGCAACCGAAACGCACCTGCGTCGTCGAGGAGAAGTGGTCGGGATGCCCACCCGAGTCGGGCGTGAAGTCGAGGTGGACGACGGTCCGGATCGCTGGCGCAACATCGCCCTCGAGCGGCAAAACCAGCCTGGCGCGCTCGGCGGCCTCGTCGCGCGTCAAGCTCTTGCGATCGGCACCCTGCACGCCACTTGCCTTCCTCACGAATGATCCGTTAATCCCCGCGTTCGACCCTACCGGCCAACCGATGAATCCAGGGCCCACGGGGAACACAGCCCCCGCCGGCCGGGTTGCCCCTGACAGACTGTGACCACTCGAGTGCGAGGAGACCCGCGCATGGCCGAGAGCAACGCCGCCATCACCGTCGACTTCTGGTTCGATCCGCTGTGCCCCTGGGCGTGGATCACGTCCCGCTGGCTGCACGAGGTGGCGGCGGTGCGGCCGGTCACGCCGCGCTGGCGGGTGATGAGCCTGGCTGTGCTCAACGAGGGCCGTGACGATCTGTCCGATGACTACCGAGAGTTTCTGCGTGGCGCGTGGGCGCCCGTACGGGTCTGCATCGCCGCCGCTCGAGCCAACGGCCCGGAGGTGCTCGGGCCGCTTTACACCGCGATCGGCAACCGAGTGCATGTGATGCAGCAGACCGCGTCCGCGGAGACGTTGCGCGCGGCGCTTGTCGACGCTGGCCTCGACCCTGACCTAGCGGCGGCGGGCGAGTCGGGCGAGTTCGACGAGGAGTTGCGCGCCTCGCACGAAGAGGCGATGAAGTTGGTGGGCACCGAAGTCGGCACGCCGGTCGTTGGAATCGACGGCAAAGCGTTTTTCGGTCCCGTCGTGACGCCGATTCCGCGTGGGGAGGAAGCCGGTCGGCTCTTCGACGCCGTCCGGATGCTCACCGACGTCGACGGCTTCTACGAGTTGAAGCGCAGTCGAGACCGCAAGCCGCAAGTCGCCTAGCCGCCGTCCGCCGCCCCACTCCAAAACGGCCCTGCGGAGTTCTGGCAGACTCCGCGCCATGCGCGTCTACCTCGGCTCCGATCACGCCGGCTTCGAACTGAAGGCACACCTGGTCAGTTGGCTCGCCGAGAACGGCCACGAGCCCGTCGACTGCGGTCCGACAAGCTATGAGCCGGACGACGATTACCCGCCGTTTGTGATTGCCGCCGCGCTGCGGGTGGCTGCTGACCGCGGCAGCCTCGGCGTCGTCATCGGCGGGTCCGGCAACGGCGAGCAGATCGCGGCGAACAAGGTCAAAGGCATCCGGGCGGCGTTGGCTTGGAACGACGAGACTGCCGCGCTGGCACGCCAGCACAATGACGCCAACGTCGTGAGCATCGGTGCGCGCCAGCACACCCTCGGTGAGGCGACCGCGCTCGTCGAAGTGTTTGTCAACACCGCGTTCTCGGGCGAGCCGCGGCATGCTCGCCGACTCGCGATGGTCACGGAGTTCGAGGAGACCGGATCCGCGCCCGCGGTGCCGCAACCAGAGCTGCCTTAGCTCGTCGTTTTGTTGCTCGTCGTTTTGTTGGTCGGCGCTTTGTTGGCCGGCGTTTTGTTGACCGGCGTTTTGTTGGCGGTCCGGGCGGTCGGCTCCTCAGTCGCGCGACGGACATCTTCATCAGTGGGGCGCGAGACGTCGCGCGCCCGAAGCGCTCCGACGACGCCGACTTGCGACGGACCTGCGCCAACCAGACTGCGCAACGCGCCGGAGCTAGTCGACCCTGGATCCACCTTGCGCGTTCCGCGGGGCATAGCCGCAGCGTAGTCGACCGAGTGGTCGGTGAAATCGCGTCTTCCGCGTCGTGCGGTTACGCTGCCGATCATGCTGGTGGGCAAGAGAGCGGCCAGTCGGCCGCTCGGGCGCAGCCCGCGGCCGCGCTCGACGGGCGGCTCGGCGGCGTTACGCCGCTCGTGGGTGACCATCAGACGCAGTAGGTTCATGGGCCCGTCGCTCGCGCGAGTCTGGTTGGCCGCGCTGACCGTGCTGATAGGCGTGTTGAGTCCGATCGTCGGGCCCGAGTGGATTCCGCCGGTGGCGATGGCGCTGCCGATGCTGGCTGCTGGCCTGCTGCTGCCGCGGTCGTCGTTGTTGTTTCTGCTCGCGGTCAGCGCGGCGATGGTCGGTTACGACGAAGGTGTTCTCGGCTGGGAGAAGACTCGCCCGGGCGGCGTGCTCGTCGTCGCACTCGCGAGCCTCTACGCGTACCGGCTCGCTAACACCCGCGAACAGCTTGGCGTGCAAGGCTTTCGCGGCGAGTCCATGCTGGTCGACCTGCGCGACCGACTGCGGGCGCAAGGCGAACTGCCGCGATTGCCGGTCGGCTGGGAGTCAGAGGCGCTGCTTCGCTCGGCTGGCTCGCACTCGTTCGGCGGTGATTTCCTCGTCGCCGCGCGCACTGGTGACGGCTCGACGCTCGAGCTCGCGTTGGTCGACGTGTCGGGCAAGGGTGTCGACGCCGCGACCCGGGCGTTGCTGCTGTCAGGAGCGCTTGGCGGATTGCTCGGCGCGGTCGCACCGCATGAGTTCTTGCCGGCCGCGAACCGCTACCTGCTACGTCAGCAGTGGCTAGACGGGTTCGCCACCGCCGTCCACCTCGTGGTCGATCTGAACACGGGTCGCTTCGTCGTCGAGTCGGCTGGGCATCCGCCGCCCGCGCACTTCATCAGCGGCAGCGGCACCTGGCGGCTTATCCACGGCGACGCGGTGCCACTTGGCGTGTTGCCCGACGCCGACTTTGTGGGCGCGAACGGCATGCTGGCCGGCGGCGACGCGTTGCTGCTTTACACCGACGGCCTGGTCGAGAACGCCGAGCGCGAAATCTCCGTCGGCATCGACAAGCTCGTTGGGGAGGCCGAACGCCTTGTCACGCAAGGCTTTCGATACGGCGCGAGCCGGCTGATCGAGACGGTTCCACCCGACGCCAGCGACGACCGCGCGTTGCTCATGCTGTGGCGGTCGTAGCCCGTTTCGGGCTGCCGGAGTGCAGCAGCGGCATCATGACGTCGTCCAATATTTGGTTGATCTGTTCGGCCGAGACCGGCGGTCCTTCGCCGATGACGCACATCATGACCAGTGCGGGCGCGGTCTCCGCGACAATCGGGGTCACCCGCTCTGGCGAGATGTCGCCGCGGTCGGCGGCGCGCTGAAGGACGGTCATGATGCAGCTCTTCCGGGGTGCCAGGACCCGTTCTTTGATCGTTTTGATGAAGTCGTGATCGCGGTCGAGTTCGCCCATGATGGCGAGAATCGCGCGACCCGCGCGGCTGTTGACCGACGTGCGCATCATGTCGAGCGTGGCGGCCAGATCAGTTCGCAGGTCGCCAGAGTCCGGTGCGGAATCAACCAACGGCAGCACGTGGTTTAGCGCCTCGACGACAAGGTCTTCTTTGCCGGACCACCGACGGTAGAGAGCGGCCTTGCCGGTGCCGGCGCATGTCGCAACGCCCTCCATCGTGAGACCGGAGAAGCCATGGACGCTCATCTGCTCCAACACCGCGGCGTAAATCGCCTCTGTGAGCGTGTCACCTCTGCGTCTGCTACCCCGTCTTTCAAGTGCGGGGGTCTCGGTGACGGGTTCGGCGCAGGTCTTGTCGCCGGTTGTGTCGCCGGTTTTGTCACAGCCGGCGGTTAGCGTCACCGGGTCGAAGCTCGCCGGGGCGGGAGAGGAGGACCGGGATGGCTCGTCTGCGCGCGTCGGGTTCATCTCCTCGCCTCCCTTCTCGGGCCGACCAGATAGTTGCGTAATGAACGATTGCGTTCACTAGTTCGATCGTTGTAACGTGACCGACAGCTTAGTGAACGCAAGCGTTCACTGCCACCGCGGCGGCGACGTCGCTGCCCTTGAAGTTTGCCGTGCCGCCCATGTTCGCAGTGCCGCCCATGAACGGAGTGCTCAATGACAGCCCTATCGACGCAACCGTCGATCGCGAAGGCCGGGGCCGCCCGCCGCGGTCACCATCCGGGGCTCGCCCTCGCGATCATCGCCGCGTCGCAGCTGATGGTGGTTCTCGACGCAACGATCGTCAACGTCGCGCTGCCCAACATCCAAAACGCGCTGCATTTCTCCTATGAGAGCCTCACCTGGGTGCTGAACGCCTACACGCTGACGTTCGGCGGTTTGCTGCTGCTTGGAGGTCGCGCGGGCGACATCCTCGGCCGCCGGCGGGTCTTCATCTTCGGGATCGCGCTGTTCACGTTCGCGTCGTTCCTCGGCGGTCTTGCCACAACCGAGTGGTGGTTGCTGGCGGCTCGCGCGTTGCAGGGTGTAGGCGGTGCGATCGTCACGCCGACCGCGTTGTCGCTGATCACCACCAACTTCGAGGAGGGCGCCGAACGCAACCGGGCCTTCGGCGTGTTCGCGGCGGTCTCGGGTTCCGGGGCGGCGATCGGCTTCCTCGCCGGCGGCATGTTGACGTCCTGGCTGTCATGGCGCTGGGTGCTCTTCGTGAACGTCCCGATCGGAATCGCCATCGCGATCATCGCGCCGCTGTACATCAACGAGTCCGAGCGCCATCCCGGCCGGTTCGACGTCGCTGGCGCCATCCTTTCGACGCTCGGCATGTCGGCTCTCGTCTACGGCTTCATCCGCGCGGCGTCCGATGGTTGGAGCGACGCCATTTCGATCGGTGCGTTTATCGCCGCGGTGGTCTTGCTGGCGGGGTTCATCATCAACGAGCTGCGCAGCGAGCAGCCCATCACGCCACTGCACATGTTCGCGAACCGCAACCGGTCCGGCTCCTACGTCGTCATGCTGTCGTTGGCCGCGGCGCTGTTCAGCATGTTCTTCTTCCTGACCCTCTTCGTGCAAAAGGTCTTGGTTTACAGCCCGCTGAAGGCCGGATTCACCTTCCTGCCGGTGAGCGCAGGCGTGATCGTGAGTGCACAGATCGCGTCGAAGCAGCTGCTCAAGGTAGGGCCGAAGCCGTTCATGGTCGCCGGCTCGATCCTGTCGTTGGGCGGCCTGATCTGGCTCTCGCGCATCACAGCGACGAGCGGCTACCTCGACGGCCTGCTCGGTCCGATGGTGGTGTTCGCGCTGGGCATGGGTTTCCTGTTCGTGCCGCTCACGGTGGTCGCGGTGGCCGGTGTCGAACCACACGAGTCGGGGTCGGCGTCCGGGTTGCTCAACGTCATGCAGCAGGTCGGGGGCACCATTGGCCTTGCCATCCTGACCACGGCTTACGCCACCGCGAGCAACCACGAGTTCGCGAAGCAACTGCCGCTGTTCATGGCCAAGGCCGACGACTCGGCGAAAGCGCTGTACGCGAAGACCCACCAGCTGCCGGGAGTGTTCGGCAGTCACGTGCTCGCGCACGGCATCTCGACTGCGCTGCAGGTGGCGGTGGTGTTCGGCGCGCTCGCGCTTGTGGCGTCGGTTTTCGGCATCACGGCCAAGGCATCCGACGTCGACACGTCCCAAGTCCCCGGCATGGGCTGACCGAGCGACAGCTGACAGCTCGCAGCGGCGGCTCGGAGCGGCAGCGACAGCTTGCAGCGACAACGCGGAAACAATTCGCGCCCTGGCGACGAATTGTTTCCGCGTTGTTCGTTGTCAACAGCGGTCGGGCACGATGGGTTGGTGAACCCAGCGTCTCCCACCCGCCCGACCGCACCGCCTCCCACCCGACCCACCCTGCGGGGCACGTTCGGCATGGCGGCCAGCACGCACTGGCTCGCGTCGTCCTGCGCCATGAGCGTTTTGGAACGCGGCGGCAACGCGTTCGACGCGGCGGCCGCGGGCGGCTTCGTCTTGCAGGTCGTTGAGCCGCACCTCAACGGTCCCGGCGGCGAGGTGCCGATCGTCGCCTGGAGTGAACGAGAGCAGCGGGCGCAGGTGGTGTGCGGTCAAGGTGTCGCGCCCGCGGCCGCCACGATTGACGCGTTTCAAGCGCTGGGGCTTGAGCTGATTCCAGGCACCGGGCTGCTCGCCGCGACGGTTCCGGGCGCGTTCGGCGGCTGGCTGCTGATGCTCGAGCGGTGGGGCAGCTGGCGGTTGCGCGACGTTTTGGAATACGCCCTGCACTACTGCGTCAACGGCTATCCGGTGGTGCCGGCCATGACCCGTACCATCGGCGCGGTCGCCGAGATGTTCCGCGCCGACTGGCCGACGTCCGCCGCCGAGTGGCTGCCGGGCGGCACGGTTCCGCAGCCGGGGCAGATGCGCAGAAACCGCGTGCTAGCGGCAACATACGAGCGAGTGCTGCGCGAGGCAGAGGCGGCGTCGTCCGATCGCGACACGCAGCTGCGCGCGGCGCGCGACGTCTGGTATCGCGGCTTTGTCGCCGACGAACTCGGCCGGTTCTGCGCGAGCACACGTTGGCGGGACGCGAGTGGCGAAGTGCACGGCGGGTTGCTCACCCCTGACGACCTCGCGCGTTGGACGCCGACGTTCGAAGATCCGGCGACGTATGACTATGGCCGGTACACGGTGTGCAAGACGCGGCAATGGGGACAGGGCCCAGTTTTCCTTCAACAGTTGGCTTTGTTAAGTGGCTTCAACCTTGACGACGTGCCGTTCCTGTCTGCCGACTACCTGCACACGGTCGTGGAGTGCGCCAAGTTGGCCTTCGCCGATCGCGAAGCTTGGTACGGCGAGTATGGCGATTCCGCTGAGCTGGGCGGGGTTCTCGACGTCCTGCTCAGTGACGATTACAACGCCGGACGACGCGAGCTCGTCGGTGAGCGGGCGAGTATGGAGCTGCGTCCGGGTGCGATTCGCGATCGTGCGCCACGGCTGCCGCGAGTCGTGGGCGGGACGCGAACGCCGGCCGAGGGGATCGGTGAGCCGAGCGTTCAGCTTGCCGCTGAGGCTCGTGCGTTGCGGGAGACCAGCGGCGACACCTGTCATATCGACGTCGCCGACTCTTTCGGCAACCTCGTGTCGGCCACACCGAGTGGCGGATGGCTGCACAGCTCGCCGCACATCCCCGAGCTGGGATTTTGCCTTGGGACGCGGGCGCAGATGTTCTGGCTGGAAGAGGGATTGCCGACGTCGTTGCGGCCCGGCGCCCGGCCGCGCACCACGCTCTCGCCGTCACTCGCGTTTCGCGACGGCGAGCCGTGGATGGCGTTCGGAACTCCTGGCGGCGACCAGCAAGACCAGTGGTGCTTGGCGTTCTTCCTCGGCGTCGTGCACAGCGGGCTCGATTTGCAAGACGCGATCGACGCGCCGATGTTTCACTCCGAGCATTTCCCGAGTTCGTTCTATCCGCGCGCTGCGCAGCCGGGTCGGCTGGTGGTGGAGGAACGTCTCGGCGCTGACGTGATCGAGGACTTACGCCGACGCGGCCACGACATGGCGGTCGAAGGCGGTTGGACGCTGGGCCGGGTCAGCGCGGTCGCGCGCGACGGCGATTTCCGTGTCGCTGCGGCAAATCCACGAGGCGCGCAAGGTTACGCGGTCGGCCGTTGAGCGGCGCTGCGGCCGGCGGCGCGCGCCGGTGTGCGCGTCGCCGCGTTCAGGTGAACGCGTTTTTCCACAGGCTGCCCGCTAGCGACGGCGAGCCGACAACGCCTGCAACCGGGCGTAAGCGCGCGCGACGTCTCGGCTGAGCTCCGAGATAGTGGCGGCCGGCGATTGCCGCTGCTTGGCCCGGTCGAGATCGGCGGTCGCGCGGGCCCAGTCGCGGAGGGCTTGGCTGTTGCGCAGACCGGGGACGCCGTCGAACTCCGGAGGGATTTCCCGGCGACTGAACTGGCGCATGACCGCTTGTGGCGATGCTGGCTCGGCCAACTTTTGGTTGGTATGGCTCATAACGATCACGGTGGCCGCCGAAGGCCACGGATCGGCAGTGCCGACGGGCCTTCCGGTGCGGACCAAAGTCCTGAGTTCTTTGGCCACCGTCGCGCTGCGGTGACAAAGCTGGGCTGTTCGTTCGATGCCGGCCGCTCGTGACGGGCAGGCGGTCGGCCGACGATCACCCAGCAACGCAGCGCGTGACTGCGGACGCGACGAATCCGTAGCCGTACTCGGGATCGCTCGGATACGGCTCGCCGGTGAGTCGGACGAATACCAGCCCGTTGCGATATCCATCGACGTCGTCACCATC
>JAICYF010000200.1 GCA_025934355.1 Acidothermaceae bacterium
CGCCGCCGAGGGCGACCGCGTCCGCGCGCGCGTTCACGACGTGCCCGTCTGTCGCTTGCACGATGTATGAGGCGGTCGGCCCGCTCGAGGCTGCAGACGCGCTGGCGGTCGCGAGTCCGCCGAACGGCAGCACCGCTGCGGCGGTGGCCGCCGAGATGGCACCCGCGACAAGCTTGGCCGCGGCGAACCGTCGTCCGTCGACCCACGTCAGGCCGCGCGGCTTGGTGCTCCGTGATGACAGTGGCTTGCCGTCCTTGGCTGTATCCACTTCTAACCCCCACCCATAGCGTTCGGTAATGCGCTCGTGACGCACCGTGACTTAAGTGTGGAGAAGCCGACGGTCTGCGTCATCGGCCGAGCGGGCAGGCTGGTTGCCTCCGACTGGAGTAGTGGGCTCGCCGCCAAAGGCGGACATGCCAGACTTGCGCCGTGATGCGCGGGTGATCGCGACGCCGGGAACGGGCTGGCCGGACGACGTGGCCAGGCCATCGACCCCCGTCGCGGCGAGCGCGGAGGAGGTTCGGCGGCTTGCCGCCGCGTCGTCCGATCTGGATTCTGTCGGCGCCTCGCTCACCGCGAAGGTGTCGGTGTGCCGGGCCTGCCCGCGGCTCGTCGAATGGCGGGAGAGCGTCGCGCGGGTGAAGCGTCGGGCGTTCGCCGACGAGCCCTACTGGGGTCGGCCGGTGCCCGGCTGGGGCGATCCTGCGGCTCGGCTGTTGATCGTCGGTCTCGCGCCGGCCGCCCATGGTGGTAACCGGACCGGGCGGATTTTTACCGGCGACCGCAGCGGCGATTGGCTGTTCGCGGCACTCCATCGGGCCGGCCTCGCCGCGTTGCCGACGAGCACCCACGCGGGCGACGGGCAGCGACTTCTCGGCGTTCGAGTTGTGGCCGCCGTGCGATGCGCGCCGCCCGCGAACAAGCCCACCACCGAAGAACGCGACACCTGCCGGCCGTGGCTTGCCCGCGAAATCTCCTTGCTCGACACCACTTTGCGGGTCGTCGTGGTGCTTGGCGCTTTCGGCTGGCAGGCGTTGCTGCCCGTTCTTGCTGACGCCGGCTACGCAATCCCGCGGCCCAGCCCGAGATTCGGCCACGGCGCTTCGGTCGAACTCGAAGACGGGTCGGGGAAAACGCTGCGACTGTTGGGGTGTTACCACCCAAGCCAGCAAAACACCTTCACCGGAAAGCTCACCGAGTCGATGATCGACGACGTCCTCGGTCTGGCCGCTCGGTTAGCGGGCGGAGTCGGTTAGCGAGGGGTCGATTGGCGGGAGGGCCGATGAGCGGCCGGGGATAGGCTGACGAGCATGGCGGACGACACGAGGCAGCGACGCCCCCACATCCTGATCCTGGGCGGCGGATACGTCGGGATGTACACCGCGCTGCAGCTCGACAAGAAGTTGCGTCGAGACGAGGCCACGGTCACGGTCATCGACCCGCTCTCGTACATGACGTACCAGCCTTTTCTGCCTGAAGCCGCGGCCGGAAACCTTGAGCCGAGGCATGTCGTCGTCCCGTTGCGTCGGGTCTTGCCGCACGCGCAGGTCTTGAACGGCCGGGTGACCCGCATTGAGCACGCCCGCCGCGTCGTCACGTTCTTGCCCAATGCGGCAGAGCCGGTTGAGATCTCGTACGACATCCTCGTCGTCGCGCTCGGTTCGATCGCGCGAACGCTGCCGATCCCAGGCCTTGCCGAGAGCGGTATCGGGTTCAAGACCGTCGGTGAAGCCATTTTCTTGCGCAATCACGTCATCGCGAAGCTCGACATCGCGGCGTCGACATCCGACGTCGATGTTCGCCGGCGGGCGCTGACCTTTGTCTTTGTCGGTGGTGGCTACGCGGGTGTCGAGGCGTTCGCCGAACTCGAAGACATGGCTCGCGACGCGTGCAAGTCATACGAGGGGGTCGAGCCAGCTGACATGCGGTGGGTACTGGTCGAGGCAACGGATCGCATCTTGCCTGAGGTGAGCCGCGACCTCGCCGAGTACACGGTCCGCGAGTTGGAAAACCGCGGCATGGACATCAAGCTCAACACCAGGCTCGAGTCGGCGGAGAACCGGCACATAGTTTTATCGGACGGCGAAGAATTCGACGCCGACACGTTGGTCTGGACGGCGGGGGTGAAACCGAACCCGGTGCTCGCAAGCAGCGACTTGCCGATCGACGAGAAGGGTCGGCTGCGCGGCACCGAATTCCTGACCGTAAAAGGCGTCGACGACGCATGGGCGGCCGGTGATTGCGCTGCGATCCCCGACGTCACCCGACCTGGAACGTTCTGCGGCCCCAGCGCGCAGCACGCGGTCCGGCAGGCGAAGCAACTCGGCGACAACATCGCAAAGGTGCTGCACGGCGGCAAGCCGTCCGAGTACCGGCACTCATATGCGGGATCCGTCGCCAGCCTCGGGTTGCACAAGGGGGTGGCGCAGATCTACGGCGTCAAGTTGCGCGGCATCATCGCCTGGTTCATGCACCGCACCTACCACGTCTCGAGGGTGCCGACCTTCAATCGCAAGGTGCGGGTCATCGCCGACTGGACCCTCGCGTTGTTCTTCCGGCGCGAGATAGTGTCGCTTGGCGCGCTGCAGAACCCGCGTGAGGAGTTTGAGCTGGCAACCCGTCCGCCGCTACCCGACGGCGAGCCGACGCCAGCCGGGGGTGCAAGGCGCAAGCGCTAGCCCCCGTAGCCCAATAGGCAGAGGCGAGCCCCTTAAAAGGGTTTCAGTGTCGGTTCGAGTCCGTCCGGGGGCACGCCATGAGAGTTCCCGCGAGCCGAGAAGGGTTGACCGCCCGTCACGGGGTCCGCTAGAACAGCGACCAGGCCCGTTGAGGCCGACGGCGGGGCGATCACACGCTCGGCCGCACACCTTTCGGCCGCATGATCGTTTGCCGGCCAGTCCAAAGAAAGGCGTAGCGCAGATGCAGCAGCCTAAGCGTGAGAGCGCTCTCTACACCCGCCGATCCAGTCCTGCTCCGCACCGGCGCTTCGGCCGCCTGGTCGCCGCGGCGGCGGTGCTCGGTGGCGTCGTCGCCATGTCGGGCGTGGCGGTCGCCGCGCCGCCGGCCGCCCAGCCAAATCTCGGGCCAAACGTCGTCGTGTTCGATCCAAGCATGTCGCAGGCCGATGTGCAGTCCCGGCTCGATGCGATCGCCACCCAACAGGTGCCGGTCGACAGTCAGTTCACTAGCCAGCGCTACGCGGCGTTGTTCAAGCCGGGAACATACGGAACTCCCGACAACCCGCTGATCTTCCAGGTCGGCTACTACACAGAGGTCGCGGGTCTTGGCGCATTGCCGAGCGACACCGTCATCAACGGCGCGGTCGACGTCTACAACGGCGACGTCGGTGGCGGCAACTTCAACGCCGACGACAACTTCTGGCGTTCGTTGTCGAACCTGCAAATCAACGTCAACATCCCGCCTAACCCGCCGGCTTACGCGCCACCCATCACCGAGCCAGGCACCCAATATTGTGCGAACACCGGTGAGTTCTGGGCGGTCTCGCAAGCGGCGCCGATGCGGCGAGTGATCGTCGACGACGGAAGCAACGGCAACGCCTCAAGCCACGGCAACGTGATCTTCCAGGACTACTGCGGTAACCAGAACTACGCGAGCGGCGGCTTCATCGCCGACAGTGTGGTGACCGGCGACCTGAACTTCTACGGCAACCAGCAGTACATGGTGCGCAACGACGAGATCGGCGGCGCGAACGGTTGCGGCGACGCCAATGGCGGCTTGTGGAACATGGTCTACTCCGGAACCGTGGGCGCGCCGACACCGATGTTCACCGGTCAGTGCGGCCAGAACACGGTGTTGCCGACTAGTCCGGTGACGAAAGAAAAGCCGTTCCTGTACATCGATTCCCACGGCGCCTATTCGGTGTTCGTGCCGTCCGTCCGGAAGAACACTTCTGGCACCTCGTGGCAGGGCGGCAACGAGGCCGGACGTTCGGTGCCGTTGCGCGACTTCTTCGTCGCGACACCGTCAACGTCCGTGTGGTCGATCAACCTCGCGCTAGCTCTCGGCAAGAACCTGCTGCTGACGCCCGGCGTTTACGACCTCGCGCAACCGATCCTGGTGAGCCGGCCTAACACCGTTGTGTTAGGGCTCGGCTTCGCGACGCTGGTTCCGCAGAATGGCAATGCCGCGCTCATCGCGCTGCCCAACAACGGTGTGACGATCGCCGGTTTGCTGGTCGACGCCGGGCCGGTCAACTCGCCGGTGTTGATGTCGGTCGGAACTCCGGTCGGCTCGAGTTCGCACGGTGACCCCGACTTGTTGTCGGATGTCTTCTTCCGCATCGGCGGCGCCGCGACCACGAAGACGTCGGCAAACGTCAGCTTGTTGGTCAACGCAGACAACGCCATCCTCGATGACATTTGGGCATGGCGCGCCGACCACGGCAACGCGGTTGGCTGGACGACGAACCCCGCCGACACCGGCGTCGTCGTCACCGGCGACAACGTGACCGCGTATGGGCTCGCCGTCGAGCATTACCAAAAGAACGAGGTGATTTGGAGCGGCCAGGGCGGTACCGACATCTTCTTCCAAAACGAACTGCCGTACGACGTGCCGTCGCAAGGCGTGTGGAACGAGTCGGCGCACCAACTCGGCTACCCCGCATTCGTGGTGACGCCGAACGTGCGGTCCTTCGACGGTTACGGAATGGGCAGCTACGTGGTGTTCATCCAGACCCCGGCGACGCTCTACGACGACATGGCGTTCCAGTCACCAACCCGTGCCAACGTTCGATTCCATAACGTGTTCACGGTTTGGATCGGCGGATCGGGCGGCTTCAACTCCGTCATCAACGGGGCCGGCGCTCCGAACACGTCGACTAATCCGGGGATCGTGACGCCGGTCGACGTCGCGGAGTATCCAGGGAGCTGAGGCTCACGTCGCCGACGTGAAGTCGTGGGGGGGGGGCGTCGGCGGCCGCCCCCCAGCGCGGGTTACTTGGACAAGCGGGTTTGGGGTTGGCGGTGCGGCGCGTTTAGGGGTAGCGCACGAGAGCGCTGGCGTGGGC
>JAICYF010000207.1 GCA_025934355.1 Acidothermaceae bacterium
CCGCCTTCTTGACGGCCGCCTTCTTGACGGCCGCCTTCTTGACGGCCGCCTTCTTGACGGCCGCCTTCTTGACGGCCGCCTTCTTAGCCGGCGCAGCTCCCGCGGATGATCGCGACCCGCGTGAAGCAGGGCCTGCGGACGCGCTCTTGCTCACTGCCCGGCGTGCGACTCCGCCGCCACGGCGCTTTGTAGGCATCTGATGCTCCTAGAGCGTCCTCGATCATGATCGCCGACCAGGTCAGGCGAGGATAGGTCCGCATTTCGCGCTGAGCAACCAGGCGCGCCGTCGAATTCTTCCACGACTCGTTGGTGGCTGTTCGTCCCGGACACCCGGTTGCTGCGCCCGGCTCCTGCCCGGCGGTCAGGACGTGCAAGCGGTCGCTACCGACCGGTGGTCTCCCCGGCTTCCGCGACCCCAGCGGCTCCGCCTGCGGGGTCCGGGAGATAGCGAGTCCGGGCGGTCCGGGGTTGGTGGTGTGGATCGGCCGGTGCGGCCGAGCAGGGCGAGGTAGACGAGCGCGACAGCACCGGACACGTAACCGATGACAAACACCACGCGAACGAGATCGCTCGGGTTTTGCATCTGATGCACGAAGGCGCCGGTTGCGAACGTCTTGACGTAAAGGGAAGCCTCCGCGATCAAGAAGCTGAGCAGCACAGGTCGTCCCCAGCGCCGTCGCCGGGCGGCACCGCGAACGCCGGCAACGAACCAGCTAAGCGTGAGCGCGACCAGCAGCACCGCGCGGGGCCCCGGCAAGCCATGGTGGGCGCCGCCGTCACTTCGGAGGTACTCGTTGTGGATGTAATACGGCACGAGCGCGACGTAGTTCGTCAGCGTGACAACGACCAAGGGGCCTAGTGAGCGTGGAGTCGCGATCATTCTCGGAGTGTGGCATAGCCGAGCATCGGCGGCGAACGCACTAACCCGGCGCGCCGCCGCGCTCCGGAGGTGTCGGACCCGTAAGAGCACCCTCACGTTGTTGACCTCTGCTGTCGCCTAGAGACAGCAGACGTCACGAATTGGGCGGGAACCACTCACCGGCCGGCCAGCAAGGCCGCCAGCCGCTCGGCGACATCGGGGCCCGGATCGTCGATCGTTACCACCTTGTCGCGCGATGTCGCCCCGTGCAGCAGCCGGACGTCCGCTCGGCGCACCCCGAGCGCGTCCGCCAGCGCGGTGAGCGCTGCCGATGTGGCCCGTCCGTCGACCGCGGCTTGGGTGACTCGGACGACGAGCGCGTCCCCGCGTCGTCCGCCCACGAGGGTGCGCGACGACGCTGGCGAGACCCGAATCGCGACGGTCAGCGTTGAGTCGGCGGCCACAATCCTCAGGCTAGGCTCCGGCGGGTGAGCAGAAGTCCGGTCGACACGATCGTCTTTGATCTCGGTGGGGTGTTGATCGAGTGGGATCCGCGCCACGTTTACCGCACGATGTTCACCGGTCCTGACGCCGAGGCCGAGATGGAGCGTTTCCTCGCGGAGGTCTGCACCCCGGAGTGGAACGCCGAGCAAGACCGCGGCCGCACCCTTGCCGAGGCGACCGCGATCCTCGTCGAGCGGCACCCAGACCAGGCGGAGCTCGTCGAGGCCTACTACGGCCGGTGGGACGAAATGCTCGGCGAGCCGATCGGCGAGACCGTGCAGATCGCCCGAGAGCTGAAGAACCGCGGCCTTCGACTCGTCGCGCTGTCCAATTGGTCGGCCGAGACGTTCCCGCGGGCGCGACACCGGATGGCGTTTCTCGACGAGTTCGACGGCGTGCTGATCTCCGGGGCCGTCGGCCTCATCAAACCCGACCGCGCGATCTTTGACCTCGTCGCCCAACGGCATGACGTCGACGCAGGCCGCGCCATCTTCATTGACGACTCGCCTAAAAACGTCGCCGCTGCGGCCAACGCGGGCTTCGACGCGATCCTGTTCGAATCACCCGAGCAGCTGCGCCGGGAACTCACCCGCCGCGGCTTGCTCGTCGGTTGACCGCGGCCGCGGAACTCGGCCCAGCAGCACGGCCACCGTCACACCGGCCAGGGCGACTGCGATGGCGGCAAGGATGAGTGCCGCGGACATGCCATCGGTGAAGGCGAGCCGCGCCTGATGGGCCACGTCGAGATGAACGGCCAGCGCGAGCGACGAACGCGCCTTGTCGGCCACCGGTTGCGGTAAGTGCGCCAGGTCGGACGACGTGAGGTGGCCGCGGTAGGTCGCCTGCAGCACGCTGCCGAGGATTGCGATGCCGAGCGCGCCGCCGAGTTCGCGCGCGAGGTCGTTCATCGCCGAGCCCACGCCTTGCTTCGAGCGCGGGAGCGCGTCCGTGATCGCAGCCGTGGCCGGGGTCATCGCCATGCCCATGCCTGCGCCCAGCGGCACGAGCCCGCACACCAACAGCCAGTACGTGGTGGCGGCGTCCGCCTGCGCCAGCACAAGCAGTCCGGCGGTGATGAGCGCCAGACCGGCGACGCACACCTTGCGGGTTCCGATCCGGTTCGCCACCCGAGGCGCCATGCGGGCGCACGGCATCATCGCGGCGGCCATCGGCAGCAGGCTGACGGCGGCGATCAGCGGGCTGTCGCCGCGCGCGAGCTGGAGGTATTGCAAGACCAGGAAGATGAAGCCGAAGAACGCCAGGAACTGCACGGTGATCGACAAGGTGCCGGCCGCGAACGCCGGGTGGCGGAACAGCCGCGGGTCGATCAGCGGCGCGTGATGGCGCAGCTCCCCGAAGACGAAGCCGACCAGGACGACGACGCCGGCGACGACGCCGACGAGGGTGCGCGCGCTCGTCCAGCCGGCGGTGGGCGCCTCGATGATCGAGTAAACGAGAACGCCCAGCCCGACGACGGTCAGCAGCACTCCGACGACGTCGAGCCGCGGGGCGTCCGGGTCGGACGTCTCCGGAACGACGCGCGCGACGCCGACGACCGCCACGACGGCAAGCACCACGTTGAGTCCGAAGACGGCCCGCCACGACCACCACTCGAGCAACAGGCCGGACGCGAGCAGGCCGAGCACCGCGCTAGCTCCGGCGACGCCGGCCCAGATTCCGATGGCGCGTGCTTTCTGCTCCCCTGGGAAGGTGCTGGTGATTGTCGAGAGCGTCGCCGGCATGACCAGCGCCGCGCCGAGGCCGAGCAGCGTCCGCATTCCAATCAGCAGGTTGATGTCGGCGGCGGTCATGGCCGCGACCGAGCCGGCGCCGAAAATGGCCAGGCCGGCGAGTAGCGCGCGACGCCGTCCGTATCGATCTCCGATCGCACCGCCCGGCAGCAGCAGCGCGGCAAAGACGAGCGCGTAGGCATCGATCACCCATGACAGCTGCGTCTGCGTGCCGTGTGTCTCGCGCGCGATGGACGGCAGTGCGACGTTCAGGGAGGCGACCGCCGCGACCACCGTCGCGAGGGCCAAGCAGCTGACGACGAGCACGGCGCGGTGCATGCGGGGTGAGCTCTGTGCGGCGACGGTCATGACGTCCTCCCGATGTATTCATCGACGATGAATTGAGGATCGCGGTCCGCCCGACTACATTTCAACCGTGATGAATAAATCACCCGGTCGAGGCCGTCGCCGCGGTCGCCCGGCCACCCGCGAGCAGGTTCTCGAGGTGGCTCGTCGGCGCTTCTTGGTGGACGGCTACCAAGCGGTCACCATGCGCTCGATCGCGGCGGAGGCAGGAGTCGACGCGGCGCTGATCAGCTATTTCTTCGGCTCCAAGCAAGGGCTGTTCGCAGCTGCGCTCACCCTGGCGGCCAACCCGGCACAGGTGTTGGGGGCCGCGCTGCCGGGCGACCCGGAAACCCTGCCCGAGCGGCTCTTGCGCGCGCTTGTCACGACCTGGGACGACGAGGAGGCCGGCGCCCCGCTGCGGGTGATGGCCCGGGCCGCGGCCGCTGACCCGAGCGTCGGCCGGTTGGTGCGCGAGTTCGTCCAGCGCGAGATGGTCGACCGGGTTGCCGAGCGCATCGGCGGTCGCGACGCGCGGCACCGCGCCGGCGTGTTGACCATGCAACTGTCGGGCGTGATCTACAGTCGGTACGTCCTCGCGGTGGATCCGGCCGCGACAATGCCGGTTGATGAATTAGTTCGCCTGCTCGCACCGGGCTTGCGAGCGACGCTACGGCCGACCGGCCGCCTGCCCAATTACCCAGCGCCTCGCGGTCCGGGTCTCCCGTAGACTGACGAACCGGGAGAGGCGTCGAAGGGGACGAGTAACCGCGCACGCAAGGCCAAGCGACCCGGGGACGGTGTGAGCCCGGGGCGGTGCGCGCGGCGAAGATCACCCCCGAGCCGCCGGGAGAACAGCGCACGGTCGAGAGCCTGGCGCCTAGTAGATCCGGCACCCGCACGGCAAGAGTGGGATCGGGCCCGCCCGATCCAAGGAGGGTGGTACCGCGGGGCCGGTTGGCCTCGTCCCTCCGCCGAACGCAACCGGCCGAGCCGACCGACACCGGTCAACGCTCGCCGAGCCGACGACGGAGGTACCGATGTTCACCCCGCTGCCAACGCAGGTCGACCTGCCCGCGCTCGAGCACGACGTGCTGCGCCGCTGGCACGACTCAAAGGTCTTCGACCGGTCGCTGCAGCACTCACAAGGCCGCCCGCAGTGGACGTTCTACGAGGGGCCGCCGACCGCCAACGGCATGCCCGGCACGCACCACGTCGAGGCCCGCGTCTTCAAGGACCTCTTCCCGCGCTTCAAGACGATGAAGGGCTACCACGTCCCGCGCAAGGCCGGCTGGGACTGCCACGGC
>JAICYF010000070.1 GCA_025934355.1 Acidothermaceae bacterium
CGCGCGACGATCGACAGCCGGCTAGCGCGCGTCAACGAAAGCCCGAATCCCGTCGGCGGCCAGCTGCACCGCGATCGCCGACAGCAACAAGCCCGCGATGCGGGTGAGCAACGTCACGCCGCTGCGCCGCAGCACCCGCAAAATCACCGTGGAGAACCGCAACGTCAACCAGATGACGACGTGCACGCCGATGATGGCGAGCGCCAGTGCGAGACCGTCGCGAAAGTGATGCACCGACTTGGCGAACACGATGGTCGCCGCGATGGCCCCTGGGCCAGCCAGCAACGGAGTGCCAAGGGGCACCATCGAGACGTTGGCGTCACCGCTCGAGGTCGGACCAGCGCCCCATCCCATCAGCAGTTCGAGCGCGACCAACAACAACAACAGGCCACCCGCCACCTGCAACGCCGGCAACGTCACGTGCAGGTATTCAAGAACCTGCTGGCCGAACAGCGCGAACGCGACGATGACGACGAACGCCGTGGCGACGGCGAGGTCGGCGCTGCGTCGACGCGCCTGACGGCTGTGTGTGCCCGTCAAGGAAAGGAAAACCGGGATCGAGCCGGGCGGGTCCATGATGACCAACAAGGTGACGAAGAACTCACCAAGCAGCCGGGCGTTCATCCGCGCACGACCTGCGCGCCGGTGGCTCGGCTGACCAATTCCTCATACGCGGCGGGATCGGTAGTCTCGGCGCCGATCGGCGTCGACTTGTGCAATCCGTGATAGTCGCTGGAACCGGTCACCAAGAGCCCGAAATGCTTGGCGATGTCGCGAAGCCGAGCGCGGGCGACCACGTCGTGGTCGGGGTGGTCGACCTCGACACCGTCGAGTCCGGCGTCGGCAAAGGCTTTGATGGCCGCGTCGTCGACGATCGCACCGCGCGATGACGCCGCCGGATGCGCGAAAACCGTCACGCCGCCAGCGGCTTTCACCAATTCGATCGCGCGCCGCGGCGGCAGCGAGTACTTCTCGACGTAGGCGCGTCCGTCGTTGCCAATCCACTCCGACGTGAACGCGGCAGACACGTCGGCGACGACCCCGAGTTCGACGAGCGCGCGCGCCACGTGCGGCCGACCGACCGCGCCAGCGCCGGCGATGCGCTGCACCTGCTCCCAGTTGATGGGCACGCCGAGCTCGACCAGCTTTTCGACCATCGCCCGCGCGCGCCTCGTGCGGTCGGTCCGCAGTAACTCCATCTCACCGGCCAGCTCGGGATCGTCGGAATCGAAGAGGTAGCCGAGCAGGTGGAGGCTGATTCCGTCGAACAGGCAGGAGAATTCGGCGCCGCGCACCAGCGAGATGGCGCGCTGACCCGATGAGTCGCGCACCGCGTCGACCGCCTCCGCGTGACCCGCGACCGTGTCGTGGTCGGTCAGCGCGACGACGTCGAGTTCGGCCGTGCGCGCGTTCGCCACCAACTGGGCCGGGGAATCGGTGCCGTCGGAGGCGTCACTGTGCGTGTGAAGATCGATCCGCATCGCCGCCCACGTTAGCGGCCCGGCGAGCCTAGATGGTCACGCCGATCTCAGGCTTCGCTGGCACGCAACGCGGAGAGCCGCGGCATCAGCGCGCCGAACGGGATGTCAGCGCCAAGCGATCGGACGACGAGATCATGCAGCCCGAGGTTTTCCAGCATCAGCACGCCCGCGGCCGCCGGCCACAGCAACGCCCACATCCAGGCCGCTTTTGCCTCGCCGACGAACACCGCCGACTCAGGTCCGGCGTCGACGCTCCACATCGGGGTGGGATGACCCGCTGCGTCGACCTTCGCGTGGGCCGGGCCGTCGTCGAAGCCGTCGCCCGGATCGGGACCGGGCAAGCCGGCCAACCGCGCCGCAAGCCCGACACCAGGGGTCTCGGCGATGAGCAACATGTCGGCGGGACCGCCGAGCGGCGCCGGCCCGGAGCAGCCGAGGATGGTGGCCACCGCGCCGCTGCGCTCGTCACCGGCGTGCGCAAACCCGGTCACCACCCAGCCCGCCGGCAACGGCCACGGAATCCACAGCGGAGTCGACCCACGTGCCGCGAGCGCGCGTTCGGTCTCCAGACAGTCGAGGTTGGGCTTCACCACCGGTTGCAGCGGCGACACCGGCCCGTGCGCCTCGCACTGCCACGAGCTCGACCAAAGGTTGGGCGCGCGCACCACGCCACCGCAGCGTGGGCAACTCGGCTCGCCTTTCACGTTTTCGACGGTGTCGCTTTTGCGCCGTTCCCGTCAAGACCAGCCGACAACTGCGGACTCCGAGGCAACCGATCAGTCGCCGGCTCCCAACTCCAACTCGAGCTGCTCCTCCGTCGGCCCCGTCTCGTGTAGGACGTCGCCAACCAGCGCCGGCGTCGATATGACGGACGGCGGTGGCGGCTCGCGCCCCTCGACCTCGGCGAGCCTGACGGCCGCCAGATAGGCCAGCCGCACCGCTTGGATGACGAGCACCCGGCGCAAGCCGTCGCTGACCTCACCGCGCTCGTGCGCGACCGCCGCCAACCGGCTGATCGTCTCGCTGCGGCGGGCGATGCGAGTGTCGGGATGTCCGCGCTCGTCGCGAACCGCGTCGGAGACGAGCGGGAACCGGTGTGACACGGGTAACTCGCTGACCCGCGAGACCGGCGGGATCTTCTCGTTGAGGATCGCGTGGAATCGTGACTGCTCGATCGCTCGCAGGTAGGCGCTGTACTCGCACTCGTCGAGCCGACGCTTGGCCTCTCGGTCGTGCGACTGCGCGTTTTGCAGATCCCACAGCGGCCAAAGTTCGAGTTCGGCGACCTCGAAGACGTCGAGGATGCGCATCGCGACCGCGTCGGTGCGCTGGTTCGTCAGGTGGCGGCGAACACGCACCCGCAACTGCTCGTTGGTCTGCCCGACGTAGATCGGCTCGCCGTCGTAGTCGTAGAACGCGTACACGCCCCACTTGGCATTGGCGATGACCCGGTCTGACGCGTCGGTCGCCGAGAGCGCGGCGTCGAGGCGGTCGCGAAACTGCCGGACGATCGGCGCCGGGTGGTCGCGCAGCGGCACCCGGCGCTGACGAGAAGCGAACGAGTCAGGCATCCACCAAAACTCTCGCCGGGCTGCTCGCCGCCGGCGCGGACGACGAAAGCAGCGGCCGCAGATAGTGCTGCGCGATCCAGCCGACACCAGGAACGCAGACGGCGTCGCCGAAACCGAACAGCGCTTGGTTCGACGACACCGAGCTAAAGCGGTATTCGTCGGCGACGCCCATCAGCCGGGCGTATTCGCGTGGTGTCATCCACCTGACCCGGACCTTGCCGCGACCTAGCCGCACGAGCGCCTGCCGGCTTGATCCGCCTCTCGCGGTGCGCAGGCAACCGGAGACGTCGTCGGGCCGGATTTCCCATACTGCGCGGCCATTTCTGGTGCGACGGTAGGCAGTGCGCCACGAGGTGACCCGACGATCGCGCATCGCCGTGAACCGCTGCGCCTGCACCTGCGACAGCGATGCGACGAGGTCGGCGATCCGACCGTCAGGCCACCAGCGCGGGTCGGAGTCTGGCAACGTCTCGACGAGTTGCCCAAGCCCCGCCGCGAGCAACTCTGGCGGGGCGGGCAGGACGGCGGCGTGCGTGCGCAGGTCGGGATGCTCGAGCGCGGAACGCAAGAATGCGGGTCGTAGCGGGCTCGCGAACTCGCGGGCGCCCGCGGGCTCGGCGAAGCTCGCCGCAAGCTGCTCTCGCACCGCGATAAGGAAGAGCCGCGGGCGCGACTGCGGCACGAACCGACGAGCGTCGAGCACAAGCGCGTCGACGCTGTACCCGAGCCGGTTAAGATCGGCGACCGCGGCCCGCAGGTCAAGGCCGCCGTGCGACGTCGCGAAGGCCACCACATTCTCGAGCATGACGACGCGGGGCCGGCGCGGACCCATTTCGTCGAGCACCCGGGTGAAATGCCAGAAGGTGCCCGAGTGGGCGCCGGCCAAGCCGCGACGCCACCCGGCGAGCGAAAGGTCGACGCAGGGAAAAGACGCCGTGGCGAGGTCGACGTCAGGCACGTCGCACCCGCGCACGCCGGCGATGTCGCCGAGCACGAAATGCGCGTCGGCGCCGCCGAAGTTTTCGGCGTACATCGACCGCTTCATCGGTTCGATGTCGTTGGCCCAGGCCACCTCGATGCCGGCCGCTTCCAGCCCCAACCGAACAAGGCCGATTCCGGCGAAGAATTCGGCTGCTTTAAGGGGCGGAGCGCTCACACGACGCAACCTAGCGGCAGCTCCGGACAACCTCGTCGCGGCGCGCGGTACGCACCGCGAAGCCGGCCGCCGCTCGCCCAGCCAGCCGCTCACCCACCGCCACTCCCCCACCGCCACTCCCCCACCGCCGCTTGACTGAGTTGTGTCGGTCAACACGCGGTAGCGTGCTGACCGACACAACTTCCGCAACCGAAGTCTTAGGGTCGGCCTATGCGTGAGGTCGCGGCGGTCGGGGCGATCGCCATCGACTCGGGCCGCATCCTGCTGATCCGACGTGGCCACCCGCCGTCGGCCGGACTGTGGTCGCTACCCGGTGGCCGGGTCGAGCCGGGCGAGAGTGACGCCGACGCCGTCCGCCGAGAGGTCGCCGAAGAGACCGGGCTCGACGTCGAGGTCGGGCCGCTCGCCGGCGAGGTCGTGCGTCCCGGCGTCGGCGACGTCGTGTATCGCATCCGCGACTACGTCGTCGCGATCGTCGGTGGCGCCACATCGGCGGCGCCGGTCGCCGGCGACGACGCGGACGACGTGGCGTGGGTCGCAATCGATCGACTTGGCGAGCGCGACCTGACCGACGGACTGCTCCAGGCGCTGCGCGGCTGGTCAGTACTTCCGTGACAATGTGTGCGGAACGCGAGCGGACGCAGACGAGGTGACGCATGAACGTGCCCGGCGCAGGGGCCGATCGTCCGTCGCCCACCCTTGAAGAGGTCGCCGCGCACGCCGGTGTCTCGCGGGCAACCGTGTCGCGGGTCGTCAACGACTCCCCCAAGGTCAGCCCCGAGGCGAAGGCGGCGGTCGAACGCTCGATCGAGGCGCTCAACTATGTGCCCAATCGGGCCGCCCGCTCCCTGGTCACCAAACGCACCGACGCCATCGCGTTGGTGATCGCCGAACGCGAGTCGAGGCTGTTCGCCGACCCGGTGCTGGCCGGCATGGTCACCGGCATCGCGGCCGAGTTGGCCAACACCGACTACATGTTCGTGCTCGTCACCGCCCAGGGTGACGAAGGGCGGATCGCAAACTACGTTCGCAATCGCCACGCCGACGGCGTCATCTTGATGTCATTGCATGGCGACGACGGCCTGTTGAGTTTGGTCGAACGCCAAAAGATGCCCGCTGTGTTGAGCGGTCGACCGCTTTCCAATCACGTGATCCCATACGTCGACTCCGACAATCTCGGCGGGGCCCGCAGCGCCGTCGAATATCTGTTTGGACAAGGGCGCAAACAAGTCGTGACGATCGCCGGTCCGGCTGAGATGTGCGCAGGCGTCGACCGGCTCGACGGATTCCGCAAAGGCCTGCCCGGTGACATGCGCAGGAACTGGCGGAGGCTCGTCGCGACCGGCAACTTCACCGAGGACAGCGGCGAGGCCGCGATGCGTGACCTGCTCGAACGTCAGCCCGCCCTCGACGCCGTCTTCGCGGCTAACGACCTGATGGCCGCCGGTGCCCTGCGGGTGCTCAAAGCCACCGGGCGCAAAGTGCCGGACGACGTCGCCCTCGTGGGGTTCGACGACTCTCACGTGGCCCGCCACACTGACCCGCAGCTCACCAGTGTTCGGCAGCCGATCGAAGACCTGGGCCGCAACATGGCCCGATTGATCCTGCGCCGACTCAGTGACGGCGCCGCGGTCCCCGAGCCGATCGTGCTGCCGACCGAACTGGTGATCCGCGAATCGGCCTAGCCAGCGCCCGCTAGCGCTGAACCACCGTGTCGACGTCGCTGATGTCGACACCTTCGCCACGCGCGCCCGGCGGCACGGCGGCGGCGTCCGGCGGATCGGCGAAGTCCATCCCGGCTTGATGCGGCCCATACGCCGCCCTGGTGGAAATCCGCTTTTGCGATGGCGGGATCACCCCGCCGTCGTCCATCTGTCGTAGTTCGTGGTGGACGCGGACGGTCAACACGTCGCCAAGCCGGCGGCGCCACATCACAAGTTCCGGACTGGACCGATGCGGGGCTCCAACGGCGTCGAACAACTCTTGGTGGATCGCGCTGGCCGCCGCGACCGCGCGGCCGAGCTCGTGCTCGAGGCGGGCATGGATCTCGCGTCGCTCCGCGACGCTGGCGTTGCGCGCCTGCGCCTCGACCAGTTGGTCGCCCAACCGCGAGATCTCGCGCATCGCACTTGTGTAGTGCGACGCAAGCCGCTCGTCGACGGGCACCTTTTGACTCCGGAATAAGCCGCGCCTGTTCACGCCCCCGCTCCTTCCACTTCCCAGACTGCTGGCACAGTCCCGTCGATGTCCTGCCCACGGCTGTCGGTTTCACGCGCGGCGGAGCGCTTGCGCGTCTCATCCAGCGGAGAGCGATAACCTCCGCTACATGACCGAGCGCAGCGGGTCGCTGACCCGCGTCTTCATCGCGCGGCTGGCCGGTCTCGTCGTGTTCGACCCCAACGGCGACCAGGTCGGCCGGGTGCGCGACGTCGTCATCATGCTGCGCCTCGGCAACCAACAGCCACGGGTGCTCGGTCTCGTAGTCGAGGTGCTCCCGCGTCGTCCGATCTTCATTCCGATGACCCGGGTCACGAGCATCGAAGCGGGCGCTGTGATGACCACCGGCACGGTGAGCTTGCGCCGATTTGAGCAACGCGCCGCCGAGACAAGGGTTATCGCCGAACTGCTCGACCGGTCGGTGACCTTGATCGAGACTGGCGCGACCGTCACCGTGACAGATGTCGCAATGGAGCGCACCCGCACCCGCGATTGGCTACTGACGAAGGTCGCGGTCCGCACCCACGAGGGCGGCCGGGTGCGCCGCCGCGGGGTCACCCACGTGGTCGATTGGGACGCCGTGCGCGGGCTGTCGCTCAGCGAAAATGACCAGGGCGCCGCCAATCTGCTGGCCGCCTTCGATCAATTGCGCCCGGCCGACCTGGCCGGGGTGATTCACGACCTGTCGGAAAAGCGGCGCGCCGAGGTCGCGGCGGCATTGGACGACGAGCGGCTGGCCGACGTCCTTGAGGAGTTGCCTGAAGACGAGCAGGTCGAGATTTTGGCGACGCTGGAAAGTGAGCGCGCCGCCGACGTGCTCGAGGCAATGGGCCCGGATGACGCGGCCGACCTGCTGGCTGAGCTGTCGCAAGAAGAAGCCGAGCGGTTGCTCGCGTTGATGCAGCCGGAAGAGGCCGAGCCAGTGCGTCGGCTGCTCAGCTATTCCGAGAACACCGCCGGCGGCCTGATGACCACGGAGCCGGTGATCCTGCCGCCGAGCGCGACGGTGGCCGAGGCGCTCGCGCATGTGCGCAACCCCGACCTCTCGCCGGCGACCGCGTCGCAGGTGTACGTGTGCCGGCCGCCGACCGACACCCCGACCGGCCGCTACCTCGGCATCGCGCACCTGCAGCGGCTGCTGCGCGAGCCGCCGGCGACCCTGGTCAGCGCGGTGGTCGACACCGATATCGCGCCGCTCGGCCCTGACGTGCCACTGCATCAGGTCACCAGTTACCTGGCGACCTACAACCTGGTGGCGGTGCCGGTTGTCGACGACGACGACCGGCTGCTTGGGGCGGTCACGGTCGACGACGTCCTCGACCACCTGCTCCCCGAAGGCTGGCGCGACTCCGACCAGGTCACGACGGGACAGCCCGATGCCGCGGGGTGAGGTTCGCCGGTCACGGCTCGACCAGCCGGTGTCACCGCGCCGAATCATGCGTCGCCCCGACTACGACCCCGAGACGTTCGGCAAGCTGTCGGAGCGATTCGCGCGGTTCATGGGCACCGCGAAGTTCATCGTGGCGATGACCGTCTTCATCACGGCCTGGATCATCTGGAACGTCTTGGTGCCAAAGGGTTTCCGATTCGACCAGTACAGCAACAAGTTCACCCTGCTCACCCTTCTCTTATCGCTGCAGGCCTCGTATGCGGCGCCGCTGATCTTGCTCGCGCAAAACCGGCAGGCCGACCGCGACCGCGTGCAGTTCGAAGAGGATCGCAATCGCAACGAGCGCAACATCGCCGACACCGAATACCTCACCCGAGAGGTCGCCGCGCTGCGCGTCGCGCTGGGCGAGGTCGCAACGCGTGACTTCATGCGCGGCGAGTTGCAACGGCTGCTGGAGGAACTCGACGCCCGCCACGACGGCGAGCCGCCAAAAGGCGACGCGCGTCCGGACGGTTGACTCGCCCCGGGTGACTCGCGCCGGGTGATTCACACCCGATCGTGGGTAACGACCCGACGTGGTCACCCTGAACTCGGTACGCGCCACGGCCCGTTGGCGGGTGACCGCGGCCGCGCTCGCCGTCATCGGCGGCGTCGTGCTCGGCGTCGCGATGGCTGACGCGAGCGCGGCCATTATGCGGTCGATGTTGCTGTGCCTTGGCGTCGCCGCGATCGGGCTACGCGCTTTTCACGCAGCCCGCGCCCGGCTCAGCGAGAGCCGCGAAGTTCAGCGAGCGCGGCCTGCTTCGCCGCTTCGAACTTGGCGCCGAGCTCGTCAAGCTGCTCCGGCGTCGCCTTATCCGCGAACTTCGGCAGGATCAACTGCTCCTCTTCTTCAACATGGTGGCGGACCTCGCCGATGATCGCGGCGACGAGCCCGTCAGCGCCTGGGGCGTCGGAGTCCTCGGCCAACACCTGCTTCAGCATTTCCTCGACGTGGTGGTGCTCTTCGAGCCCGTCGTCCACGTCTTCGGCTTCGCCTGGCGCGATCTGCTTGATCGCCGGATAGACGACTTGCTCCTCCGCTTTGGAGTGCGGAATCAGCATGTCTCTGACCTGCTCGATGAGCGGCTTCACATCGCCGTCGGCGGCCTCAATGGAGCTGAAGACCTCCTCGAGCGCGCGGTGATCGGTTTCAATCAGGGTGACTACGTCGGGCACGGGATCCCTCTCTAGAGACGACAACGTGGAAACTTCCAGCGCTATCGCGCCGAAAAGTTTCCACGTTGAACTGGCAATGGTGGTTGAACTGCGGTGGCCGGTTGAACTGCGGTGGCCGGTTGAACTGCGGTGGCCGGTTGAACTGCGGTGGCCGGTTGAACTGCGGTGGCCGGTTGAACTGCAGGGGTCGCCTGGCTGGGCTAGTCCTTGCCGCTCTTCATGTGATCGCGGACTTTGTCGAGCATCGCGGCGAAGGGGCCGGCCAGGTAGTTCGCGGTCGTGCTCTTCGCCGACGGGTGCGGATGCGTGGGCGCCATCTTCTCCGCCATCTTGATCCGCTTACCCATCTTCTTTAGTTCGTCAGGGGTTTTCGAGGCGCGAATCCCTGGGAACTCCTCGTGCTCCTCGTGTTCCGCATGCGCGAGCACCGACTTCTTGAACTCCAAGAACTTCGGCATGAACTCCGAGGACGAGCAACCCAACTTCTCCAGGTTGGCCAGGACTTCTTTCGCCTCGTTCTCCTCTTCCATCCGCGCGTCGGCGACGGCGTCGCCGTTCGGGACGTCGGAGCGGGTGACCGGGCGCAGCACCTCTTCTTCCGCGGTCTCGTGCACCGCGAGCAACGCCCGCAGATGATCGAACTCCCGCTGCTGCGCCTCGCCCTCGCTGCTTTCCACGAGCGAGAAGAGTTGCTTGATCTGATTGTGCTGGGCAAGAAGGATGTCGATCGCGTCAGCGTTGTCGTTGACGGTGTCGGCGATGTCTCCTGCGCTCATGGCGAGCCTCCTTGGGGTCGATCGCTGGTCGTGCGTGATCGGGCGGTGTCCACCAGTGCTTGGTTGGGTACCGTCCGCGACACCGCGCAAAACCTCCCCGAACCGGTCGATCGCCGGGCAAGCTGTCGGGGCGGTCTAACCTTCGTGCGCGGTAGGTGACGCGGCGCCCAAGAGGCTGCGCAATCGCATCTGACCGTTGGCGGCCTCGGCCACCACGAGAGCGGCGACGTCATGCAGCTTTTGCTGCGAGCCTTGCGACATTCTGACCAGCTGTTGGAAGGCCTCGTCAGCGCCGCACCCGTGCAGGCCCATCAGCACACCTTTGGCTTGTTCGATGGTCGATCGCGTGCCCATGGCGGTTCGCAGTCCGTCGAGCTCCTTGGCGGTCGACTCCAGCTCCGCCACTAACGCGTCGATGCGCTGCGCTGCAACCCGATCGCGTGCCTGTTGAGCGCGTTCGACGGCTTCGCGGGCTCGCTGGCGCAATGCGTCGACAACGGCTAGCGCTTCGTCGTCGGCGCCGTGCCGAAGTTGATCGTGATCCCTCGTCACGGCGGAATTGTGCGACAGACCGCTCTCGTTTGCCACCGCCACTTGCGGATCCGACGAAGCGGCCTACAGTGAAAACAGACATATCGAGGTCGGGTTCAGCAGGCAGCCCCTCTCAGTTCACGAGCGCCGACCGGCCGGCAGGCCCATGATCGCCTCGGCGCTCCGATTCGACGGAGGGCCCGTGAACCGGCAATTGGACTACGCCCGTACCAGCGATCCCATGGAGTGGGCGACGCTCGCGCTCGACTACGGCGTCGAGGCGCTGGCCGAAGCGGAACGTGACGGTGCCAACCCCGGCGAGATCGTCCGACTCTGCGACGAGGTGATCGCGCGCCGACTGCAAGTGCAGATGATGCGCGTCGAATCTGGATGGTCCCCACCTGCACACGTGATGGCGCAGATCGAGCGCGACCGACAGCTGCTCGAGCAGCGGTCGGTTCTGGACGACTGACCGAATCGCCCGATGACCGACAACATGGAACTCAGCGTTGTCGCCTCGCGAGTTGGCGATGACACGTTCGACGTCACTCACTACGCGGTGCGGGGCTGGCAGCTTTTCGTCGTCCGAGGCGACATTCGAGGCGCGGCCTGCGACATGGTGCTCGACAGGCTCACCGCGAGCGTCGAGAGCGGAGCGACCCGACTGATCGTCGACCTCTCACGGGTGAACGCGGTCGAACCGCAGTGCGTTCAAGCACTTGCCGGACTCGACCGGCAGTTGCGGTCCGCTGGAGGCGACCTCAGACTCGTGGTCGACGGCGTCGCGGTGCTGCAGGCGATTCGGCTCGCCGGACTAAGCGGGCGCTTCGAGATTCACCGCTACGTCGGCGACATCGCCGGTGCCGTGGCCGGCATCGACGAGGGCGGCCGCGGCAGGCGACGCGGCGCCCTTCAGCACTCGAACATCGGGTTGCAACCGACTGGCGACGACAGCTCGAGAGCCGACCGCTAGAGGATGGCGTTCTTTCCGATCACAACGATCCCGTGGTCGGAGACGGTGAACCGGTCGCGGTCGTGCTCAGAGTCGACGCCGATGCGCGCCCCGTCAGGTATAACGACGTTCTTGTCGATGATGGCGTTGCGCACGACCGCGCCTTGACCCACCCGCACGTTGTCCATCAAGACGCAGCCGTCGATTGTCGCGCCCCGCTCGACCCGGACGTTCGGCGACAGCACCGAGCGGTTGACGACGGAGTCGGCGACGATGACACCGTTCGAGAGCATCGAGTCGATCACCCTGGTGTCGTCGTGCACGATCTTCGCGGGCGGCAGCGGGCGGTGACTCGTGTATATCGGCCACTTCTGGTTGTAGAGATTGAAAATCGGGTGCACTGAGATCAGATCCATGTGCGCGTCGTAATAAGCGTCAAGGCTTCCGACGTCGCGCCAGTATGCGTGATCGCGCGCGGTGGTGCCCGGCACGACGTTCTCGTTGAAGTCGTACACCTGCGCGTCACCGCGCGACACGAACATGGGAATGATGTTGCCACCCATATCGTGCGACGATCTCTCGTCTGCGGCGTCACGGTTCACGGCGTCGAGCAACGCCTCAGTCGTAAAGCAATAGTTGCCCATTGACGCGAACACTTCGTCGGGTGAGTCGGGCAGCCCGATTCCCTCGACGTCCTTTGGCTTTTCTAAGAACGCCTCAATGCGGCGCCCGGCGTCGGGCCCCGAGTTCGCGGTTTGAATGACGCCGAAGGCGGAGGCGTCCTTGCGCGGCGCGCGGATGCCGGCGACGGTCGCGCCGGCCCCGGACGCGATGTGTTGGTCGATCATCTGCTCGGGGTCCATGCGGTAGATGTGGTCGGCGCCGAACACCAGGATGTAGTCGGGCTGCTCGTCATAGACCAGATTCAGACTTTGATAAATCGCGTCGGCCGAGCCGGCGAACCAACGCGGGCCGACTCGCTGCTGCGCGGGCACCGGCGTCACGTAGTTGCCAAACAGGGTCGACATCCGCCAGGTGGTGGTGATGTGCCGGTCGAGGCTGTGGTTCTTGTACTGCGTGAGGACGACGATCTTTCGAAGGCCGCCGTTGGCGAGGTTCGACAGCACGAAGTCGATGAGCCGGTAGATGCCGCCGAACGGCACAGCCGGCTTGGCGCGGTCAGCGGTCAGCGGCAGCAACCGGGTGCCCTGACCGCCGGCAAGGACGATGCCCAAGACGTTGCGTCCCTTTGCGCCATTCTCCATGGCCGGAACCTACCGAAAAGCTCCGCCCGGCGCGATCATTCGGCTGGACAGTAAGGTGAGCGTTCATGCGAGTCGCGCTGCTCACCCGTGAGTACCCGCCCGAGGTTTACGGCGGCGCAGGCGTGCATGTCGAATACCTCGCCCGCGAGCTGCGTCGGCTGGTCGACGTCGAGGTGCACTGTTTCGGCAAACCGCGCAGCGAGGGCGGCGTCACCGCGCACGTCGCCGACGCGCAACTGCTCGAGACCGGCGCCAACGCCGCGCTGCTCACCATGTCGACCGACCTGTCTATTGCGGCGGCCACCGGCGACGCCGACCTGGTGCACTCCCACACCTGGTATGCGAACCTCGCGGGCCACGTGTCGAAGCTGCTGCACGACGTCCCCCACGTCGTCACGACGCATTCGCTCGAACCGCTGCGGCCGTGGAAAGCCGAGCAGCTCGGCGGCGGGTACGCCTTGTCGTCGTTCTGCGAGCGGACGGCGATCGAGGGCGCCGACGCCGTCATCGCGGTGTCGGCGGGGATGGCCGACGACGTCCTGCGGTGTTATCCCAGCATCGACGCGGCGCGACTTCAGGTCGTCCACAACGGTATCGACACCGACGAGTACCGGCCGACCTCCGACCGCACCGTGCTCGAAGAGCACGACATCGACCTCGACCGGCCGCTGGTCATCTTCGTGGGTCGGATCACCCGGCAAAAAGGGTTGCCGTATTTGTTGCGGGCGGCACACCGGTTTGACTCCGACGCCCAGCTGCTCGTCCTCGCGAGCGCCGCCGACACGCCTGAGATCGCCGACGAGGTCGAAGAGGAGATCAGCGCGCTGCAGGAAGAGCGCGAAGGCGTGCACTGGATCAGGCGCATGGTGCCCAAGCCCGAGTTGATCCAGTTGTTCTCGGCCGCGACGGTCTTCGTGTGCCCCTCTATCTACGAGCCGATGGGCATCGTCAACCTGGAGGCGATGGCCTGCGAAACCGCAGTCGTCGCCACCCGCACCGGTGGGATCCCCGAGGTGGTGGCCGACGGCGAGAGCGGCATCTTGGTGCCGATCGACCCTGACCCGGCCGACCCCTACGGGGCGCCGCGCGACCCCGCCGCATTCGCCGGCGCCTTTGCCGACGCGGTCAACACCTTGGTCTGCGATCCGGCCCGAAGCACGGCGATGGGGGTCGCCGGCCGAAAGCGCGCGGTCGAGCACTTCAGTTGGACGGCGATCGCGGAGCGCACTCGTGCGCTCTACGCCTCACTTCTGTAAACGCGCCTACCGCCCTTGATGATCTCCTCGAACACCGCAGCTCACGCCTGAGCACTGCAATAACGGTGGCCCAGCGTGAGTTACGGACTCCAGGGCCCGCGGTAAGCCAACGTCGGCGTCAGTCGACGCCGGACTCCATGGCTGCGCGGTCGAGCGCGTCGTCCGAGGCTTTCTCGGGCTCGGCGGCGCCGACGGTCGCGATGGCGGCCGCGCCACCGGGCGGCAGCTCCCCGACCAACCCGTGCCAGCTGTCGAGGTGACCGTAGGCGGCGTACTGCTCGAGCTTGTTCCGGGAGTCGGAGATGTCGAGATTTCGCATGGTGAGCTGGCCGATGCGATCGGCCGGGCTGAACGCGGGGTCGAGGCTGCGCTCCATGGAGAGCCGCTCGGGGTGGTAGCTGAAATTGGGGCCTTGGGTGTCGAGGATCGAGTAGTCCTGACCGCGGCGCAGTCGAAGGGTGACGCTGCCGGTGACCGGGTGGCCCACCCAGCGCTGCAGGCCCTCGCGCAGCATTAACGCCTGCGGGTCGAACCAGCGACCCTCGTAAAGCAGCCGACCAAGCCGACGGCCCTCGACGTGGTAGGTGGTCAGGGTGTCTTCGTTGTGGATCGCGTTGAGCAGCCGCTCGTAGGCGATGTGCAGCAACGCCATGCCGGGCGCCTCGTAGATGCCGCGGCTCTTTGCCTCGATGATGCGGTTCTCGATTTGGTCGGACATGCCAAGTCCGTGGCGGCCGCCGATCGCGTTGGCCTCGCGCACCAGGTCAACGGCGCTGTCGAACGACTTGCCGTTGATCGCCACCGGGCGGCCGTTCGCGAATTCAACGGTGACCTCTTCCGGCGCGATCTCGACGTC
>JAICYF010000196.1 GCA_025934355.1 Acidothermaceae bacterium
GCCATCGTCGGTGGGAGCGGAATCCGGCGTCCGGTCTGAGTTTTCGGCGCCGATCGCGCGAGCCGCTTTGATGTACCGGGATCGTTCCGGCACCCCGATTTTGGTCTCGGCTGACAGCGACGCGGTGCGCGCGCTACGGGTCTCGTCGTCCAGGGGCTATCACGCTGACGCATACGCACTTTCGTCGGATGGCCGAAAAGTGGCGTACGCATGGCAAAAGGCGGTGCCGGTGGCCGGCTCGCAACCGAAGACCCAGCTGCGTGTCGTGACATTGGCGACCGGGGCGACGGAGTCGTTGGCGTTGCCGGGGATCGGACTCGGCGAGCCGGTCGAATCGATCGCGTGGTCGGCCGACGGATCGCGGTTGTTGGTGCAGGGCGTCGTTACGGAACAGGTTCAGCCGCATGGAGGTTCCGGCAAGGTCGAGTGCTTCGTCGTCGACATCGGCGAGGCTGGGGCGCTGTCGCGTGGCCGGCAGGTGGAGTTCACCGGGCCCGACATCGACGGTTGGTCGGCGGACGGCGAACGGCTGCTGTCGATCGAAGACTCGACCGCGAAGGTCACCGATCTCGGCGGAGCGGTGCTGCGCTCTGTCCCGCTGGCGCCGATGGACGCCGGCCGCTACGGCAATCAGTTTGGCGCGGGAGGCCTGTTGTGGTCGCCCGACGAGCAACAGGTTGCCGAGGCGGTTGCCAAAGAGACGCCCGGGCGACCGCTCAACCAAATCGACAACCTGCCGCGGCCCTACGTCCTTCGGGCGATCTCGCTCACGTCGTCCGACTCAATAGGGGTGGCGGCGGAGACTGACGTCGACCTAGGCGAGGCGCTTGCCGCGCACGTCATTGGCTGGGCGGACGACGAACACGCGCTGGTCGCGGTGCTGGACAACAGCGGCGTTGAGCGGGTCGGGTCGGTCGACACGACGACGGGCTACTTCATCACTGCGGTGAGCTTCGCGCCGAACATGACGATCCAGGGCGTTCAGGTGGCCGGGCAGATCGTGCAGTCCGGCGGCTTTCGGTAGCCGGCTAATGGCCCTCCATACCGGTACACCCCCGGGGACAGCTCTGTGGGCATGTCCTCGGGGGTGTACGGGTCCTTAACGTGATCAACCGGAGCGCGGAGCGCGGGGCCGACCTCGGGGCCGCGCTCCGCCGCGCGGGAGGCGGTTACTCCTCTGCGGCGCCGGCTGGCATCTTCTCCGCGATCGAGCTGACGACGCCCGGGTCGAGCAGCGTGGTCGTGTCGCCGAGTTGGCGATGCTCAGCGACGTCGCGCAGCAGCCGCCGCATGATCTTGCCCGACCGCGTCTTCGGCAGGTCGGGTGTGATCAGGATATCGCGCGGCTTGGCGATCGGCCCGATCTCCTTGGCCACGTGGGCGCGCAACTCGTCGGCGAACGCGTGCCCCTGCGACTCGTCGTCCGGGACGTTGCCTTTCACCGTCACGAACGCGACGATCGCCTGCCCGGTCGTGGGGTCGCTCGCCCCGACGACCGCGGCCTCGGCGACCTTCGGGTGGCCGACGATCGCGTGCTCGACCTCGGTGGTCGAGATGCGGTGACCGGAGATGTTCATGACGTCGTCGACGCGGCCGAGCAGCCAGTAGTCGCCGTCCTCGTCTTTTTTCGCGCCGTCGCCGGCGAAGTAAAGGCCGTCGAAGCGCGACCAGTAGGTCTGCCGATAACGCTCGTCGTCGCCCCAGATGCCGCGCAGCATCGCGGGCCACGGCTCGGTGATGACCATATAGCCGCCCTCTCCGTTGCCGACCGGCTTGCCGTCGTTGTCGACGACGTCGGCGGACACGCCTGGGAATGCCGTCATGGCCGCGCCCGGCTTCGTCGAGGTCACACCCGGTAGCGGGGTGATCATGATCATGCCGGTCTCGGTCTGCCACCAGGTGTCGACGATCGGGCAGCGGTCGTGGCCGATGACGCGGCGGTACCACATCCACGCTTCGGGGTTGATCGGCTCGCCGACCGATCCGAGCAGCCGCAACGACGACATCTCATGTTGGGCTGGGAACTCCTCGCCCCACTTCATGAACGTGCGGATGGTCGTCGGCGCGGTGTAGAGGATCGACACCTTGTACTTGTCGACCATCGACCACCAACGGTCACGAGCCGGGGTGTCGGGCGTGCCCTCGTACATCACCGACGTTGTCAGGTTGGCGAGCGGGCCGTACACGATGTAGCTGTGCCCGGTGACCCAGCCGATGTCTGCGGCGCACCAGTACACGTCGGTGTCCTCGTGCAGGTCGAAAACCATCTTGTGGGTGGCCGAAACGCCCGTCAGGTAACCGCCGGTCGTGTGCAGAATTCCCTTGGGCTTCGCGGTCGTGCCGCTGGTGTACATGATGTAAAGCGGTTGCTCGGCGTCGAAAGCCTGCGCCTCATGAGTCGTCGATTGCTTCTCGACGACGTCGTGCCACCAAAGGTCGCGGCCCTCGTTCCACTCGACGTCTTGCCCAGTGCGCCGGACGACGAGAACGTGCTCCACCTGCGGGCATTCTTTGCAGGCCTGGTCGACCGCGGGCTTCAGCGCGCTCGGCGCGCCGCGCCGGTATCCGCCGTCCGCGGTGATGATGAGCTTGGCGTCGCAGTCCAGCGTGCGGCCGGCGAGCGCCTCTGCGGAGAAACCTCCGAACACGACAGAGTGCGGAGCGCCGAGGCGCGCGCACGCGAGCATCGCGACAACCGTCTCCGGGATCATCGGCATGTAAATCATCACGCGGTCGCCGGCTTGCACGCCGATTTCGGTCAGCGCGTTGGCGGCCTGGCAGACCATCTTCGTGAGGTCGGCATACGTGATGGTGCGGGTGTCTCCTGGCTCGCCTTCCCAGTGATACGCGACTTTGTCGCCGTGTCCTGCCTCAACGTGCCGGTCGAGACAGTTCACCGCGGCGTTGATCTGACCGCCGACAAACCACTTCGAAAACGGCGCGTTGCTCCAGTCGAGCACTTGGTCCCACGGCTTCGCCCACGTCAACCGCTTGGCTTGCTTCTCCCAAAACGCCAACCGGTCGCTGGACGCTTCGTCGTACGTCGCCTTGGTGGCGATCGCATTCGCAGCGAGGTCGGCCGGTGGGTCGAACCTCCTGGTCTCATGCAACAGGTTCGATAGGGCCGATTGTGATGCTGCCTCGCTCACTATTCGCCTTCCTCTCGCAACTCATGGGCGCCATCTGCGTGGTTCCCGGGCTATGGTCTAGTCCAATATGTCTGCCAAATTGGCAGCCAAAAGGCATTCGATCAAGTGGTCGCGAGGCGAGTGCGCGGCCAGCCGTGGTGAGAGCGGCGCCCCGCGCAGACGGGACGCCGCCTCGCACACGACGCCCCGGGTTACCAAGCGTGCACCTGCGCATCGTCGGCGGGCCGCGTCGTGGCCTGGGCCACGAGCGCCGCCCGGCTCGACCGCCTGAAACGGCTGGTCCCGCGTGGGTGCCCGGGTGTCGTGCGGGGTCCGGAGTCGGAGTGGAACGACGCCACTCGCGGCACCGGGCCTTCTTTCGTTTCTACGCCCTTCGGGCGAGGATCGGAAGTCCCCCGTGGAACCCTCAGCCTAGAGCGCGGGAACGACGACGCGCATACCAGACCAAACCGGCCGCGACACCGGCGCCGAGACCGGCAGCGGCGACCACCGGAGTGCGGGCGCCGGCCAACCCGACGCGCGAGCGGAGCGACACCGGGTTGTTGAACTCGAGGATTGGCCAGCCTCGGGTGGTGGCTTCCTTGCGCAGCGCTCGATCCGGGTTGACGACGCAGGGGTGGCCGACCTCTTCGAGCATCGGCAGGTCGGTCGCCGAATCGCTGTAGGCAAAGGACGACGAGAGGTCGTAGCCGGCCGTCGCCGCGAGATCGGCGATCGCCGCCGCTTTCGCAGGACCGTAGGCGTAGTACTCGATCTCGCCGGTGAAGCGTCCGTCAGCCACCACCATCCGGGTGGCGATGACATGGTCCGCGCCGAGCATTTCGCCGATCGGCTCGACAACTTCGGACCCCGATGAACTCACGATGACGACATCGCGGCCGGCGTTGTGATGCTCGTCGATGAGTGCCGCGGCCTCTTCGTAGATCAAGGGGTCGATGAGGTCGTGCAAGGTCTCGGCGACGATCCCTTTGACCTGTTCGACGTCCCAGCCTTGGCACATTTGCGAAAGGTAAATCCGCATCCGCTCCATCTGATCGTGGTCAGCGCCGCCGATCAAGTACATGAACTGGGCGTAGCTGCTTTTCAGCATCGCGCGGCGGCTGATCAAGCCGCCTTGGTAAAACGATCGGCCGAACGCCATCACGCTCGACTTGGCAATGATCGTCTTGTCGAGGTCGAAGAACGCCGCGGGTCGCCCAACCGACCTGACTGAGTTCACGCAGCGAGGATATGGCCCGCGCCGACCGACATGCCGACGACGCCCCGCGGCACTCCTGCGTCGCGGGTGACCCGTGTGCCCGCTGTGGCGCCAGCGCGCATTTGGAAAAGAAAGCCTGCCCTGGGAGGTTTGCCGGTAGCGCAAGAGGCGTTACCTTGGTAGCTGGTGCGGCTCTACCCCCCCAGAGCCGGACCGTGCTGAACAGCCCCCGCTACCCCCCCGGCGGGGGCTGTTCCATGTCCGCTTCAGATGTCCCGCGCTGTGCCATTTCCGGCTGCTGATCTCCGACCTGGTTTTCCCCAGTTCGACATCTCTCATCGCACAGCCACTCAGCTTTTCCAGTTCGGACGGCGTTGACCAGGCCACGCTCTTGCTCGTGACTTTCACGACGCAGGAGGCGGCCAATGGATTCGACAACCTCCGGTGAGCGGGCGCGGCCGCTCCTGGTCACGTCCGACGCGGAACTGCTCGACGACCTGCTGCGGCTCGCCGCAGCCGCCGACGTCGAACTCGCCGCGGTGCCGGACGTTGTGGCCGCGCGGAGCTTCTGGACGGTCGCGCCGTTGGTGCTGATCGGTGTTGACGCCGCCCATTGCGCGGCTGGCGCGCTCACGCGAGCTCGGTTGCGACGACGCGGCAACGTCGTCCTGGTCAGTCGCGACGGTGGCGACGGTGGCGACCGTGGCGACCGTGGCGACCGCCGCCAACCTAGCGATGACGTCTGGCCGTTGGCGGTTGCCATGGGGGCTGACGAGGTCTGCCTGCTGCCTGACGCGGAGGC